>JBPCLE010000034.1:0-10351 GCA_051003575.1 Acidimicrobiales bacterium | reverse complement strand
CGCCGGCGCCGTGGGACGACCGCCGTCCTGGCTGGCGCTGGCGACCCGCCGGCCGGCGGTCGGGGTGGCCGAGTCGGAGTACGCCAGGCTCGCCTCCTCGTCGCCGGACGAC
Organism: Acidimicrobiales bacterium; assembly: GCA_051003575.1. Lineage (GTDB taxonomy): Bacteria > Actinomycetota > Acidimicrobiia > Acidimicrobiales > AC-14 > CADCTB01. The sequence continues at coordinate 10,239 of JBPCLE010000034.1, read as the reverse complement.
CTGGTGCTCGTCGGCGAGGTTCGGTGTGACGGGAACCGAAATGTCCGGACCTACTACTTCCGACCGGCCGCCTCGCTCGTCGACCGGCCGCCGGCGATCACGTCGTGCTGGCCGGACACGGCCGTTCAACCGGACCCTCCGACAGGTCGATAATGACTTCATGAGACGCCTGGCCCGACCGCTTCTCCTGGCCGGTATCGTCGCCGCCGTCCTCGGGCTGAGCAAGGCCCACGCAGCCGCCCACTCCTACGACTACACCTCCTCGTTCAGGTTCGCCTGGTCGCTGGCGTACGTCGCCCTCCTCTGGGCCTCGGCCTACGGCGCCGGCCTGCCCGAACTGCCCCGGAACCGCCGGTCGGCGGCACTGACCGCGGTGGCGTCGACAGGCGCGGCCGCGCTGGCCATGTCGATCCTCCAGCTGGTGGCGGGGTCCGCGCTTCTGCCCCGGTTCGTCGTGTTCGGCGCCCCGGCCCTGCTGGTGCCCTTTGCCGTGCTGTGCTCCTCGGTGTCGCGTGACGGGCGGGAGCGGGACGGCCAGCGCGACCGGGTCGTCGCCGTGGCCGGGCCGGAGGAGAGCGCCAACCTGTCACGCGAGCTCGACGCCCACCCCGAGCGGCCGGCGACCCTGGCCTGGGTGCTGGCTCCCGAGGAGTCGGTCTCGGAGGGCCCGGCCGATCAGCCGCTGATCGACGTCGTCCGGGCGACCAAGGCGACGGCCGTCGTCCTCGACCGGGCCGCGCTGGCCGACCAGTCGATCGTCGCCCAAGCCGCCGAGCTGCACGAGTCGGGCGTGCGCATCCGCACGCTGTCGCTGTTCTACGACGAGTGGCTGGGCAAGCTGCCGGTCTCAGAACTCGAGCGGATCGGTCTCCTGTTCGACATCGGCGAGCTGCACCGGGCCCGCTACGGGCGCATCAAGCGCATCCTCGACACCCTCGGCGCCGCAGTGGGCGGGCTGGTCCTGGCCGCCGTGACCCCGGTGGTGTGGCTGGGGAACCGGTTCGGGAACCAGGGCCCCCTGATCTACCGCCAGCCCAGGGTGGGCAAGGGCGGCCGCGAGTTCCAGATCCTCAAGTTCAGGACGATGCGGGCGGCCGGCGAGGGCAGCTCGTCGACCTGGACCACGGAGGACGACCCCCGTATCACCCCCTTCGGCGCATGGCTACGGCGCACCCACCTCGACGAGTTGCCCCAAGTGGTGAACATCCTGCGGGGCGACCTCTCCGTCGTGGGGCCCCGCCCCGAGCAGCCCCGCTACGTCGCCGAGCTGGAGGCCAAGATCCCCTTCTACCGGCTCCGCCACCTCGTCCGCCCCGGGCTCACGGGGTGGGCCCAGGTGAAGTACCCGTACGGGGCCAGCGAGGGCGACGCCTTCGAGAAGCTGCAGTACGAGTTCTATTACCTGCGGCACCAGAGCCTGTCGCTCGACCTGCGGATCAGCGCCCGCACGATCCGCACCGTGCTCACCGGGCGCGGTCGCTGACGTCGCTCCGGTCGAGCAGCGGCCATGCCCGGTCGCGTGCCGAGATGGTGATGGTGCCGGCGTCGGGCCAGGCGATGGCGAGGACGGGGTCGTCCCACCTGAGGCCAGACGCGGCCTCGGCGACGTAGGGCGAGGACATTTGGTAGACGACTTCGGTGTCATCCTCGATGGTCATGAACCCGTGGGCGAACTGCTTGGGCAGGTAGAGGCTGCGTCGGTTGTCGGCGGTCAGCTCTGCCGACGTCCATTGGAGATGGGTCGGGGAATCGGGTCGAAGGTCCACGGCCACGTCGAGGATCCGACCCCGTGTGCACCTGACGAGCTTGGTTTCTCCGTACGGGGCGGCCTGAAGATGCAGCCCCCGCACCGTGCCCCGCCGTGTGTTGTAGGAGACGCTGCTCTCGATCACCGCCGGGTCGAGCCCGAGCCGCTCGAAGTCGCCGGCGGCGAACGTCCGGGCGAAGAAGCCCCGATCGTCGGACACGGGCTCGGGTTCGATGACGAAGCACCCGGACAGTGGGGTTTCCAGGAACTTCATCCGGAGACTCGGACCTCGGGCACGAACGTCACGAAGCGGCCGCCCCATTCGGCGATCCCCGCCAGCTGGGCCGACACCTCCTGGTGGAGGTTCCAGGGCAGGATGACGACGAAGTCGGGCCTGCTCTCGAAGATCCGCTCCGGCGCCACCACTGGGAGGTGGGACCCCGGCAGGCGCCGGCCCTGCTTCTCGGTGCTCCGGTCGGCGACGTAGGCCAGGTCGGCCGGCGTGATCCCGAAGTAGTTCAGGAGGGTGTTGCCCTTGGCCGCCGCGCCATAGGCGACGGTGGTCCTGCCGGCGGCCTTGGCCTCCTGGAGGAAACCGAGGGCGCCCTGGCGGAGACGGTCGACCCGGGCGCCGAACCCGCTGTACGCGGCCAGCGTGTGCAGGCCGGCGTCCTGCTCCAGCTTGTGCAGCTTGAGGACCCGGGCCGATGCCGGCCGGCCGGCATCGGCGTGCGCAGCCCACACCCGCAGGCTGCCGCCGTGGGTGGGGAGCTGCTCGACGTCGACGACGGCCAAGCCGTGCCAGGTCAGCGCCTGTTCGGCCGTCAGCAGGGAGAAGTACGAGAAGTGCTCGTGGTAGATCGTGTCGAACTGGACCTGCTCCATGAGGCGCAGCAGGTGGGGGAACTCGATGCTCAGGGTCCCCGACGGCTTGAGGACGGCGGCGAGCCCGGACACGAAGTCGTGCAGATCCGGCACATGGGCCAGCACATTGTTGGCCGCGATCAGGTCGGCCGTCCGCCCTCGCGCCACCAGGTCCGAGGCCGTCTCCAGACCGAAGAACGCTGTCTCGGTGGGAATCCCGCGGGCGACCGCGGCGGCGGCCACGTTGGCCGCCGGCTCGATGCCCAGCACCGGGATGCCGGCGGCCACGAAGTGCTGGAGCAGGTAGCCGTCGTTGCTGGCCACCTCCAGCACCAGGCTGTCGGGCCCCAGGCCGAGGTCGGCCACCGCGGCGATTGCAAACCGCCGGCCGTGCTCCACCCAGCTGTCCGAGTACGAAGAGAAGTAGGCGTAGTCCTCGAAGAGGGTTGCCGGTGACACCATCGCCTCCAGCTGCACGAGCAGGCACCGGTCGCAGACCAGGGCGTGCAGCGGGTAGCGGAGCTCCTCGGCTTCGTTGTCGTCGGGGCGCAGGTAGGCATTGGCCAGCGGGGTGGCGCCCAGGTCGACGAACGTCGTGGAGAGCGGCGCCTGGCAGAGCCGGCAGGCGACGGGCGCAGTCATCGTGACGCCAACCGGCTGTAGTCGTCGATCTGCCGAAGGGCCAGCTTGTGCAGGTCATCGCCTGCGGCGCGCGACCGCCACCACTCGACGGTCCAGGCCAGGGCGGTGTCGAGGTCGAGTCGCGGCCGCCACCCGAGCGTGGTCGAGGCCAGGCCGGAGTCGAGGCGCAGCGTCGCCGCCTCAGGAGGGTGGACGCCTTCCACCTGCTCCCAGTGGCCGCCGCCCCAGAGCTCGAAGACCCGCCCGACCACCTCGGCCACCGGCGCGCAGCCGGCCGGGTCGGGGCCGAAGTTGAGCGCCTCCGGGTTCAGGTCACTGCCGGCCAGGCGTTCGGCCATCAGCAGGTACCCGAGCAGCGGCTCGAGGATGAACTGCCACGGCCGGGTCGACCGGGGGTAGCGGAGGAGCACCGGCTCGTCGGCCTCGAGCGCCCGCCACACGTCGGCCAGCAGCCGGTCCTCGGCCCTGTCGCCCCCACCGATGACGTTGCCGGCCCGGGCCGTGGCCAGCCCGGCCGTGGTGTTCCGGAAGAAGCTGTGCCGCCACGACGCCACGACCAGCTCCGTCCCCGCCTTGGAGGCGCTGTAGGGGTCGCCCCCGCCCAACCGGTCGTCCTCGGTGAAGGGGTGGGAGTCGCCCGCGTTGGCGTAGACCTTATCGCTGGTTACCACGAGGACGGCCTGCAGGGACGGCGCCGAGCGGGCGGCCTGGAGGAGGTTGGCGGTGCCGACGACGTTCACGTCCCACGTGCCGATCGGGTCGGCGTAGGCCCGGCGCACCAGGGCCTGGGCGCCCAGGTGGAAGATGACCTGCGGGTCGGTCTCGGCGACCCGGCGAGCGACGGCGACGCCGTCACGCAGGTCGATGGGCGCCCCGTCGGGCCCGGGTAGGGCACCCAGCTCGGTGAACGCGCCCATCGGATCCTCGGGCGCCAGGGCCAGACCCGACACCTCGGCGCCGAGTCGGGCCAGCCACAGCGAGAGCCACGCGCCCTTGAACCCGGTGTGACCGGTGACGAGCACCCGCCGGCCCAGCCACCACTCTGGGTTCACGCCCAGACCTTCCATGGTGCTTTACCGGTGTCCCAGAACGCCTCGAGCAGCTCCTTCTCGCGGAGCGTGTCCATTGGCTGCCAGAAGCCGTTGTGGCGCCAGGCCCGCAGCTCGTCGGCGGCGACGAGGCGCTCGATAGGCGTCGTCTCCCAGGGCGTGTCGTCGCCGTCGATGAGGTCCAGGGCGCCGGGGGAAAGCACGAAGAAGCCACCGTTGATCACGCCGGTGGCGGCCTGGGGCTTCTCCTCGAAGGCGACCACCCGATCGTCCTCGAGCCGCGTCCGCCCGAAGCGTGCCGGCGGGCGGACGACCGTCATCGTCGCCAGCCGGCCGTGCCGCCGGTGGAAGGCCAGCTCGGCTTCCAGATCCAGGTTGGCGACGCCGTCGCCGTAGGTCAGGAAGAAGGGCTGGTCGGGACGGAGGTAGGGCCGGGTCCGCAGGATGCGGCCGCCGGTGAGTGTCGACTCACCGGTGTCGACGAGTGTTACCCGCCACGGTTCGCTGCGGCTGTTGTGGAACGTGGAGGTGTTCGTGGCGATGTCGATGGTGACGTCGGAGCCGTGCAAGAAGTAGTTGTAGAAGTACTCCTTGATCATGTAGCCCCGATAGCCCAGGCAGATCACAAAGTCGGTCACGCCGTAGTGCCCGTAGGTCTTCATGATGTGCCACAGGATCGGGTGGCCGCCGATCTCGATCATGGGCTTCGGGCGGAGGTGCGACTCCTCGCTGATGCGGGTCCCCCGGCCGCCGGCGAGGATCACGCATTGTGTCCCGTCGTCGATCACGACCGTCGGAGGAAGCCACCTCGGCAGTAGGTGACCGCCAGGCGCTCGTACGCCTCGTCCCGCGAGAACTCGGGATGGGCATCGAGGAACTCGGTGACCGCCGCCGCCGGGTTGTCGTCCGTCCACGACGGGTTGCCGTTGGGCGCGTCGTGCACCATGGTCATCACGCTGTCGAAGACGACGACGTACCCGCCGGGGCTCACCAGGGGGGCGTACATCTCCAGCTCGACCCGGACGTGGTCCTTGGTGTGGTTCGAGTCGAGCAGGACGAGGACGCTGTCGTCCGGATCGATGCCCGCACGGACCTGGCTGAGGGTAGCCTCATCGGTGGAGCTTCCCTCGATGAGGGTGATCCGCTTGCTCATGGGGTGGCTCTCGATGGCCAGGCGGTTGTACTTGCGGATCTCGACGTCGACGCCGATCACCTCTCCCCGGCCCAGCATCTCCAGCAGGGAGGCGTAGAGCACGAGGGCGCCGCCGTGGGCGATGCCGCTCTCGATCACCACGTCGGGCCGGAGTTTCCACACCAGCTCCTGGACGATGAGGATGTCCTCCGGCAACTGGATGATGGGAACGCCCAGCCAGGTGACCTCGTAGGAGAGCTTCTGCTGCCAGCCCGCTCGCGTCCACAGCTCGGCGAGGGCCAGGAAGCCCTCACGGCTGTACACGTCGAGGGTGCGCTCCTCGCCGCCGGATCGCACGGTGAAGGTGGGGTCGAGCGGAGTCTCGGGCATGTCGCTCATCTCGATCCGGCCGTCGCCGGCACCGCGGTTTGGGTCTGCCACCACGCTACGGTCTCGTCGATCCGGTCGGCGAACGAGCGGGCCGGGCGCCAGCCGAGGGCGTGCAGGGCGGCGGGGTCACCCACGGCGTCGAACGCCTCGTCGGCGCTCTGGGGGCGGGCGCCGAAGCGGAACAGGTGGCCACCGCCGGTGGCCCGGCCCACCTCCTCGAAGACCTGCCGGAGGGGCCGCGGCTCCCCGGAGCACACGTCGATACCACCGGCCGCGTCGCTTTCCAGGATGGTGACGATGGCGCCGGCGACATCCTCGACGTAGGTGTAGTCGCGCAACTGGGTGCCGGCGCCGACGTCGACCGGCTGCTTACGCCGTAGGGCGCGGATCAGCGAGGGCAGCGCCCGTCGTTCGTCCTCCCACGGCCCGAACACCGAGAACACGTGGGCGCAGGCCACGCTGGGGCCGCGGTCCTGGAAGCCGGCCATGGCCACCTCGTGAAGCGCCCGCTTGGCGACCGCATAGATCGGCTCGTGGCCGGCGCTGCGCCGGTCCTCCAGGCAGGTCCCCGCCAGCACCACCCGTCGGGCCGGGCTGTCCATGAGCGAGCGGAGCAGGTGGACGCCGGCCTCCAGCGACGCCAGGTTCTGGGGCAAGTGGCGGAGGTAGGCGCCCGGCTCGGCGTACCACGCCAGGTGGACGACCGCCTCGGCGCCGATGGCCGAAATCGCGTCGTCGACGGCGGGGGCGTCGCGCAGGTCGACCGGCCACGTCGTGACGTCGCCGGCAACGTCGTGGAGGCGGTCCATACGCGTCGCCGGGCGGACGAGGCCGTGCACCAAATGACCGCGGCGCAGCAGTTCCCGCACCACATGGGAGCCGATGAAGCCGGTTGCGCCGGTCACCAGGACCTTCACGGGGTGCCGGCTTCCAGGTCGTGGTTCACGAGGGTGGGAGCGTAGCGCTCACGGTCTGAGGCCAATGTCGTCTCCTGGGGGTCAACTGGGACTGCGGGCCGCGTGCATGGTTCATCGACGAACCGGGCCACCGCCCGCCAGAGGGCGGCGGCCAGGAACGTGGTGGCTACCATGGTGGCGACCGCAGCCCCGTTCATCCCGAAGAGGGGGATGAGCACGAGGTTCACCACGACGTTCACCACCGCGGCGCCGGTGATGAAGCCGGCGTACCCACGGTCTGTTCCCCGGGCCAGGTAGAGCGAGTGAAGGGGGGCGGCGGCCGTCTGCACCGCGGTGGCGACGAGGAGCAGCACGACCGCGACCCCGCCGGACCGGTAGGAAGCCCCGAACAGGCGGGGCACGGCGAAGTACGCCACGGGTGAGACGGCGAGGAGGCCGACGCCGGCGGCGATGCTCCAGCGCAGGAGCGAGCGTCGGAGCTGGCGGAGGGACCCCGGGTCCTCCCGGAGGGCTCTGGTCACGACGGGGAGCAGGCCGTACATGACGATGATGAGCAGGGCCACCCAGCCGTTGGGCAGGCGGTAGATGGCGGCGTAGATGCCGGCCTCCCGGCTCGATCGCAGTCCGGCGAGCAGAATCGTGTCGAGCGTCGAGATCACCTGGGTGCTGAGGATGGCCAGGAGCATCCAGGCGTCGAGGCCGACGATCCGGCCTCGCGGTCCGGCCGGGAGGCGGTTGAGGCACATCGACAGCGCCCCCGCGGCGCCGTAGCCCAGCGCGATCGGCACCGCCGGCTGGTCGACGACGGGCAGGGCCAGCGCGGCCAGCAGGATCAACGAGCCCTGGATGGTCGTGGGGAAGCCCGAACGCAGGCCCCGTTCCTGGCCGAGCGACACCCAGTCGCGGGACAGACCCAGACCGGCGATGACCATGACCATGGGCGCCAGCCGGGGCCGACCGGTGGCGACCGTACCCAAGACGTAGGCGACAGAAAGCGCCAGCGTCAGCCACGAGCGGCGCCGGACGAGGGCGCGGATGCCGGCGCTGCTCCGCTCGGCGGCGACGTCCATCACACCGCGGAGCGACGCACCCCAGTCGGCGAGCAGGCCGGCGTAGCGGCAGACCAGGAAGGCCACCGCCACCAGGCCGAAGTCGGCCGCGCCCAGCCGGCGGGCCAGCACCACCCAGCCACCGAACTCGGCGGCCTGTCCGAAGACCTTGACGAACAGCAGGGGGCCGGTCACCGCCCGCCAGCGGGCGCCCAACGAGGGGTGGCTCATGGGCGGAACGCGGCCGGGAGGGTGCCGGGTAGAGTCGCTGCGACATGCCGGAGGCCGCTGCGCTGGTCACCGTGGGCATCCCGACGTACAACCGGGAGCAGGGCTTGGTCCGCGCCGTCGAGTCGGTGCTGGCCCAGACCCATGTGCCGATCGACCTGGTGATCTGTGACAACGCGTCCACGGACGGGACCGCCCAGCTGTGCGCCGAGCTGGCGGCTCGCCACCCGAACATCAGGTACGTCCGTCAGGACTGCAACGTCGGGGCGACCGGCAACTTCAACCGGGTGTTCTCCGAGGCCCGCGGCCCGTACTTCATGTGGCTGGGCGATGACGACTGGATCGACGTCGGCTACGTGGCCGCCTGCCTGGCCGCGCTCGAGGCCGATCCGTCGCGGGCCCTCGTGGCCGGCACGCCGGTGTACCACCGCGCCGACGAGGTGGTCCGCCACGGCGTGGTGATGAACCTCGACGCGAGTCGGCCGGCCGAGCGGGTCGGCGGCTACTTCTCGCTGGTCGAGGAGAACGGCATTTTCTACGGGCTGGCCCGGACGGAGGTGTTGCAGAAGGCCATGCCCCTGCCGAACGAGATGGGCGGTGACTGGTTCGTGGTCGCCCGCCTGGCCTTCCTGGGTGGGATCTGCACCCTGCCGACGGTGGCCGTCCACCGCGCCATTGGCGGCGCCACCCGGAGCCTCCGCCACGTCGCCGAGTCGGCCGGGCTGGGCCGGTTCCAGGCCGCGGCGCCGCAGCTGGCCCTCGCCGGCCTCGCCGCCCGCGACATCGGTTGGCGGTCGCCGGTCTATGCCGGCCTCCCGGCCATGGAACGGGCCGCGCTGGCCGCCCGCTGTTCGGCAACCGTCACCCGCCGGTTCCTGCCCGAGGCGGTGCGGAAGTGGGTGCGCATGCGATCGGCGGCCAGTCATTCAGGTGCCTGACAGCGTCGAGGGCCATTCCGACCAGGCCGCCGCCGTGTAGTGCCGGGCCATGTGGAGGCGGGCGGCCTCACCTTCGCGGGCCCGCTGCTGGGGGTCGTCGAGGAGGTCCACCACCGCGTCGACCATCTCGCTGTCACTCGCGGCGACGGTAACCGGAAACGGGGGCCGCATCCCACGGACGGCGGCCGGCGAGACCACCTGGGCCAGGCCCAGGGCCGCCGCTTCCAGGACCTTGATCTGGATGCCGGCGGTGTGCTCGAGCGGCGCGACGGCGAGGCGGGCGCCGGCGCACAGGTCGCTGACGTTGGGGAAATCGGCGAGGACGTCCCAGCCGAGCGCCCCCGCCAGCCGCCGGAGCTCTGGGGTGGCGTTCGCTCCCGCGATCCGGGCCGTCGTCCCCGGCCGTCGCTCGAGGATCGACGGCCACAGCCGGGCCAGCCGCTCGATGGCGTCGACGTTGGGCGGGTAGGCGAGGTTGCCGAAGAACAGGACGTCGCGGTCCGGGTCGCCGGGGCGGATCGGCGGCGGCGGCTCCACGACGATAGGGACCCACTCGGCGCCGAGGTGCCGGGCATCGTCCCAGCCGGCGGCGACGGTGTGCACGCCGGCGAGGAGCGGGCGGTTCTCGAACCGGCGGCTCGTAGCCGCCAGGCCCAGGAACATCAGCCGGCGGTGGAGCGGCCCGCCGATCCGGGCCCGGTCGCGGTAGCTGACGCTCAGGCGGTCGACGAAGTCGACGACCACCGCTCGCTTGCCGTCGACCAGCGAGGGATGGAAGGCCCGGGCGGTGACGCAGATCACGACGTTGGCCTCGATGTCGGCGAGCGACCGGTGGAGGGAGGCGTCGGACCAGGCCAGCGTCTCCGGCATGGCCCGACCGGCGACGACCGCGCCGACGCCCGACGGGCGCCGGGCCCGGTGGTCCTTGAGGAGCGGGATGGTGGTGACCTCGGCGCCGGAGGCCTCGAAGATCGAGACCCACGACGCGACCCGGATGCGCTCGCCCATCCCCTGGGCGCGGCCCAGGCTGACGACCGCGACCTGGGAGGGACGTTGGGCAGCCTGCGCCGGTTCAAGCGATGTCGAGCATCCGTTCCAAGGCCACTCTCGCGTTATCGGCTATCTCCGGGTCGACCTTGATCTCGTTGACCACCGTGCCGGCGACCAGGTTCTCGAGCACCCACGCCAGGTGGGCGGCGTCGATGCGGAACATGGTCGAGCACGGGCAGACCAGGGGGTCGAGCGACACGACGGTGCGGTCGGGGTGCTCGCCGGCCAGCCGC
>JBPCLE010000033.1:0-8697 GCA_051003575.1 Acidimicrobiales bacterium | reverse complement strand
ACCCAGTCGGCGCTCTTGATGACGTCGAGGTTGTGCTCGATGACCAGCACGGTGTTGCCCTGGTCGACCAGGCGGCTCAGGACGGTCAGCAGCTTGCGGATGTCCTCGAAGTGGAGGCCCGTCGTGGGCTCGTCGAGGATGTAGATCGTGTGGCCCGTCCCCCGCTTGGACAGCTCGCTGGCCAGCTTGACCCGCTGGGCCTCCCCGCCCGACAGCGTCGGCGCCGGCTGGCCGAGGCGCACGTAGCCCAGCCCCACGTCGACCAGGGTGGTCAGGTGGCGGGCGATCACCGGTTGGTTGGAGAAGAACGCCGCCCCCTCCTCGCACGACAGGTCGAGCACCTCGGCCACGTTCTTGCCCTTGAACGTGACGTCGAGGGTGTCGCGGTTGTACCTCCCGCCCTTGCACACCTCACACGGCACGTACACGTCGGGCAGGAAGTGCATCTCGATCTTGATGGTGCCGTCGCCGGCGCACGCGTCGCACCGGCCGCCCTTGACGTTGAACGAGAACCGACCCGGCAGGTAGCCCCGGACCTTGGCCTCCTGCGTCTGGCTGAACAGCTTGCGGACGTGGTCCCACACCCCGGTGTAGGTGGCGGGGTTCGATCGGGGCGTGCGGCCGATGGGCGACTGGTCGATGTTGATGACCTTGTCAAGCAGCTCGGCGCCCTCGATCTTCTTGTGCCGGCCGGGCACGGTCTTCGACTTGTAGATGCGCTGCATGAGCGCCCGGTAGAGGATGTCGTTGACCAGGGTGGACTTGCCCGACCCTGACACCCCGCTCACGCACACGAAGCAGCCGAGGGGGAACTCCACGTCGATGTTCTTGAGGTTGTGCTCCCGTGCACCCCGAACGACCAGCCAGCCGTGGCCCGGCTCCCGGCGCATCTCCGGCACCGGGATGGTGCGCTTCCCCGAAAGGTACTGGCCGGTGATCGACCGCTTCTCCTTGATGAGGTCCTTCACCGAGCCGCTGACCACGATCTCCCCGCCGTGCTCGCCGGCGCCGGGCCCGATGTCGACTACGTGGTCGGTGATCCGGATGGTGTCCTCGTCGTGCTCGACGACGATCACCGTGTTGCCCAGGTCCCGCAACCGGATCAGGGTGTCGATCAGCTTGCGGTTGTCGCGCTGGTGGAGGCCGATCGACGGCTCGTCGAGCACGTAGAGCACGCCCACCAGGCCGCTGCCGATCTGGCTGGCCAGGCGGATGCGCTGTGCCTCGCCGCCGGCCAAGGTGCCTGCGGAGCGGTTGAGGGTGAGGTAGTCGAGGCCGACATCGAGCAGGAACTGCATGCGGGCGTTGACCTCCTTCACCACCCGCTCGGCGATCATGGCGTCGCGCGAGGACAGCTCGACGGTGGCCAGGAACTCCGCCGACTTGGCGATCGAGAGGTCGCACACCTCGTGGATGTTCCTGCCGGCGACGGTGACGCCCAGGGACTCCGGCTTCAGGCGGGCGCCGCCGCAGTCCTTGCAGGCCACCTCCCGCATGTAGCCCTCGATCTGCTCCCGCATGTAGTCCGACTCCGCCTCGGAATGCCGGCGCTGGAGGTAGGGGACGGCCCCCTCGTAGTGGGTGTTGTACGACCGGGTGCGGCCGTAGCGGTTGCGGTAGGAGACATGGACCTGCTTGGTGCCCGCCCCGTACAGCAGGATCTTCTGCTGGGCCTTGGTCAGCCTCTTGAACGCCACAGTGGTGGGGAACTTGTGCTCCTCGGCCACCGCAGCCAGGACGCGGTGGAAGTACTCCCCCCGGTTGCCGGCCCAGGGAGCAATCGCCCCCTCGTCGAGGCTGAGATCGTTGTTGGGGACCACCAGTTCCGGGTCGACCTCGAACCGCGTGCCCAGGCCGTCGCAGTGGGGGCAGGCGCCGTAGGGCGAGTTGAAGGAGAAGTTGCGCGGCGCCAGCTCGGGGAACGACGTGCCGTCGTTGGGGCAAGCCAGGTGCTGGCTGAACGTGAGGATCTCGGCGTCGCCGGCCTCCCCGTCCTTCGGGACCAGCTCCACTTCGGCCACGCCCTCGGCCAGGCGCAGCGCCGTTTCCAGGGAGTCCGTGAGCCGGCGCTCGATGCCCTCCCGCCGCACCAGGCGGTCGACCACCACCTCGATGGTGTGCATCTCGTAGCGGGCCAGCTTGGCGCTGGTGCGGTCGGCCAGCTCCAGCAGCTCACCGTCGACCCGGGCCCGGGTGTAGCCCTGCGATGCCAGCTCCTCGAGCAGGCCCTCGTACTCCCCTTTGCGGCCCCGCACGACCGGGGCCAGCACCTGGAACCGGGTGCCGTCGGGCAGCTGGAGGATGCGGTCGACGATCTGCTGGGGCGTCTGGCGGGCGACCACCGCCCCGCACGTCGGGCAGTGGGGCACACCGATGCGGGCCCACAGCAGGCGCAGGTAGTCGTAGACCTCGGTGATCGTGCCGACCGTCGAGCGGGGGTTCCGGGAAGCCGACTTCTGGTCGATCGAGATGGCCGGCGACAGGCCCTCGATGAAGTCGACATCGGGCTTGTCCATCTGGCCGAGGAACTGGCGGGCGTAGGCCGAGAGGGATTCCACGTACCGCCGTTGCCCCTCGGCGTAGATCGTGTCGAAGGCCAGCGACGACTTGCCGGATCCCGAGAGGCCGGTGAAGACGATGATCCTGTCGCGGGGCAACTCGATGGAGACGTTGCGGAGGTTGTGCTCGCGCGCGCCCCGAATCACAAGCTTGTCGGACACCCCACGAGAGTACCGGCGCCCTGGGACTACCGACCTCGGACGATCATCAGCGGTCCCGGGCGATCACCATTTGCAGCCCACTGTCGCTCAGGGCGGCCTCTCGTACCGGCTCGAGCACTGGGTAGGCCCCGAGGTCGGAAAGCGGAACGTCAACCGCCGTCACCACAGCCACGTCAGCCACCCCGGCACGACGCAGATGCTGCAGTAGGCCGGCCAGACCGGCCTCGTCCGTGAGCATCCATGTGACCTCGCGGTCGGCCCGCCAGGCTATGCGGGGCAGGGACCTCCGGGTCGTGACGGTGATCGTCGCCGGGTGTTGGGCGATGGCGGCGACCATGTCGTCCTGCCGGTCGCGCAATGACCCCACGCTCGCCACCGCGAAGACGGCGGTGGTCAGCCCGAGAGCGGCGAGGAGCGCCGTCGCCCGCCGCCGATCAGCGCCGGGCACGGCATCCACGGCCCTGAGCAGTCCTGCGGCAGCCAGGACCGCTATCGGCACCACCAGCGGCGAAAGGAAGCGGCCACCCCATTCCACCCCTCCGCCTTCGGCGTACTGGGTGGCCAGGACCGCCAGCGCGAAGAGCAGGGCTGTCCCGCCCAGGACGTGGGCGACGGATCCGGCCCTGCGCCAGCGAAAGAGGAGAAGGCCGAGGGCGGCGAGGGGCCAGGCGGGCAGCAGACCGGTGACGGGGTCGAGGGGATGGCCGGCGAAACGCAGGGCGACGAAGCCGGCGGCCAAGACGACGGCCACCGCCAGTTTCCCGAGCGACGACGGGACCCACCGCCGCAGGGCGACGAAGCCCAGGCCGGCGACCAGGACGAGCGCCAGCAGCAGGGGCAGCCCGGCGGCCGGGTCGCCGAAGTGCGCCTGCATCAGCACGTGCCATGCGCCGCTCAGGCGGCCAGCGAGGAAGGAGGACGAACCGCCACTCCGAGTGGCAAGCGTCTCGTGGGAGGCCCCCGAGATGGAGCGCACCCACTCCCGCTCGAGCAGCGCGGCGACGAGCGGCGGAAGGCCGACCCACGCAGTCACGGCGGCGGCACGACGGGCCCCGTCCCGCCGGAGGGCCACGGCGCCGAGGCTCACGGCAAGAGCGCCGGCGAAGAGCAGGCCCTCCGATCGGAGCAGGACACCGCAGGTCAGAGCGGCGACCACCAGCCCGCCCATGGCCCCGCGGCTCCGCCCGCCGCGAACGATGTGGGCGGCGCCGAGGAGGGCGAAGCCGGCAAGCGCCGCGCTGGGAGCGTGGGCCCACAGGAGGAACCCGTTGACGAGAACCGGGCCGCTCGCCGCCAGCCAGAATGCCGGGCGCCGGAGCCGGGGCTCGAGGTGCCCGGCCAGGAGCCAGGCGGCGATGGCCGTGCCCATGACGCCTAGCAGGGCAGGCAGGTGGAGCCCCAGCACGGGCCCGGCGACGGTCGTGGAAGCCCGGAGCAGCAGCGCGTACGCCGGGTGCTTGACGTAGGTGAAATAGCCCGACTCCCCCCGGTCGCTGAGGATGATCGGGAAGGCTCGGCCGTCGGGGTCCAGGGGGCCTGCCCGGTAGTCGTACGCCCAGGACCCCCCTTCGAGCGACCGCTCCTGCAGCGCGTATGCGCCCTCGTCCGATGTGTACGAGCTCGACGGGCTCATGAGCGGGTACAGCAGCGCCAGCACCACGGCCAGGAGGGCAACGTGGGCCCACAGGGGCGCACCCCACAGCCGCCGCAACCGCCCGGGAACGGAGGGCCCAAGCCGGGCGTTGTCCGTGGGGGTCAGGGAGGCGTTCATGCGATCCGGACGACCAGCACCCGAGTCTGCCCTGCCGAAGTCCCCTCGACCGCGCTGACGATCTGGGCCCGGGAACCAAGGCTGACTGTGGGCGGTGAGGTCCTGGTGACGACAACGAACTGTCGCACGCCGGCGGCATCGAGCCGGCCGGCCAGGTCTTCGAGATCGCCGTAGCTGAGCAGCAGGCGCGCCTCGTCGAACGTCGGCCACGCTTTGCGGGCGAGCGTGCCGTCGGTGGCGACGACCACCCGAAACGCCGCCGCCGGGAGCGACCCGATGCCGGCCCGGATGGCCCGGTTCATGGCATCGGCCCGACGGTGCGACTCCCGCAGCGTGGCGACCCCCATGGCCGTCATGGCCACCATGCACGCGACGAGTGCACCGGCTGCGACCCGACGCGGCCCGGGCTGGAGGCGGCGGCCGGCGTTGCGGATCGCCAGCAGGGCCACGGGCACGAGGAGAGGAATGCCGAGGGCGAAGTAGCGCCCTCCCCACTCGCCCGACCCGCCGCGCTCGTACTGCGTGGCGATGACACCGATGGCGAACACCACAAAGGCTCCAAAGGCCAGCCGGGCCGTCTCCGTGCTGAGCACCGTCCGGTCGAGGAGCACCAGGCCGGCCGCAAGGAGCGGGAAGGCGATGAGCAGCCCGGGCACAAGGTGCACCGGCCCGGTGGCCACCGCCAGCGCGGCCGAGGCGGTGACCAGCACGGAGAGCCCGACGACCAGCCCGCCCCGTTCGGGGCGGCGCCTGACCACGACGGCGGCGACGACCGTCCCCCAGGCCACGACGAAGAGGGCAAGGTCCACGAGGCCCGAGGTCGAGTAGCCGGTGGTCAGCCAGGTCAGCAGGAACCCCCGCATCTGGCGGCCAAGCCCTACCCCGGGCACTGAGGCCGCGAGGGATCCCGGTCCCGAGGCCGCTCCGACCAGGTGGGCGGTCCAGCGGTCCTCGAGCTCCATGGTCACGACTGCGGCCAGGAGCGCGCCGCCGGCGACGGTGAGGAGCGGGAGACGGGAACGCCGGGAGGCCATCCCCAAGGCGCCGGCGACGACGGCCAGTCCGGCGGCGAAGAAGACGGCTTCGGTGCGGAACAGCACGGCGGCGGCGACACACGGCGCCACGGCGAGCGCGGTTCCTATGCTCCGGCGTTCGCTGGCGCGCAGGGCCAGGAGCACGGCGCCGGCGGCCAACGCGGCAGCGACGGTGTGCGCGATCACGACGTACCCGTCGAAGAGCAGAGGGCTGGCCAAGCCGACGACCCAGACGGTGGGGCGGACCAGCGCCTCGTGGAGCCGGCGGGCGATCAAGGCCGACAGGGCGGAGGCGCACAGGGTGCCTGCCAGGGAGACGAGGACCATGCCGGCCACGCCGGCCACCCGGTGGGAAGCCGCCAGCACCAGGGGGTAGAGCGGGTGCTTGGCGTAGGGCGAGGTGCCTCGCGTCCCCCGCTCGGAGTTCTCCAGCGGGTAGTTGGCGCCGGTCGCGTCCACATCGGGGAAGGGGTGGGCCACGATCCAGCCGTCGCCCCGCTCGAGCGAGCGGGCCTGCACGATGGCTGCGCCCTCGTCGGCTGAGAAAGACGATCCGGTACCGATCAAGGGCACGAGAGCCAGGAGCACGACCGCCAGCGCCGCCACATGAGCTCGAAGAGGCAGATCCCACCAGCGACGGGCCGGTCTGGTGGCCGGTGGCGCGAACGCCGGGGGTTCCGCCAAGATGGTCACCCTGTAGGTATCGACCGCTTAGACGACCTGCTTCAGCTCTCGTTTCAGGTCGTGGATCTCGTCGCGGAGGCGGGCGGCGTACTCGAAACGCAGGTCGGTGGCCGCCTCCTTCATCTCCTCCTCCAGGGTGCGGATCAGCCGCTCCAGCTCGTCCTGGGGCAGCTCGGCGAAGTCGCTGCGGACCTTGTCCCGCTTCCGCGACCGGCGGTCCTTGCCGGGCCGGGGCGCCTCGCCGTTCCCGTCGGGCCGGAGCATGGCCAGGATGTCGGTGACCGCCTTGCGGATGGTCTGGGGGTCGATGTTGTGCTCTCTGTTGTACGCCTCCTGCACTCCCCGCCGGCGGTTGGTCTCCGAGATGGCTCGCTGCATGGAGTCGGTGACCTTGTCGGCGTACATGATCACCTGGCCGTCGACGTTGCGGGCCGCCCGGCCCATGGTCTGGATCAGCGACGTCTCGCTGCGGAGGAACCCCTCCTTGTCCGCATCGAGGATGGCCACCAGCGATACCTCGGGAAGGTCCAGGCCCTCCCGCAGCAGGTTGATGCCGACCAGCACGTCGAACTCCCCGAGGCGCAGGTCCCGGAGGATCTCGATCCGCTGGATGGTGTCGACCTCGCTGTGGAGGTAGCGGACCTTCACCCCCAGCTCCAGGAGGTAGTCGGTCAGGTCCTCGGCCATCTTCTTGGTCAGGGTGGTGACCAGGACCCGGTCACCCTTGTCGGTCGTGAGCCGGATCTGCTCCATGAGGTCGTCGATCTGGCCCTTGGTGGGCTTCACGACCACCTCGGGATCGGTCAGGCCGGTCGGGCGCACGATCTGCTCCACGACCTGGGTGGACTGGCCGATCTCGTAGTCCGACGGTGTGGCCGACAGGAAGATGCACTGATTGACCCGCTCGTACCACTCGTCGAACCGCAGCGGCCGGTTGTCGGCCGCCGAGGGCAGCCGGAAGCCGTGGTCGACCAGGGTCTCCTTGCGGGACCGGTCGCCCTCGTACTGACCATGGAGCTGCGGGACCGTGACGTGGGACTCGTCGATGACGAGCAGGAAGTCCTTGGGGAAAAAGTCGAGCAGGGTGTGGGGCGGCTGGCCGGCGTCGCGCCCGTCGATGTGGCGGGAGTAGTTCTCGATGCCGTTGCAGAACCCGACCTCGGCCATCATCTCCAGGTCGTAGCTGGTCCGCATGCGCAGGCGCTGGGCCTCGAGGAGCTTGCCCTCCTTCTCGAACCAGGCCAGGCGCTGCTGCAGCTCGGACTCGATCCCGCCGATGGCCGTGCGCATCCGCTCCTCGCCGGCCACGTAGTGCGTGGCCGGGAACACGACCACGTCCTCCAGCACCTCCAGGATCTCCCCGGTGAGGGGGTCGACCCGGCTGATGCGCTCGACGGTGTCGCCGAACAGCTCGATGCGGACGCCCTGCTCCTCATAGGCCGGGTGGACCTCGATGGTATCGCCCCGCACCCGGAACTTGCCCCGGATGAAGTTCATGTCGTTTCGCTCGTACTGCATGTCGACGAGCTGACGCAGGATGGCCCGCTGGTCGATCTCCATGCCCCGGCTGACGGGCAGGACGTGCTTGGTGTACTCCTCGGGCGTGCCCAGGCCGTAGATGCACGACACCGAGGCGACCACGATCACGTCCCGCCGGCTGACCAGCGCCCAGGTGGCCGAGTGGCGCAGGCGCTCGATCTCGTCGTTGATCGAGCTGTCCTTCTCGATGTAGGTGTCACTGGACGGGAGATACGCCTCGGGCTGGTAGTAGTCGTAGTAGGAGACGAAGTACTCGACCCGGTTGTTCGGGAAGAACTCCCGGAACTCATTCGCGAGCTGGGCGGCGAGGGACTTGTTGGGGGCGATCACCAACGTCGGCCGCTGGACCTTCTCGATGGTCCAGGCGATGGTGGCGCTCTTGCCGCTGCCGGTGATGCCCAGCAGGGTCTGGAACCGGTCGCCCCGATCCACGCCGGCCGCCAGGCCCTCGATGGCCTTGGGCTGGTCGCCGGCGGGCTCGAAGTCGCTGACGACCTGGAACGGAGGCACGGCGTCCAGCGTACGGCGACCCTGGGACATTCGACATCGCCATGACGATGCGGAATGACCCAGGTTGTCGTGTCACACCCTTCTGCTGTACTACACGCATGGACGAACGAGTGGCGGCCCTTGCGGAACGGCAGCACGGCGTCTTCGGACGGGGCCAGGCGGTTGCCTTGGGCGTCACGCCGTCAGCCGTGCAGCACCGGCTGCGGACCGGCCGTTGGGAGCTGGTCCGACCCGGCCTCTACCGCCTACCCGGGTCGCCTCGAACATGGGAGCAGCGGCTCATGGCCGTCACACTGGCGGCCGGGCCGGGGGCCGTCGCTTCGCATTGCTCGTCGGCCGCCCTATTGGGCCTCGCCGGTTTCCGTCGTACCGGACGCTTCGACGTCACGATCCCTCGCTCCCGGCGCAGTCGCCACTCCGACGCGACGGTGCACCGAAC
>JBPCLE010000032.1:0-18899 GCA_051003575.1 Acidimicrobiales bacterium | reverse complement strand
GTGACCACCACCCGGTCGCGGGTGATCTCCTCGATGCGCCAGGTGGTGGCGCCGGGAAGGAACGTCTCCCCCACCCGGCTCTCATAGACCATCTCCTCGTCGAGCTCGCCGACGCGATTCCAATGTTCCTTGCCGCCGCTGCCGGCGGGGCCAGGAGTAAAAACGCCGTACAAACCCCGGTCGGGGATGGTGCCGCCGCTGACCACGGCCAGCATGCGGGCGCCGGCGCGCGCCCGCAGCGTGCCCTCGGCCCGGTCCCACACGATGCGGGGCCGCAGCTCGGCGAACTCGTCGGAGGGGTAGCGGCCGGCGAGCATGTCGAGCACGCTCTCCAACAGGGCCGGCGTGCAGTCGGCGAACGGGTAGGCGCCGGCCACCACCTCGGCCACCTCCTCCACCCGCAGGTCCTCGACCGCCACCATGGCCACGATCTGCTGGGCCAGCACGTCGAGGGGGTTGCGGGGGACCCGGGTCTCCTCGATCAGGCCGGCGACCATACGCAGGGCGACGACGGCCGCCTCCACCAGGTCGCCCCGGAACTTGGGAAAGATGCGGCCGCGCGACGGCTCGCCCACCTGGTGGCCGGCCCGGCCGATGCGCTGGAGCCCGCTGGCCACCGAGGCCGGCGACTCCACCTGCACGACCAGGTCGATGGCCCCCATGTCGATCCCCAGCTCCAGGCTGGAGGTGGCGACCAACGCCGGCAGCGTCCCCGCCTTGAGCGCGTCCTCGATCTCCAGCCGCTGCTCCCGGGCCACCGAGCCGTGGTGCGCCCGCACCAGGTCCTCGCCAGCCAACTCGTTGAGGCGGGCGGCCAGGCGCTCGGCCAGCCGGCGGGAGTTGACGAAGATGAGCGTCGACCGGTGGCTGCGGATGAGGTCGAGCAGGACCGGGTGCATCGCCGGCCAGATCGAGTGGCGGGACTCGGGATTGCCGGCCGCCGGGCCGGAGAGCAGGGGGCCGTCGCCGTCGTCGATCGGCTTGCCCAGCTCGGCCATGTCCTCGACCGGCACGATGACCTGGAGCTGCAGTTGCTTGCGCACGCCGGCGTCGACCACCGTGACGGGCCGCGGTGCGCCGGCCGCCCGGCCGCCGAGGAAACGGGCCACCTCCTCGAGGGGCCGCTGGGTGGCCGACAGCCCGATGCGCTGCGGCGGCCGCTCGGTGAGCCGCTCCAGGCGCTCGAGCGACAGGGCCAGGTGGGCGCCCCGCTTGGTGCCGGCGACGGAGTGGATCTCGTCGACGATCACATGCTCGACCGTCCTGAGCAACTCCCGGGCCTGCGAGGTCAGCAGCAGGTACAGCGACTCGGGGGTGGTGATCAGGATGTCGGGCGGGTGGCGGACCAGGTCGCGCCGGTCCGAGGCCGAGGTGTCGCCGGTGCGAGTGCCGACCCGTACCGCCGGCGCCGGCAGGCCCCGCCGCTCGGCCTCCAGGGCCATGCCGGCCAGCGGCGCCCGCAGGTTGCGCTCGACGTCGTAGGTCAGCGCCTTGAGGGGGCTCACGTACAGGACCCGGCACCCGCCGGGGGGCCCGGCCAGCAGGCGGTCGAGCGTCCACAGGAACGCGGCCAGGGTCTTGCCCGAGCCGGTGGGGGCCAGGATCAGGGTGTGGTCGCCCTTGCTGACGGCGTCCCAGCCCTGCTCCTGGGCCGCGGTGGGCGCGGCGAACGCGGCCTCGAACCAGGCCCGGGCGACCGGCGAGAAGCGCTCCAACGACGCCATGTGGGATCCAGGCTACGGCGGGCCTGGGACATCGACCGGCCGGCGCACGGGGCATACCCTCGGCCGAAGGCGTTCGGCGATAAAGGATCCGACCGCCCGGAGGCTTACTTCTCTGTGGACGGCTTCTCTGTGGACGGCTTCGCCCGGTGGTACGAGGACCAGCACCCCAGGACTGTTGAGTGCGGACCAGTGATCCCTCTTGGCCGTCACACAGCCGCGGTAGATTGAGAGTACGCCCTCGCTGGCGCTCGCTGCGCTTGGCAGCCCTCGAACGCGACAACGCCAGGAGCGCCCCCAATGCCAAGGTCACCGAGCCTCACTAACCAGTCCGCACTCTTCGACGAACCACGCGGACCGTCCTTTACGCGGGTGCCGACTCTCACGGCGCTGGAGACCAACTTTCCGATCGAGGCTGTGAGCCTCCTCGCCGAAAAGGAGTCGTGGCGAAAGGAAGTCCACCGCCCTGCGACTCACACGCACAAGTGGTGGGCCCAACGCCTCGGCAGCGTCTTTCGGTCGATCCTGTTGGGTGCCGTGTCGACCGAAGCCCAAGAGGTTACCGAAGCCTTGGGCACCGCTTCGTCGCTCGACTCCCTCGTTGTATTCGATCCATTCGCCGGCTCCGGCACCACGCTCGTAGAAGCGGCGAAACTCGGGGCCCGTGTGATCGCTCGGGATATAAACCCCGTCGCGACGTTGGTCCAGCGACAGGCCGTTGCCAACTGGGACTGGCCCGAGGTGGAGGTGCTCCTCAAGCAGGTCGAGCACGGGTGCCGCGACGAGATCATGGATCTCTACCGATCGCGAACGGGTGAGGTCGCGCTCTACTACTTCTGGGTCGCGAGCACTGAGTGCCCCGATTGCAACGCGGAGGTCGAGTTCTTCTCGGATCACGTCTTCGCCCGACACGCATACGCTCGGCGACACCCTCAGGCCCAAGCCCTTTGCCCACTTTGCCGCAACGTGGTTCTTGTGGACCTGTCGGCAGACAGTGCCATCCGATGCGGCTCCTGCGAGCACGAATCACCCATGGCTGGCCCGGTCGCCGGGCAATGGATGACCTGTACCGGAGGACACCGGAACCGAGTCGTCGACGCCCTGGGCGAACAACGGCCGACCTATCGGATGTACGCGAAGTTGGTCGCGGACGCACGCGGCAACAAGAAGTACCAGCGAGTTGACGACCATGATCTCGATTTGTACGAAGAGGCTCGGCAGCGCTTACGCCGCGACGGAGCGAGCCTGCCTCAGCCGCAAGGGCGGCTCGAGCCCGGCTACAACACGCGCCAAGCCCTGCGGTGGGGCTTCACGGAGTGGGCCCAGTTCCACAACGACCGACAGCTCTACTGCCTCGGTCGGATCGGCAAGGCCGTACGCGATCTCAGCCCCGCGTGCCCGGAGCGGGAGGCCCTCATAGCGCTGTTCTCCGGGACTCTCGAGTTCAACAACCTGTTTTGCAGCTACAAGGGTGAGGGCACAGGCGCCGTCCGGCATATTTTTAGCCATCACATTCTCAAACCGGAGCGTACCCCTCTCGAAGCCAACCCCTGGGGAACCCCACTGTCCTCTGGGTCTTTCTCTACCCTCTTCGATCGTCGAATCCGTCGAGCGCACGACTACAAGCTCAGCCCCCACGACCTCAGCATCACGAACGGAGTGGTCGAGCGCGTATTCGGCATATCCTCATCGACGGTCGGCGAAATCGCAACGACGTACGCCGAGTTCGAGCAGGGCGCTGCCCGGTTCTACATCGCCCCGGGCGACTCCGCTCGGACCGATCTCCCTGACGCCTCCGTCGACATCATCGCCACTGACCCACCATTTATGGACAACGTCCACTATTCGGAGCTGGCTGACTTCTTCCACGCCTGGCTGCGCCAGCTCCAGCCATTCTCGGGGTATCCAGAGATCGCCACGACGAGGAGCGAGGCCGAGGTTCAGAGCGCGAGTCCAACGGAGTTCGGCTCGGCTATCAAGAACGTCTTCTCAGAATGTGCTCGGGTTCTGAAGCCCGAAGGTCTTCTAGCACTCACATTTCACCAAGCCCGAATTTCGGGATGGCTAGAGCTGATGGCCGCCCTTCGTGCGGCGGGATTCGTTGTAACGGCACTTCAACCCGTCAAGGCGGAGATGTCCGTCTCCGCAACGAAGGCGGGGACCAACGATCCTTCGAATCTCGATTCGATCGTGATCTGCCGAAAGAAGCCAGCGTCGGCGATTGCTGAAGGCGTGGACGCCGCGGCCCTAGTCGCCATCGACCGGCTCCGCAGGCTGCAGGCCGTCGGAATCGCCGTCTCTCGAACGGACGTAGTGTCGGTCGTCAACGGGACAGTCCTCTCGTTGCTAACCGCTGACGTTGGCCACTCGGTCGAGAGCCTGACACGGGCGTGTGCCCAGGTCAGCTCGAGTGCTTCGACCGCCCTGCTCGGCGAGACGCCGCTCAGAGATCAAGCCTGAATCGACAGCGCGCGTGCGTTTCCTCGGTCCGCGCCGGCACCGGGAACGGATCCGTGAGTTCAAGGGGCGCGGCCCGAGCCTCATCCATCCCGACGCGATAGCAGTAGAAACGAGCCTTCGATCCATCTGGCCTCGTCCGATCGAGAGTGCCCACCAGTCGAAGGTCGTCGTACGCGTCCGCAAGATCCACTCGGCCACTGACGAAGGTCGGGACGGCGTCGAACTCGCCGACGCTCAGCGGGTTTGTAAAGATCAGCATCGGACGCTGTCGGTCAACCCCGTCGCCATAGCTTCCGAGGCCGATGAGCTTCGTGCGCACATTGACGACCGACTTGTAGAGTGCAACGTCTTCGTTCAATAGCGCCCCGTCACACATCACCAGCGCGGTCGCAGCAACACCCCCGGCGGCCATCTCCTGGATCACGAACAGGTAGGAACCCGGGATCTCGACCTGTTGATCGCCCGGACCGAGGACCGTCAAGACCTCGCTCGGTGGCGTCGTGTTGAAGTCGAGCCCCGTTGCTCTCGCAACCTTGCCGGACCTCGTTCGCTCCAGCTTCTTTACCTCGATGCCCACGACGTCAGCCCGCGTCATCGGCTCACCGCTCACGAGGTGCTCACGAACGCGCTGAACCTGCATCACGGCCATGTCCGGGGAGATGAGAGGGCCGGACGATCGCTGCACGCTACGTGCTCGGAGACCTGCGCTTCCGCCACGACAGCCTGGAGATACTCATCGAGCGGATCATCCTGAGTGTTCCGCTTGTCACGGAGCTTGAACGGGAGCGGAAAGCCCGCTGGGTCGAACAGCGCTCGCCGCAGGACGATAAACGTCTCGGCGCTGAGGTCTCGTCCGGCTGGCATCCGGAGATGATGGCGCACCTTGGGGATTCTCCTGGGCGCTGGAGCGCTGGGAGCATGTCCAGGCCATGGCCGGCTCGTCGGAGTGGACCCACACGGTGGCGCTCAACCTGCTGCGGCGCCGGCACCGGCGATCGAATGTCCGAACGCCGGCCCGTCGGCGGGCGCCTACCCGAGGAGCAGGTCGAGGTCCTGGCTCAGCAACCCCAGCGCCTGGCGGGGGGGCGGTGGGGTCGGCGTGGGCCTTGGACAGCACGATGGAGCCTTCGAGGACGGCGAGGAACTGGTCGCCGAGCTGGGAGGCATCCACCTCGATCCCGCGGTGGCGGGCGGTGTCGCCGAGCCGCCCGGCGACGACATCACGCAGCGCGGCGAACATGGCCGACAGCCGCTCGCGCAGCTCGGGCGACGACTCGGCCATAGCCAAGCTCGCCGAGCACGCCGGCCCGAGCACGCCCGCAAGAGGCACGCCCACAGGACCCACAGGTGGCGGCCCCGACCGGTACGATCATGCAATACCTCAAGTCCACTCTCCGACAGACTTGACGCTGACCGAGGCGCTCGAGCACTGGGTGGCCGACGCCGAGCGGATGAGCGCCGGCCCCGCCCAGCAGGTGGTCGTGACCGAGGAGCTGCTGGGCGTGCTCAGGGGCGAGCAGGACAGCAACGACCCGACCGTCGCCGGCGTGACCGTCGCCCTGAGCGCGGCCAGCGGCGCCGGCTCGGTGGAGTTCGCCGAGATGATCGAGATCGCCGGGCCCGACCGGGTGTCCATCTACGTCACCCAGGCCGGGGCGGCGCTGGCCGCCGGCGATCCGGCCGACTACCCGCTCGGGCTCGACCCGGCCATGCCCGTGGTGTTCGTGCCCTTGCCGCCGGCCGGCGTCGGCACGCCCGCCGAGCTGGAGATGTACAACCGGCTCCGTTGGTACGGCCTCGGCCCCGACGAGGCGCTGGCCGGAACCGGGACCTGACTCGGCGGCGCGAGCCGCCCGACGCGTGACGGCCGGTACCTTGGGGCCCATGGACTACGTCCGCTGGCAGGACCGGCCCCAGTTGCGCCGGCCTGTGCTCGTCGCCGCGTTCGAGGGCTGGAACGACGCCGGCGACGCCGCCTCGACCGCCGTCCGTTACCTGCGGGACCGCTGGTCGGCGCAGCCTTTCGCCACCATCGACCACGAGGACTTCTACGACTTCACCGCCACGCGGCCCCAGGTCCGGCTGGTCAACGGCCTGACCCGCCGCATCGAGTGGCCGGGGACCGAGCTGTCCTGGGCTGCCCTGCCGGGGACCTCCCGTGACGTCGTCGTCCTGCTCGGCCACGAGCCGCAGCTCAAGTGGCGGACGTTCACCGAGCAGGTAGTCGCCTTGGCGACTGACCTGAAGGTGGAGCTGATCGTGATCCTCGGCGCCTTACTTGCCGACGTCCCCCACAGCCGCCCGGTGCGGGTCACCGGCACCGCCGCCGATGCCGAGCTCGTGCGGCGGCTCGGGCTCGGCCGGTCCACCTACGAGGGCCCGACCGGCATCGTCGGCGTCCTTCACGACGCGTTCAGCCGGTCGCAGCTCCCGTCGGCCTCGCTCTGGGCCTCCGTGCCGCACTACGTGGCCACCACGCCGTCGCCCAAGGCGTCGCTGGCCCTGCTCCAGCGAGCTGCCGACATCCTGTCGACCACGGTGGACACCGAGGATCTCGAACTCGCCGCCGCCGACTACGAGTACCAGATCAACGAGGTAGTGGCCGGCGACGACGACGTGGGGGCCTACGTCCGCCGGCTCGAGTCCAGCGCCGACGACCACGACGTGGCCGACATGGAGACCGTCAGCGGCGACGCCCTCGCCGCCGAGCTGGAGCGCTTCCTGCGGGAGCAGCAGGGCGACTGAGCGTCAGGCCTTCACGCCGTAGGCCGCAAGAGTGGCGGCGGCGTCGGGGAAGACGGTGCCGGCGGCCCTGACCAGGTCGGCCTGGGTGGCGACGCGGTAGGCGTTCTGGGCGACGAAGACCCGCAGGGCGCAGTCGACGAGGTCGGGAGCGCCGAGGGCGGCGAGGGCCTGAGCGCCCTGCACGTAGACGCCGGCGGTGTACACCTCTGACCGCTCGGCCCAAAATGTCATCGGCTCGCCCAGCCGGTTCCTCGCCGGCGCCGGGATGACCCGGGCCTCGAACCGGGCCAGGCGGTTCTCCACCCGGGCCTCGGCCCAGCTGGCCAGGCCCTCGTCGAGCCAGGGGTCGCGGCCCTGGTTGTTGCCGACCAGGCCGTAGAACCACTGGTGGCCGACCTCGTGGCTGGCGACGGCGATGGTGTTCTGGCCCTGCATCACATGGCCCGGGTACTCGATGCCCCCACCCAGCGACGGCGTGATGGCGAAGGTGAACGTCGGCCACGGGTAGGGGCCGAAGCGCCGGCCGAAGTCCTCCAGGGCGGTGACCACCCGGTCGAGGTAGGCGGGCGCGCCGTCGCTGTCGACCGTGCCCCGGTGGATCCCCACCGTCACCTGTACCGCCTGCGGCGCCATGGCGACGGCGGTGACGGTGTCGAACCGGCCGATCGACATGGCCACGTCGCGCATGGCCGAGCCGGTGAACCGGCCGGGACGGGAGGGGTCGGGGGTGCCGCTGGCCAGCACGTCGTAGCCGGCGGGCACGACCACCGTGAGGTCGAAGTCGGCGGTGGGCGCGGTCGATGCCTCGGCGAACCCACCCGACGGCGGATCGGTGGCCCAGCCGACCCCGGGCTCCCAAGGGAGGATAGGGAAGAAGGACCCGAGGCGCATTGCATCGCCGTTGCGGGAGATGCGGTCGTTGGCCGCGCCGGGCACCCGCAGCGACCAGGGCATGCTCACGTCGACGGTCTGGCCGGCGCGAAAGGTGGCGCCGGTGCGGACCACGAGCGTGGTCGGGTCGTCGAGCGCGCTGGCGACTGGGGCGCCGGCGAGGGTGACCTGGCCGGTCTCCAGCCTGGCCTCCGCCGGCGCGCTCCGGGGGCCGTTGGGCCAGAGGCGGAATACCAGGCGGTCGGTGTCGCGGTCGGGGGTGAACAGCACCCGGAGCTGGCCGTCGACCGTGCCGTCGGCGGGCCGCACGTCGGCCCGCAGGGTGTACCTCGGACGGGCAGGGTCGGGGCCGACGCGGGCCGGTACCGCCGGGCACGACGGGGTGGTGGCCGGCGCCAGGAGGGCGGTGGTGGGCGGGGCCGCCCCGGTGGTGGGGGTGGCCGGCCCGGTGCCGCGGTCGGCCGAGGGGCTGGAGTCGCCGGCGGTGCACGCGGCCAGCGCGAGGGCGATCACCAGCAGCAGCGCCCGCCTCGTCATGGCGCCATGCTGCCAGCCTACGGTGGCTACCGTGCCGCACCTCGTCCCCACCTGCGTCTGGTCGGCGTCGCCCGAGCTCCTGCTGCGGCTGGACGAACGCTTCGGGGAGCCGGTGGACACCTACGTGAACGGCTCCCAGGTCTGGCTGCGCGACGACGGGCCCGGCGGGGTGGCCCTGGAGTGGCGGCTGCACCCGGTGCCGGGCTACCGCCGGCCGCCGGGCCTGGAGACCGAGGCCGTCTTCGACGTCGTCACCGCGGCCCTTGCCGCCGGCGAGGCGCCGCCCGTGGCCCTGGACCGGCTGTGGGAGGGGCTGGAGGCCTTCGCCGCATACGACGACGAGCTGGAGCCGGCCACGCTCGCCGCCGCCTGCACCGAGTCGCTGGGTATGGCGCCCGACGTCGCCGGCCTCGCCGACCACGACCTCATCGGCGACCAGTGGGAGCATTCAGGGGGGGCGACATCGATCGTGGCCGCCCTCCTGGAACAGCTCGGTTAGGGTCCGCGCCTGAGCTGGGCGATCCGATGTCGTCCCTGCGCTGGACGGTCACGTCCACCCGGGTCCTGGCCGCCGAGCTGACAAGGCTGGGACATCAAGCCGGGTCGTCGCTGGTGGGGCGGATGCTGCACTACCTCGGCTACAGCCTCCAGGCGAACGCCAAGGTGACCGAGGGGGCCCAGCACCCCGACCGTGACGCCCAGTTCCGCCAGCATCCTGCCGGCGCCCCCGTAAGGCTCAAGTTGTTGCCGCACGGGCCCGAAGCATCCGCCGGACACCCTCGTGGCGAGCCAGGACAGAAGCTACGGGCTCGTCGTAGCCGGCACCCATTGGTCCAGGACCGCTTCCATCGCGGGCAAGCGCACGGGCTTTGAGATGTAGTCGTCCATGCCGGCGTCGATGCACTTGTCGCGGTCGGCGATCATGGAGTGCGCGGTCATGGCGATGATTGGGATCCGCGGCCCGCCGTCCTCGCCTCTCCGAATCTCGCGCGTTGCCTCGTAGCCGTCGAGCTCCGGCATCTGGCAGTCCATGAGGATAACGGCGTAGTCGTTCTGGGCCCGCATCTCGACCGCCTCCCGGCCGTTGTGGGCTACGTCCACCGAATAGCCGAGCCGATTGAGCATGGCGACGGCCACGACCTGGTTGATGTGGTTGTCCTCGGCGACCAGTAGCCGCACTCCGTTGCCGGGTCTCGGCCGGGTCGCATCCGAAGGTCGCACGGCTTCGGCGGCTGGCGCCGCTCCATCGGCGAGCAGCACCATCAACGCGTTGTAGACGGCAGAGCGCCGGACCGGCTTCACCAAGGCGGTGAAACGCTCGTGGTCGAGCTTCTCATGGCCGGCTCCCCGGGCCCTCAGGACGAGGACCGGGAGCAGCGGCTGGTCCCGCCGGATGGCAGCGAGCAGCTCACGGGGCTGCGGGCACGCCGGCCCCTCTTCGATGACGAGCACCTCCGGCGGCCCTCCGTTCGCCGCACGCAGAGTTACACCGACGTCCTCTGGCAGAACAGTGGCCACCTCCATCCCCCACGACTCGAGCTGGCGGTCGAGTGAGGCGAGGCCCGGCGTTTCCCCCAGTACTGCGACCACGCTCCGGCCCACAAGTGCGCAGCGGGACGGATCCGGCGATGCCACCCCCGCGCTCAGGTCGACAGTGAACCAGAACGTGCTGCCCTGACCGGGCTCACTGGTGACGCCGATGGTGCCGCCCATGGCCTCGGCCAGGCGCTTCGAGATGGCAAGACCGAGCCCCGTACCGCCGAAGGTGCGTGATGTGCTGGTGTCGGCCTGGGAGAACTCCTCGAAGATGGCGTCCCGGTACGCTGGGTCGACACCTGGCCCGGTGTCACGAACCTCGAAGCGCACGCGGCGCTCGTCGTCGGTTACGGACACGGCGATTCCACCGCGGTCGGTGAACTTGATCGCATTGCCGATCAGGTTCGTCAGGACCTGACGGATGCGCAGGGGATCGCCGAGCCGAGTGTGCTCGAGGGAGGGATCGATTGTGAGGTCGAGGTCGAGGCCCTTGGCGTTGGCCGAGTTTGCGAACAGGGCGCACACCTCCTCTACGAGATCGGGGATGTTCACCTCCACCCGCTCGACGACCAGCCGGCCTGCCTCGATCTTGGAGATGTCGAGGATGTCGTTGATCACGGCCAGCAGGGCGTCGCCCGAGGAGCGGATCATGCGTACGTACCCGAGCTGGCGGGCGTCGAGTGGGGTCTCGATGAGCGCATCGGTGATCCCGATCACCCCGTTCATCGGGGTGCGGATCTCGTGGCTCATGTTGGCGAGGAACGCCGACTTGAGCCTGGAGCTTTCCAGTGCCAGTGCGTGGTCCTGGCGCTCGAGGGCCAGCTTCGCCTCCATCTCGCGTTCCTGAGCGGACTTCTTGCGCACGACGGAGATGTCGAGCTGGCGCCCGCACACGACCACGAAGAGCCAGCCGCCGATCACCTGAGGGATGTGGAAGGCCAGTTCGTGAGAACTGGCGGTGGCCGGGTCCGCCAGGTAGTGGATCGCCAGGTGGAGGTGGCTGAGGGCACACCCAGTGAAGAAGGCGATGGCCCCACCCCGCACGAGAAGGACGATTCGACGATCGGCGGCGGCGAGGTCGATGCGCGGCACGATGTAGACGGCGATCACCAGGTAGACGATGGCCACCGCGACGGCCAAGAGGGAGAGCCCTACCGCAAGAGGGGACACCCTCAGGTTTGTCGACCACGAGAGGCGTCAACCTGAGCAAAAGTTCCCAGCCGCCGGTCAGAAGGACTGGCGGAGGAGTCACGGCGGCCCTGCGGGCCGCTTGGCCACGGGGTGCTCAAGTTATTGCCGCACGGGCCCTTAGCTTAGGGCCGCTTCCTCCCGAACAGCCCTCGGCGAGGACCGTCGCCGGCGTCGGGCTCGGGCTCCGGCTCTTCGGCGGCGCTCGCGGCGCTCGCCTCGACGCCGGCACCCACCGGGTCGGCCTCGGGCTCGGGCTCGGGCTCATCGTCGGCGAAGGTGAACACGTCGACCGCCTCGGTCGGCGGACCCGCGTCGTCGTCGGTCGGCGCCGCCACCACGATGTCGGGGTCGGGCTCAGTGGCCTCTGCGGTGGTGGCCGGGTCTGGGTGGGATCCGGCCTCGCCGCCCACCGCCTCGGCCTGCTCGACAGCGGCGACGACGACCGTCTCGATCTCGGTGGCGCCGTCGGCCCACGCCACGGCCGGGGCGTCGGCCGCCACCGGCGCGTCAACCTCCTCCGCGTCAACCTCCTCCGCGTCAACGTGCTCAGCGTCGTCCGTTCCCGCTGGCGCCTCGGGCGCCGGCCCGGCGGCCTCGGCGTCGTCTGCCTCCTCGTCCCGCCGGCGCCGGCGCCGGCGGCTCCCACGCTCCATATCGAGGACCGGGGCGATGAGCGCCTCCTCCACCACGTCGCCGTCGGCGGCGGGCTCGTCGTGGCGAGGCACCTCATGCAGCGCCGGCGGCGGCTGGCCCACGCCTTCGGGGACGGGCTCGACGAGGGCGCTGTAGATGCGGGCCCAGCGGATCCTGTCGCCCACGATACCCATCACGAACACGCCCGCCACCTCGGCCTCCTCGCCGGCGCAGTGCAGCTCCAGCCAGATGGTGTCGTCGACCGAGGCGGAGCGCAGGACGGTGAGCCGGAAGCCAGGCTCGGCGTCGAAGATGGCCTGCCAGTTGCGGCGGACCTGGTCGGCGCCGCGGAAGTTGCGGGTCGGGTACATGGGCTGGATGCTGTCGAAGTCCGGGTGCAGGCACGCGGCCACGCTGTCCGCGTCGTGGCGGTTGCAGGCGTTGACGAACTTCGTGACGACCGACATCGCGTCGTTCAGTCCGGACCGCTTGCGCTTCAACAGGGCCATGTCCACCTCATCATCACCGCGACGGTAGTTCGTCTTGGCGACGCCACGGCGGGTGGCGGGGCCGATCGAAGACCACGTCGACGATCTCGCCCCGGATCGCCTGGAAAGCCGGCACGCTCCAGCGGGCGGCGCCGGCCAGCGGATCGGGCAGGCCGGTCTCCGGGAACCAGCCCACGTCGAGGCATTCCAGCGGGTGACAGCGCAGGTCGCCGCCGACCACCCGGCAGTAGAAGACGAGCGAGTAGAGCGGCACGGTCGTGAAGCCCAGGCGGAGGCCGTCGAGCACGGCGATCAGCCGCACCGGCTCGACCTCAATGCCGGTCTCCTCCAACACCTCCTTCACCGCCACCTCCGAGGGCGAGTAGCCCACGTCGGCCCACCCGGTGGGGTAGAGCCACACGCCATTGTCCGCCCGCTGGACCAGCAGGATGTCGCCCCGGTCGTTGCCGACCACCGCGCCCACGGCCACCTTCGGCGTGACGTAGCCGGCCACGCCGGCCCCTACCTGGCCCAGCCACTCCTGCACGAGGGGGGCGGGCTCGACCGTGCCGCCGGCGTTGTCGCCCGCCGCGGCCCGGATGTCGGCCGCCACGTGGAGGACCTCCTCGAAGCGCTCCCGCTCGTAGAGGTTCTCGGTGAAGGCCAGGCCGGTCCGGGCGATCCCGGCGAGGGCCTCGCTCCACCGCAGGAGATCCGGAAGTCCCGACACCGTGAGAACGCTACCCGCCGCTTCTGTGACCCCGTCGCTTCTGTGACAATGGTCGGGTGAGTGTGCGCGCCGACTGCCGGCACTACTCGAGCCGGTCCCTGCCCTCCGGCGACACCGTCGACCGATGCCGCCTCGACGTGGCCGAGGCCACTCCGTTCGCCTGCCCGGAGGACTGCCTGTTCTTCGAGCCCCGGCCCCTGA
Organism: Acidimicrobiales bacterium; assembly: GCA_051003575.1. Classification (GTDB taxonomy): domain Bacteria; phylum Actinomycetota; class Acidimicrobiia; order Acidimicrobiales; family AC-14; genus CADCTB01. Next base: position 5,766 of record JBPCLE010000032.1, on the reverse strand, counting down.
GCGACGCCGGCTGGCAGCGTCCCCCCGACCCGCCCCGCTGAAGCCCCCGGCCCCCGGCCTACGGCTGGGAGGGCGACAGGAGCTCGTCGATGCGGGAGAAGAAGTCCGACCGGGGCAGCACCTCGTGGCAGCCGGCGGCCCGCGCCGCGTCCATGACGTCGCGGCTGGTGTGGTTGGCGAAGCCGATGACCTTGGCGTTGAGACTGGCGAGCACCTCGACCACGCCGGGGCGGGTGAGGTCGACCACCACCACCTCGTCGGCGCCGGCGCCGCACAGGGCGGCGAGGTCGGCGGGGCGGGAGACGAAGATGCAGTCGCCGGCGGCGGCGACCTTGGAGCGGTCCATCACATCGGGCGTGTAGGCGACGATTCGGCTCATGGCTGGTGCCTCCGGCGGTGGGCGAGGGCCTTCGCCGCCCCCCACACCATGCCGGGTTCGGCAAGTGCGGGGTCGACGTCGGCGAAGCTGGCTGGGGACAGATCGTAGAGGTCGCCGGGCGCCAATCGCTCCTGGAAGGAGTCCCGCTCGACGGGAGGGACGCCGGCGCCGGCGAGGATCTCGGTGGGGTAGCGGACCGCAGCCCGGAGGAGCGACAGCGGGGTCGTCCACTGCTCGTCGATATCCGCCTCGAGCAGCGCCCGCAGGTCGGCGCCCACCTCGGCCGCTGCCCGCCCGCCCGCGTCCCGGGCGGCGTCCATCACGTGGGCGGCCGGCGCCTCGCCGCTCCACGCGGCCATGATCCGACGCACGGACCGCTCGACCCAGCCGGGCAGGGCGACCTCGACGGCCTCGGCCAGCGCCGTAGCATGCGGCTCCACCCGCCCCATCGTAGAGAGTGCCCCAGCCGTGTCCCCCCGCCCCAAGCCAATCCCGCCCGGTCCGGGCCAGGAGTCCGTATGGGACTACCCGCGGCCTCCCCGCGTCGAGCAGGGCCGCAGCCAGGCGGAGGTGGTGTTCGGCGGCGTCACCATCGCCGTGACCCGGGCGCCGCGGCTGGTACTGGAAACGAGCCACCCGCCCAACTACTACTTCCCGCCGGACAGCGTGATCCCGGGCATCTTCCGGGGCTCGATCAAGACGAGCTGGTGCGAGTGGAAGGGCGAGGCCCGCTACTACTCGGTGGTCCACCGGGGCAAGGCCGTGGCCGACGCCGCCTGGTACTACCCCGAGCCCTTGCCCGGGTTCGAGGCGCTCGCCGGCTACTACGCCTTCTATCCCGGGCTCATGGAGGCCTGCCTGGTCGACGCCGAGCTGGTCCTGCCCCAGCCCGGGGGTTTCTACGGCGGCTGGATCACCACCCGCGTCGCCGGCCCGTTCAAGGGCGAGCCCGACTCCACGGGCTGGTAGCCGGCGTTAGGCGGGCTGCATGGGCATGACCCTGGATCGCAGATCCCGCACGACCGGAAGTTGAGCCGTTCCAACCCCGGCCGCGCGGAACGCCGCCTTGATGGCCGCGACTCCGACCGTCAGCGCCTCGAACTCCTCGGCCTGGTCGACCGTCACGTCGACCGTGAAGGTGACATTGTCGCCCGAACGACCGGTACCGACGGAGGGCTCCAAATCCAACCCATCCAGCTCGTCCACGAGCGCCTCGATCAGGTCGGTAATAGCGTCGTCGGCGATCCTGTGGCCCATCGCCAGCGTGGCGACAATCTGCACCAGGTACATGCAATCACGGTATCTCGCCACGGCAGACCGAGATCATGCGGGCCGCCTTCCGTCGAAAGTGGTGGGGGCTCGACGGGGTCTTGTGCAGAGTTTCTTGATGCTCGCCGCACGAGCAGCGCATGATCAGGTACCCGCCCTTCGTTTCCCGGGCGACGAACCAGCCAAAGGGGGCGACCTGCCGGACTGCCTCATCGCGGGTCATTGAGGACCCGGTACAGGACGGGTACCGATCGGCGCGACACGGCTCACAGCGAGCCGATCGCTTGCTCGAGATCGCGACGGTGAACGATGCGGGCCACTCGCCGACCTTCATTGCCGGCGATATAGAGAATCCGCCAGTCACCTACCCGAAGCCGGAGCCACCCAGGGTGGCCACTGACCGCCTTGATGTCGAGAATTTCGCTGTCCGCTGCGAGCGCCTCAAGGCCTGCCCGTATCCGGGCTCCGTCGGGACCCAGCCCAATCCGCCGGAGATCCTTCAAGGAGCGCGTGGCGAGCCGGACGGAATGGTGGGCCGGAGGCATCCGCCAAGCGTAACACGGGATAAAAACCACCCAGGTTATTTCAGACTATACCGGGGTTAACCCTCGTCGTCAACAGGGGTTTCCGGAAACGACGACCGCTCGACGAGCGCATCGAATGCCTCGTCGTCGCCGAGGGCGGCGAAGGCCTCTTCGAGGGGAACGCCCTTCACGCCTGCGGCGATCTCCGCCTCGGCCTCGGCCATGTTGGCGACGAACTCGGGAGCGTTCGCCAACACCCAGTCCTCGAGGGCCTCCTCGTCGATGGGGACGATGGCGGCCACAGCCCGGCCTCGCTTGGTGATGACCGCCGGCCGTCCGGAGTTCCGCACCTCCTCGATGACCCGTGACGCTCCGTGTGCGAGGTCGCGAACGCTCACCGTCGACATGGCCACAATGTACAACGAAATGGCGTACATTGACCGGCCGCCGGCACCGCCAACCCCGGGAGCTTGCGCAGCTAGCTCTCCAGGACGTCGCCGAGGCGGTCGACGGCCACGCCGGCGTCGACAAGCCACGAGAGCGCCCGCTCGACCGACTCGGGCTCGCCGGCCAGCTCGCAGACGATCCAACCGACGTCGTCTTCGATGTTGGCCCGACGGATGTTGGGTAGGACATCGAACTCGCGGACGAGGCGGCCCATGAGGGGCTGCTTGATGAGTTGCTCGGGGAACGTGAGCTTCACTCGGAGGTTCGTCACGGTCCGAGCATGACCACCAAACCGACCCCACGTCCAGATCCGTAGACCGGAATATGCTGTCCCGCAGCTGACTTGATACGTACGCGCTCAACTTTGCTATGCTGCGTCCTAAACAGAACTCCACTTTCTCGGGAGGAAGACCCCCATGCCCAAGGCCGTAGGTATCGACCTCGGTACCACCAACTCGGTCGTCTCCGTGCTGGAGGCGGGTGAGCCCACCGTCATACCCAACGCCGAAGGTGGCCGCACGACGCCTTCGGTCGTCGGCTTCTCCAAGACCGGCGAGGTTCTCGTCGGTGAGGTGGCCAAGCGCCAGGCCATCACCAACCCCGACCGCACCATCCGGTCGGTCAAGCGCCACATGGGGACCAACTGGACCGTCACCATCGACAAGAAGAAGTACAAGGCCCAGGAGATCAGCGCCCGCATCCTCCAGAAGCTGAAGCGCGACGCCGAGGCCTACCTGGGCGACACCGTCACCGAAGCCGTGATCACCGTGCCGGCGTACTTCGACGATGCCCAGCGCCAGGCCACCAAGGAGGCGGGTGCCATCGCCGGCCTCGACGTGATGCGCATCATCAACGAGCCCACCGCGGCCGCACTGGCGTACGGGCTCGACAAGGAGGGCGCCGAGCAGACCATCGTCGTCTTCGACCTCGGCGGCGGCACGTTCGACGTGTCCATCCTGGAGATCGGCGAGGGCGTCTTCGAGGTCAAGGCCACCAGCGGCAACACCAAGCTGGGCGGCGACGACTGGGACGACAAGGTCATGGAATGGCTGGTCGCTGAGTTCAAGGGCGACCACGGCGTCGACCTCGGCAAGGACAAGATGGCCCTCCAGCGCCTCAAGGAGGCGGCGGAGAAGGCCAAGATCGAGCTCTCCACCACCCAGGAGACGCAGGTCAACCTGCCCTTCATCACCGCGTCCGACGCCGGCCCCCTGCACCTGGACTACAAGCTCACCCGGGCCAAGTTCCAGGAGCTCACCGCCGATCTGGTGGAGGCGTGCCGCGGCCCGTTCGAGCAGGCGATGAAGGACGCCGGCTTCACCGGCGCCGACCTCCAGCATGTGATCCTCGTGGGCGGCTCCAGCCGGATGCCCGCCATCCAGGACCTGGTCAAGAAGATGACGGGCAAGGAGCCCCACAAGGGCGTCAACCCCGACGAGGTCGTGGCCGTGGGCGCCGGCGTGCAGGCCGGCGTGCTCAAAGGCGACGTCAAGGACGTCCTGCTCCTCGACGTCACGCCCCTGTCGCTGGGCATCGAGACCCGCGGCGGCATCATGACCAGGCTCATCGAGCGCAACACCACCATCCCCACCCGTCGCACCGAGGTGTTCACCACCGCGGAGGACATGCAGCCGTCGGTGGAGATCCACGTCCTCCAGGGCGAGCGGGAGATGGCGTCGTTCAACAAGACCCTGGGCAAGTTCCAGCTCGTCGGCCTACCGCCGGCGCCCCGGGGCATCCCCCAGATCGAGGTCACCTTCGACATCGACGCCAACGGCATCGTCCACGTCTCGGCCAAGGACCGGGCCACCAACAAGGAGCAGTCGATGACCATCACCGGTCAGTCGGCGCTCAACAAGGACGAGATCAACCGGATGGTCCGCGACGCCGAGGCCCACGCCGAGGAGGACCGCGAGCGCCGCGAGGAGGCCGAGACCCGCAACCAGGGCGACACGCTCGTCTACCAGACCGAGCGGATGATCCGCGAGCACGGCGCCAGCATGTCCGACGACGAGAAGGACCGGCTGCAGCAGGCGGTCAAGAACCTCAAGGCCACCCTCAAGTGCGACGACCTGGGCGCCATCCGGGCCGACACCGAGGCGCTGATGGCGGTCAACCAGACCATCACCACCCGCCTGTACTCCGAGGCGGCCAACAACAGCGACAGTGACGGCGCCGGCGACTTCGACGGCGACGACGAGGTCGTCGACGCCGAGATCGTCGACGAGGGGCGGTAGAGCGCCTGATGTCCGACACCCCCACGTCCGAACGGGAGACCGAGGCCGCAGCCCGGCCGTCGGGTCCTGACCCTCAGGGGCCCCCTCCCGCCGACGCTGATGCATCGACGGCCGGCGACGAGGCGGTGCCGGAGCCTCAGGCGGAGGTGGAAGGAGAGGAGCTGAAGATCTCCGAGCTGGAGGCGCAGCTTCTCGACGACATGGACCGGCTCCAGGCCGAGCGCAACGACTACCTCGACCAGCTCCTGCGCACCAGGGCCGACTTCGACAACTACCGCAAGCGCATCGCCAAGCAGCAGTCCGAGCAGGAGCAGCGGGCGGCCGAGGCGCTGGTCGAGAAGCTGCTGGAGCCGCTCGACACCTTCGACATGGCCGTCGCTCACGACCAGGGCTTCGGACAGGCCCGCGACATGCTCGTCAGCGTCCTCACCAGGGAGGGTTTGGAGCGTATCGACCCTGCCGGCGCCACGTTCGACCCGAACGAGGCCGACGCCGTGGCCCACGAAGACGGCGACGGCGGGCCGGTCGTGGCCGAGGTCCTGCGCCCCGGCTACCGCTGGAAGGGGCGGGTCATCCGGCCGGCCATGGTGAAGGTCCGAGGCTGATGGTGCCGCAGCCGTCGGCGCAAGGGCGCTAAGGCGGTGGCCCCCCAGCGAGAGTGGTTCGAGAAGGACTACTACAAGGTGCTCGGGGTGCCGCAGTCGGCCACCGACACCGAGATCCGACGCGCCTACCGGAAGCTGGCCAAGGAGAACCATCCCGACGCTCACCCCGGCAAGGAGGACCGCTTCAAGGAGATCTCGGCCGCCTACGACGTGCTCTCCGAGCCGGGCAAGCGCAAGGAGTACGACGAGATCCGCCGGCTCGGGCCCATGGCCGGCGCCGGCACCCGTGCCGGCGGCGGGTACCC
>JBPCLE010000031.1:0-12356 GCA_051003575.1 Acidimicrobiales bacterium | reverse complement strand
GGGGGCAGCCCCCCCCCGGCCTCCCCCCGAGGCGTGCCGGCCTTCGACCGGCGAGGGGCCATCCGTTGGAGCCGCCTGTCGGCGGCAAGGGCGGCCGGCTGGGAGAACTTGTCACAATGTTCACGGTCCGGACCCCCAAGCGCCTAGCCTCGCCGTGCGATGACTCTCCCGTATTTCGCCTCCGGACAGGACCCCGGCCCCAGCTTCTCCGAGCTGCTGCGGCGGACGAACGGTGACCCGCCGCCGCTGCACAACAGCGGTGCGGTGGAGATCACCCACGGCACGACCATCGTCGCCCTCCGCTACGCCGAGGGCGTGATCATGGCGGGCGACCGCCGCGCCACCGAGGGCCACAGCATCGCCAGCCGGGCCATCGACAAGGTCTTCCCGGCCGACACCCACTCAGGCGTCGCCATCGCCGGCGCCGCCGGTCCCGCAGTGGAGATGGTGCGCCTCTTCCAGACCGAGCTTGAGCATTACGAGAAGGTGGAGGGTGTCGCCCTCAGCCTGGAGGGCAAGGCGAACCAGCTCGGCGGCATGGTCCGCCGCAACCTGCCCATGGCCATGGAGGGCCTGGCGGTGGTGCCGATCTACGCCGGCTACGACCTGCGCCGGCGCATCGGGCGCATCTTCAAGTACGACCTCACCGGCGGGCGCTACGAGGAGGGCGACTTCCACGCCACCGGCTCGGGCGGCCGCGACGCCCGGACGACGATCAAGCTCGGTTACCGCGAGGGCCTCGACCGGGCCGAGGCCATCCAGCTCGCGGTGGAGGGGCTGTACCAGGCCGCGGACGAGGACTCGGCCACCGGCGGTCCCGACGTGGTGCGGGGCATCTACCCCACCGTCGCCACCATCACCTCCTCCGGCTTCGCTCCGGTGGAGGACACCGAGGTGGCCCAGCGCTTCGGCGAGCTCCTCCAGCGCAAGACGAGCGAGGGGCACCCGCGATGAGCGCCCGACCGCCCCGGTGTGGACGATTCGGGTACGGATATGACCGCGAAATGACCAATCCCAGCCAGGGGCGCCTCCGATGAGTATGCCGTTCTACGTCGCCCCCGAGCAGGTGATGAAGGACCGGGCGGACTACGCCCGCAAGGGCATCGCCCGGGGTCGCAGCCTGGCAGCTCTCAGCTACGACGAGGGCATCCTCATCTGCGCCGAGAACCCCTCGCGCACCCTGCACAAGGTGGCTGAGATCTACGACCGGATCGCCTTCGCCGGCGTGGGCAAGTTCAGCGAGTTCGACTCGCTGCGGACCCAGGGCGTCCGCCTCGCCGACCTCAAAGGCTACACCTACTCAAGGGAGGACGTCGACGCCCGCTCGCTGGCCAACGCCTACGCCCAGGCGCTCGGCAACGTCTTCACCCACGAGATGAAGCCCATGGAGGTCGAGATCCTGGTGGCCGAGGTGGGAGCCACCAAGGAGGCCGACCAGTTCTTCCGCATCTCCTATGAGGGCACGATCGTGGACGAGGACGGCTCCACGGTCCTGGGCGGCGACGCCGACACCGTGGGCGCGCGCCTCCGGGCCAGCGTCACCGCCGATGCCGACCTCGATCTCGGCGGCGCCCTCCGTGCCGCGATCAGCGCCCTCGCCGGCCCGGAACGCACGCTGGAGGCCGCCAACCTCGAGGTGGCGGTCCTGGCCCGCACCACCGCCCGCCGGGCCTTCCGGCGCATCGTCGAGGCCGACGTGGCCGTGTTGCTCTCCGCCTGAGGGCTACAGGCCCCCCAGGAGCCTGCTGGGGATCACAGTGACGTTGAAGGGCTCGCTGGCCTCGTAAACCTCGTCGCCCGCCACCCGCGCCTCCTCGACATAGGCGCCGTCTGCCAGGCGGAGCACGGTGAGGCTCGGCTCGTCGGGGTCGACCAGCCAGTAGGTCGCCACGCCGGCGCCCTGGAAGGCCAGCCGCTTGGTCCCCCGATCGACCATCCGCGTGCTCCGCGACGCGACCTCGACCACGAGCAACGGCGGGCGCTCCAGGCGCTTGTCGCCCGTCGCGGCGACGTCGGCTCGACGGGCGACGAGGACATCGGGCTGGAGCAGGGTGTCAGGTCCGGCTACCCAGTCGAACGGGGCGATGAGCACAACGTCGTCCGGGCCCTTGGCTCCTCGGAGCAGCAGGGCGACTTCGAGCACGCAGGTCTGGTGGGCTGCGCTGGGGGCCGGTGTCACGATCAGCACTCCTTCGAGCAGCTCGTAGCGGTGGCCGTCGTCGGCGATATCCCAGACGTCCGAGACGGTGAGGGGCACGCCGAGGGGGAGCGCCATCAGAACGTCCGGGAGAACATGACGGCGGCCAGGGCCAGGATCGTGCCCAGCACCAGCCACAGCGCCGGTGGCGCGCCGGTGTCGACCACGTCGTCGGGCTCGTCGAAGGCGGACTCGATCTCGTCGACCATGAGGAGTTCCTGGGCTTCGGCCAGATCCTCCTGATCGACGAACACATGGGCGACGCCGACGGGGTAGAAGCCGTCGATGTTGCCGCGCAGGTCGGTGACGATGCCCTCCGAGCCCAGCCGGGCAGCGATGACGCGGGCATGGAACGAGGTGCCCACCGTGGCCAAGCGCACCATGCGCGTCTGCTGCATCGGGACCAACGGTAGCTTGGCTTTCATGGAGAGGCGCATCTTCGGGCTCGAGAACGAGTATGGCGTGACCTGCACCCTCCGCGGCCAGCGCCGGCTCAGTCCCGACGAGGTGGCCCGCTACCTCTTCCGGCGGGTCGTGAGCTGGGGCCGCAGCAGCAACGTGTTCCTGGAGAACGGCGCCCGCCTCTACCTCGACGTGGGCAGCCACCCCGAGTACGCCACGCCGGAGTGCGACTCGATCGAAGACCTCGTGGCTCACGACAAGGCCGGCGAGCGCATCCTGGAGAGCCTCCTTTCCAGCGCCGAGCAGCGGCTGCGGGAGGAGGGCATCCGGGGCATCGTCTACCTGTTCAAGAACAACACCGACTCGGCGGGCAACTCCTATGGCTGCCACGAGAACTACCTCACCAGCCGGCGCGACGACTTCGGCCACTACGCCGAGGTGCTGATCCCCTTCTTCGTCAGCCGCCAGATCTATGCCGGCGCCGGCAAGGTGCTGAACACAGCCCGGGGCGCCACCTACTGCGTCAGCCAGCGGGCCGAGCACATCTGGGAGGGCGTGTCGTCGGCCACCACCCGCAGCCGGCCCATCATCAACACCCGCGACGAGCCCCACGCCGACGCCGAGCGTTTTCGCCGGCTGCACGTGATCGTGGGCGACTCGAACATGAGCGAGTACGCGACGTTCATCAAGATGGGCACCACCAGCATCCTGCTGCGCATGCTCGAGGACCCGGGCGTCGTCCTGCGGGACATGACCCTCGACAACCCCATCCGGGCCATCCGCGAGATCAGCCACGACATCACCTGCAGGCGCCGGGTGCGCCTCGAGAACGGTCGCGAGCTGTCGGCCCTGGAGATCCAGGCCGAGTACCTCAACCGGGCCCTGCGCTACGCCGAGACCCGCGGCCTCAGCCCGCTGGAGGAGCAGGCGCTCAAGATGTGGGAGCACTGCCTGACCAAAATCCAGGTCGACCCGCTCAGCCTCGACCGGGAGTGCGACTGGGTCATCAAGTACAAGTTGATCGAGGCCTACCGGGAGCGTCACGCGCTTTCGCTCTCCAGCCCGAAGGTCGCCCTCCTCGACCTCCAGTACCACGACGTCAACCGCAAGCGGGGCCTCTACTACCTCCTGCAGGAGAAGGGCATGGTGGAGCGGATCGTCACCGACGAGGCCATCGACCGGGCCGTCACCACCCCGCCCCAGACCACCCGGGCGCGGCTGCGGGGCGAGTTCATCCGCAAGGCCAAGGAGCGCAAGCGGGACTACACCGTCGACTGGGTCCACCTGAAGCTCAACGACCAGGCCCAGCGCACCGTCTTGTGCAAGGACCCCTTCAAGTCCCGCGACGAGCGGGTGGAGAAGCTGATCGCGGGTCTATGACCGGCCGGCGACGCCGGCCGCACGGCACGCCCTGATGCCCTCCTTCGCCACCTGCGTGGTGGCCGCGATCACGGCGGAGCGTGACGGGCTGCAGCGGGTCGACCTCGACAACGGCCGGCGGGCGTACGTGCTGACCCAGCTCGTCGGCCCGGTGGCCGCCGGTGACCGGGTCGTGGTCAACACCACCGCCGTCGACCTGGGCCTCGGCAGCGGCGGGTGGGACGTCGTGCACTGGAACCTGTCCCGGGAGGCGTGGTCGGCCCCGGGCGGCGGCCACGTCATGAAGCTCCGCTACACCAGCCTCCAGGTCGACGCCGGCGCCGAGGCCGAGACGGCCACCGGCCTCGACGGAAAGCCCGTCGTGGCCTGCGACCTGCACAGCCAGCTGGCGCCGGTGGCGGTGGCCTTCGCCGAGGCCGCGCCGCACGGGCGCCTGTCCTACGTGATGACCGACACGGCCGCCCTTCCGCTGGTCCTGTCCGACCTGGTCGCCGACCTCGTCGGACGGGGGCTGCTGGCGGAGACGATCACCTGCGGTCAGGCCTTCGGAGGTCGACGGGAGGCGGTCAACCTGCACTCGGCGCTGCTCCTGGCCGCCGGCGACGCCGTAGTCGTCGCCCCCGGGCCGGGGGTGGTGGGCACCGGGTCACGGCTGGGCTTCGGTGGGCTGGAGGTGGCGGGCGTGATCGATGCCGTAGTCAGGCTGGGCGGGCAGCCGATCGTGGCCGTGCGGTACTCCGGTGCCGACGAGCGCGACCGGCATCGGGGCACGAGCCACCACACCACCACCGCCCTGGAGCTGGCCTCGAACCCGGCGCTAACGCCGGCGCCGGCCGACGGCTGGGCCGGTCCCGACGCCGGCGCCGTCACCACCATGGGGCGGGCCCAGGCCGAGGACCCTGAGTTCTTCCGCTACGCGGGGGCGGCGGGCCTCGCCGCGGCCCGGCTCCTGTCCAGCTGAGCGAGGGTGGCGGCGCGCACCGCCGGCGTCTGGGCCTGGATGGTGAAGAATGCCGCCTCCCGGAGCAGCCGCTGGGCCGGGTGGGCGGCGGCCATGGACCGGCCGCCGGTGGCCACCACCAGGGCGGTGGCGGCCCGGACCGCCAGGTCCAGAGACTCGGCCCGGGCCCAGACCAGGGCGTCGAGGTCGGGCTCGGCGGCGCCGGCCAGGGCATAGGACCGCCGGCGGCACTCGTTGACCTCGGCGGCCAGCGGGGTCTCGCCGAGCAGGCGGACGCAGGTGGCCGCGATGCCGAAGACGGCCGGATTGGGCGTCGCTGTGATGATGCGGTCCTGGGCCTTCCACTCGTCGTACGCGACAACCGCGGCCACGTCGTCGTCGGGCACGAACAGGCCGTCGAAGGACAGCCGGACGGTGGATGAGGCTCCCATGGCGGCCAGCGCCAGCGGGGGAGAGGCCCGCAGCGACGGCGCGGTCGTCTCGACGAGGAAGAACACCACGTCATCGCCCCGGCGGGCGGCGACCTCGTAGACGCCGGCCAGGCCCCACGACGTGACCCACGGGGCCTCGCCGTCGACCCGGTACCCCCCGGCCACGGGCGTGGCCACCACCGCCGGCGAGCCCGGCCGGCGCAGGTAGGCGAAGGCAACGCCGCCCAGCACCCGGCCGGCGCAAAGGGCGTCGAGGTACCGGGCCCGCAGGCCCTCGTTGGCCGACGCGGCCAGCATCCGCACCGGCGCGTGGTGCTGGACCCATACGAAGTACGTCACCCCGCACGCCCCGGCGAGCGCCTCGTAGGTGTCCTGCACGACGGTCGCCGGAGGCCCAGGCGGGCGGAAGAGGCCCATGAGCCCGGCGCCGGCGAGCGCATCGAGGTGCGACCGGGGCACCACCGCGGCCCGGTCGGTGGCCGCCGCGGCCGGCGCCAGCACCTCCTCCGCCAGCCGGCGGGCGGCGTCGGCCAGGCCGGCGCTAGTCAGGACCGGCCGGGTCGTGGTCGATCACGACGACATCGTCGGTGCGGGGCCTGATGCGGTAGGAGCACCCGGTGTCGCCGGCGATGGCGTGGGTGAGCCGGGTGACCTCGACATCGGGCCCCAGCACCTGCCGGAACAGCGCCAGCTCCATGGCGCACAGCGCCGGTTGGCTCTCGGCGACCCGGTAGATGGCGCAGTTGTGCTCGGTCAGGGTCAGGTCGCCGTCGTCGCCGGGCGACCACTCGGCCTGGTACCCGGCCTGGTCGCGCAGGCCGGCCAGCTCCGCCACCTCCTCGGCCAGGCCGGCGCAGGCCGCCAGGGCGCCCCGGTACTGGGCGACCTGCTTGTCGTTGCGGCGGGCGAGGGCCGTGGCCAGTTCGTCGGGGGCCAGCTCCTCGATCAGGTCGAGCGCCAGCCGGTCGTAGCGGCGGGGGAACAGCTCCCGACCGGCGGCGGTCAGCCGCCACCCCGCCGGTGGGCGACCGAGGCCGGCGGCGGCGCACGCGGCTCGCTCGACCAGGCCCTCGTCGGCCAGGGCGGTCAGGTGCCGCCGCACGCCCATTCCCGAGATCCCCATCTCCCGCGCCAGCTCGGCAACCGTCGCTCCCGGCTGCTTGCGCAGGACCAGAAGAAGGCGGTGACGGGAACCCACCAACCGGAAGGTTACCGGAGGATGAAGTGCCGGGCCGCCGGACCCGTAGCATCGGTCCAATGCACCGGCTGGAGCGGTTGATCAATCTGGTCGCCGCCCTGCTGCATGCCGAGCGGCCGCTGACCGCCGAGGAGCTGCGCAACCGCCTCCCCGGCTACGCCGAGGACCACGGCGCGTTCCGCCGGGCCTTCGAGCGCGACAAGGAGGCGTTGCGCGACCTGGGCATCCCGGTGGTGGTCGAGGCGGTCGACGAGGTCACCCTCCCCGGCGTCGTCGGGTACCGGATCCCGAAGGAGGCGTACTACCTCGAAGACCCCGGCCTGGCCCCCGACGAGCTGGCCGCCCTGCACCTGGCGGCCACGGCCGTCCGCATCGAAGGGGCGAGCGGGGTTGAAGCGCTGTGGAAGCTCGGTGGCGAGCTGGCCGAGCAAGGGCCGGCGCCGGCGGTGGCCGCCCTGCCCGGCGCCGCCCACCTGGCGCCGGTCTTCGCCGCCGTCTCCGCCCGCCGGCGGATCGGCTTCGCCTACCGGGGCCGGGCCCGGCGGGTCGACCCGTGGCGGCTCTCGTTCCGCAACGGCCACTGGTACCTCGCCGGCCACGACCACGACGCCGGCGAGGAGCGCATGTTCCGCCTCGACCGGGTGGAGTCCGACGTCGAGGCCCAGGGCGCGGACGGCGCCTTCGAGCGCCCGCCCCATGTGGGCGCCCAGCCGCCGCCGTGGCAGATGGGGGGCGACGAGGCGCTCACTGCCCGGCTCCTGGTCGACGCCGGCCAGGCCGTCTGGGCCGCCAGCCACGTCGGCCCCGACGCGGTGGAGGAGCGCCGGCCCGACGGCTCGGTGGTGCTGGCCGTCGGGGTCACCAACCGGGAGGCGTTCCGGTCGTTCGTCCTGGGCTTCCTCGACCACGCCGAGATACTCGACCCCCCGGAGCTGCGGGCCGACATGGTCGACTGGCTGGGAGACCTGGTGAGCACCGAAGGTGCGAGCGTGGCCCGAGCGGCCCGACGAGCGGACAAATAGTGCCGAAGCTGAGCGCGGATGACCGGCTCCAGCGCCTGCTGGCCATCATCCCGTGGGTCGCGTCCCGTGACGGGCCCCGGGTGGAGGAGGTCAGCGCCCGGTTCGGCTGTACCGAGGCCGAGCTGGTCGGCGACCTCGAGCTGCTGTTCCTCTGCGGCCTCCACCCCTACACGCCGGACATGCTCATCGACGTCGACATCGCTGACGGTCGGGTGTGGATCCGCTACGCCGAGTACTTCTCGCGTCCCCTGCGACTCACCCCCACCGAGGGCCTCGCCCTGCTGGCCTCCGGCCGCACCGTGCTGGCCACCTCCGGGGGCGACGACGGCGGCCCGCTGGCCCGGGGCCTCGACAAGCTGGCCTCGGCCATGGGGGTCGATGCCGGCGAGGCGGTCGAGATCGAGCTGGGGCCGGTGGCCGAGGACGTGCTCGGCACCCTCCGGGCGGCCGTCGCCGCCCGCCGCCAGGTCGAGATCGACTACTACTCCTTCGGCCGCGACGAGCGCGCCCGCCGGGTCGTCGACCCCTACGCGGTGTTCTCCGCCGGCGGCCAGTGGTACGTGACGGGCTGGTGCCACCGCGTCGACGACGAGCGGGTCTTCCGGGTGGACCGCATCGCGTCGGCCACCGCCCTGGACAACTCGTTCGACCCCCCCGGGTCGCCGCCGGAGCTGGCCACCTACCGTCCCGGCGCCGGCGACCGGCGGGTCACGCTGGACCTGGAGCCGTCGGCCCGCTGGGTGGCCGAGCAGTACCCGGTGGAGAAGGTGGAGGAGGCCGGCGGCGGGCGGTTGCGGGTCACGCTCGTCGCCAGTCAGTCGGCGTGGCTGGAGCGCCTGTTGCTGCGCCTGGGCCGGCGGGCCATCGTCGTGGGCGGCGACGGAGGGGCCACCGCCGCGGCGGCGCGCCGACTGCTGGCGCGGTACCAGGGATAACCTCGCCCGCAGTGTCCATCGAAGACGATCCCGTCCTCTCCGAGGCGGCCCGCGGCTCCCGGCCGTCGACCGCCGACCCGGAGCCCGAGGAGCGGGCTCGGCCGTCGGGGCTGCGCAACGTCGCCGAATGGGTCGCGATCGCCGGCGGCGCCCTGCTGGTCGCCTTCCTCATCAAGAGCTTCCTGCTCCAGGCGTTCTACATCCCGTCGCTCTCCATGGCACCCACGCTGAAGGTGAACGACCGCGTCCTGGTGAACAAGCTGAGCTACGACCTCCACGATGTCCGCCGCGGGGATCTCATCGTCTTCGAGAGCCCGCCGAACGAGGGATCCCAGACCAAGGACCTCATCAAGCGGGTGATCGGCCTCCCCGGGGAGACGGTGGAGAGCAGCGGCGGTCATATCGTCATCAACGGCCAGGAGCTCGAGGAGCCCTACCTCCAGCCCGACATCACCACCGGTCCCATGGAGAAGATCACCGTGCCGCCCGACCACCTCTGGGTCATGGGCGACAACCGGGCCAACTCCCGCGACAGCCGGTTCTTCGGTGCTATCCCCGAGTCCCTGGTGATCGGCCGGGCGTTCGTGCGGGTCTGGCCGGTGACACACCTCGGGCTGCTCTGACGCGCCGCTGCGCCCGGCTTCACGCCGTGGCGAAGCGGGTTTCGAGGCGGTCGGCCAGGCGGGCGATGGCCTTGACCGCCTCGCATCCGGGCGCCGAGTCGAGCACGCACATGGAGGCCCGGTCGGCGGCGGGCACGGCGGCGTCGTCGGGGATGGCCACGAGCAGCTCGCAGCCCCGCTCGGCGGCGAAGGCCTCCATGCGCTCCACGTCGGCCGGCCCGGTGGCGCGGTTGCCGATGAAGCCGATCCGCTCGATGCCCAGCTCCAGCGCAAGCTTGTGGGTGCGATCGGCCGTCATCATCACCTTGGCCGTGGGCTGGACGACGACCATCAGCATGTCGACGTAGCGCAGGGTGCCGCCGGCCCACGACAGGTGCTCCAGCCCGGCCTCCATGTCGGCGATCACGAAGGTGCCGGGGAGGTCGTTCTCGATCCGTTCGATGAAGTCACGCACGGTGACATGGGATGTCCCCGTTCAGCCGGAGCCCGCCTTCTCGGCCATCGCCCCCAGCATGATCGTGATCCCGTCGGGACCGGGCGTGCCGTACTCCTCCAGCAGCTGGACCGGGGACAACCCTTCCGGCACCCGACGGCGGGGGCCCGACTGGTCGAGGAACGGCCGCAGCTTGGCCGCCCCCTCCTCGCCCAGGCCGATGTTGGCGCCGAGGTTCGGGTCGGAGTCGCAGTCGATGGCGATCACGCGATGGCCCCTGCGGGCGAGCGTGCGGGACAGGACGGCGGAGGTGGTGGTCTTGCCCACCCCGCCCTTGCCGGAGATGCCGAGGCGCATACCCCGGAGGTTACGGCAAGAGGCGGCGGATGGGCTCGACCCAGGTGTCGGGCGCCGTCGGGTCGAGGCAGATGTCGGCGCCGAGGGGAACCACCTTCTCGGGCGTGACAGCGGCCACGGGAAGGAAGCGGCCGCAGGCCACGGCGCGCAGCTCCATGACGAACTCCTTGCCCACCTGCGCGCTGGTGTCGATCAGGACCACGGTGGGGATGATGGCGCCGCACATCTCCGGCTCGATGGAGCCGAACGCATGGGAGATGAACCGGCAGTCGCTCAGGTGGCCCTGGATGGCGCGGGTCTGGTCGTCGCTCACGCCCACGGTGAGCACGATCGACGGGGGGAGGCCGGCGAGCTTGCGGGCGCCGCCCAGCTCGGCGGTGTAGTCGGCCTCCTTGAACGGCTCGTCGGTGGCGTAGTCGCCCAGGAACGCATCTGCGCCGGCCCGGGCCGCGAGCGCGGTCGACGCCACGGCGGGCGCCGAGGCGTAGACGTCCCACGACACGAGGCCGAGGGCGATCTCGGTGTAGGTGATCGTGTAGAGGAGCTGCGGGTTGCTGTCGACGTGCTGCAACCCCCGCCCGGACAGCTCCAGGCGCAGCAGGTCGCACGCGTCGGTCTCGCGGGGCGGGGGCTCGTTGCGGACGGAGAAGACGTCGGGCGAAATGCGGAACCCCACCTGCCACCAGCCGTCGAAGAACAGGCAGTCGTGCTCGATGTGCATGGTCGGGCTGAACGCCGTCCGGGCGCCCTCGTGCACAAAGGCGTGAATGATCTCGCGGTCTTCCATTTCCGGCCAGCGTACCGGCGGCCGGTAGGTTTCGGGCATCGACGAAGCCTTTTGCTACATCACCACGACCGGCCGGCGGACGGGCAACCCCCACCGGGTGGAGATCTGGTTCGCGGGCGAGGATGGCGGGCACACGATCTACGTCCTCGCCGGCAGCCGGGAGCGGGCCGACTTCGTCCGCAACGCGTTGGTTCAGCCCCGGGTCACGGTCCGGATCGGCGATTTGGAGAGTGGGGCGACGGCCCGGGTGCTCGACGCCGGCACCGAGGAGGACGCCCTGGCCCGCCGGCTCGTCCTGGCCAAGTACCAGGCGCCGGGCTCGTCCGACCTCCAGGGCTGGAGCCGCCGCGCCCTACCGGTGGCCTTCGACCTCGACGCCTGAGCAGTTCCCGAACTGCGGCAGGAAACGTGATCGTGAGTTCCGCCCGGGGAGCGCTGCGGCAGAAGCCGCCGGTGGTTCGTACACGGCCATCAGCGCTTCCGAGTGCGTGCGGGGCGTGTGGCGGCCTGCGCCAGGACGTGCCCTGAGCGGGATCGTCTACGTGCCCTGCGCGGTCGAGATCGTGGCGGATGGCAGCCAGATTCGCGCCCTCATCGCTGCGGAAGGCAGTATCGGGATCACCGGGCGCACGGTCACTGTGGAACCCGACATCCCAGGGCTCCCGGCCCTCGTGAGCGGCGCTCAGGGAGACATGGCCATTCGCATCGCCGGCGCCAACCTGACGGTGAACGGGACGCTCTTCGCCCCGCGGGGAGGCGTCCAGTTCATCGGCCTCGGAGGGACCTTCCGATGTGGTGCGGTGGCGAACACCATCGGTGTGCTGGGCACGGGCAACCGGTTCATCGTCGACGAAGCATGTCTCAGAAGCTGAGCGGCTGGCGGGCCGCGTCGGTCTTCATCGTCGGCGGGGTCACCCTCGCCTTCGCGGGCTGCGACTCCGGGTCGCCGCCGGCTGGGATCGGGACGACAACGGCTCCGGCGGCCCAGCCGCCATGCGGTGAGGGGTTGGCCCGGGTGGAGCTGGGCTTCCCCAAGTGGGGCGGGCCGACTGCGGAGTTCACCACCATCGGCGGGCCGCTGTACGCAACCGCCCGGCGCTTCGAGCACGGTGGCCCGTTCGATCCGCCGCAAGGAGTCACGCTGGTGTTCGTGGGTCCGGCCGACCGCCCGCCGACCTTCGACGAACAGCGCTCGACGGTGTCGAATGTTATCTCCGAGCTGATGGTGCGCGAGAAGCTTTTCACGGAGTTCGAGCTGGCACCCGACCGCTATTGGCTGTGGAACTCCTCCGGCGGCGACATTGTGGTCGTGAGCTGCGAGACGGCGGGCGTAACCGGCGCCGTAGGAGTGGTGGCCGGCCGTCGATCACCGTGAAGGTCCATCACTCTTAATCGCGGCAGGGATCGACGATGGCCGGTCGGTGATCGACGGCGTTTACCCTCCTACCGGCTACGCCGGCACGGGGCAAGCCATGACCACATGGGCACCGATGCCCGCGACGTCGAACTCGTCGCTCACCACCTCGAACCCGGCCCGCAGATAGAAGCCGACCGCGCTCATCCGTGCGTTGCACCACAGCTCGGCGCCGCCGGCGCCGGCCACCTCGTCGGCGCACGCGCGCACCAGCGC
>JBPCLE010000030.1:0-10306 GCA_051003575.1 Acidimicrobiales bacterium | reverse complement strand
CCCCTACCCGGCAATCGACCAGGTGGCTGTTGGGGCCGATCTCGGCTCCGGTTGCCACCACCGTCGTGCCCTGCAGCAGGGTGCCGGGGAACAGGGTCACGTCGGCGGCCAGCTGGACGGTGACGTCGACGTAGGTGCGTTCGGGGTCAACCATGGTGACCCCGGCCTGCATCCACCGGTGGTTGATGCGCCGGCGCAGCTCGGCCTCGGCCGCCGCCAGCTGGGCCCGGTCGTTGACACCGACGGCCTCGGCCGGATCCTCGCACTCGACCGCCACCACCTTGTGGCCGGCGTCGTGGAGTACGCCCACCACGTCGGTCAGGTAGTACTCGCCCTGGGCGTTCTCGGGCGACAGCCGGCGGAGGGCCGGCGCCAACAGGCTGCGCCGGAAGCAATAGATCGAGGTGCCGACCTCGTCGATCTCCAGCTCGGCCTCGGTGGCGTCGAGTCCCTCGACGATGCGGCTGACCCTGCCGTCCTTGGCCCGGACGATGCGGCCCATGCCCGTGGTGTCGGGCAGGCGCGCGGTGAGCAGGGTGGCGGCGGCGTTGGCCTCCCGGTGGGCGTGGACCAGGGACCCGAGGGTGGAGGGGCGGACGAGAGGGGTGTCGCCGGGCAGGACGACGATGTCCTCGTCATCGCTGTCGTCGTCGGTGGGGAAGGCGGTCAGGGCCACCGAGGCGGCGTCGCCCGTGCCCCGCTGGACGTGCTGGTCCACGAAGTCGATGAAGAGGTCGGGCGGGCCGTACTCCTGGAGGGTCTTGGTGACCCGCTCGGCGCCGTGGCCGACCACCACCACCGCCCGGTCCACCAGCAGCTCGCTGAGGGCGTCGAGCACATGCAGCAGCATCGGGCGGCCGCAGAGGGGATGCAGCGGCTTGGGCAGCGTGGAGCGCATCCGCGTGCCCTCGCCGGCGGCCATGACAACCGCCGAGAGAGGACGAAGGCGCATACGTCAGTTCTACCCCGCGCAACCCGGAAGCGGGGGGAGGGTGGCTCGGGAGGAAGGATTCGAACCCTCATTCTCGGCACACCGCTCGGGAGGGAGGGTTCGAACCCCCACTTGGGACGCCAAAGGACCCCGTGCTTCCGTTACACCACTCCCGAATCACCGACCAATCTACTTGCGGCCGTCGAGATGCCTTCGAACCACCCGGCGATCTGCACGTTGAGGTTGGTGCTGCGTCGGACAGAGACGCATAGGCAGCCGTTGTAGCCGTCGTGAGTGTTCTTGCGAACGGTCAGCGGGTTGTGCCGCCTGTTCTCTGCGCGATTGCACCGTCATGGGCGAACACTAGTTCGATCCGGACGGCACGTCAAGCACTGAAGCAACCTCAAAAACCACGAAATCCGCGTCCATTTCACGCGGGCCGCAAGACCCGCTAGCCTGACGCCGCTCATGGGATCGCTGATCAAGAAGCGCCGCAAGCGGATGCGCAAGAAGAAGCACAAGAAGATGCTGAAGGCCACCCGCTGGCAGCGTCGCGCCGGGCGCTAGCCCCGCTGCTCTAGCCAGCCAGCGTTCGAGCGACGATCCGGCGCTCGCCGGGGAACTCGCCTTCGACGAACCAGGTCCCCCCGCTGCCGGCGAGCTGGGGCCGAACCCCTGTCGCGTCGGCCAACCGGTCGCGCCACTCCGCCAGCGCCGGCGCCACGGTCAACGCCGGCACCTCCAGGTCGTTGACCGATCCACCTGAAGCCACCGGGCCACCGAGGTCGTCCCACGCCCGGTAGACCGCCGGCGTCGACACCGGGACCGGTGGGACGAGCAGGGTGAAGGTCTGAGGCGCTGCCGGCAGCGGATCGATCACCTCGCCGACGCCCCGCACCCGCGCCCGGCCGCCCACCACGCAGAACGGGACATCGGCGCCGAGGCCGGCGGCGACACCGAGTTCGGTACACCGCGCCCACCGCAGGACCGCAGCGGCATCGGCCGAGCCCCCGCCCAGGCCGGCGCCGGCCGGGACCCGCTTGTCGAGGCGGACGAACGCCCGGCGTCCCACCGCGGCCAGGGCCCGCAGCACCAGGTTCTCCGGGCCCACCGGCACGCCGGCGGCGAACGGGCCCACGACCTCGAGCCCGTCGCCGTCCTCGAACGTCACCACGTCGCCATGGTCGAGCGTCACCATCTCGGCGTCGATCAGGTGGTGGCCGTCGGCCCGCACGCCGGTCACCCGCAGGGAGACGGTCAGCTTGGCGGGGGCACGCTCGACGTGCATGCCGCCAGTCTCCCCCAGTCCTCCACGGCCAGCTCCTCGGCCCGGGCCTCGGCCCGGATGCCGGCGGCCGCGAACGCCTCGGCCGGTACGAGCGCCGCCAGCGACCGGCGCAGCATCTTGCGCCGCTGCCCGAAGCCCGCCCGCACCAGCCGGAACAGCCAGGCGGGGTCGACCTCGCCACCGACGGCCGGCGCCGGCCGACGGTCGATGCGCACCAGGGCCGATTCCACATTGGGGACGGGGAGGAACACCGTCGCCGGCACCCGGCCCACGACCTTGGCCGTCGCCCAGTAGGCGACCTTCACCGACACGGCGCCGTAGGCGTCGTCGCCCGGCCCGGCCGCCAGCCGCTCGCCCACCTCCCGCTGCACCATCACCAGCATCCGGGTGATCGCCGGCACGCCGTCGAGCAGGTCGGCGACGAGGGGCGTGGCCACGTTGTACGGCAGGTTGGCGACCAGCACCCAGGGGCCGGCGCCGAGCAGCGCCGGCCAGTCGAGCCGGAGGGCGTCGCCCTCGACCACGCGCACGCCGGCCGGCTCGACGACGCTGCGCAGCGCCGGCAGCAGGCCGGCGTCGACCTCGATGGCTGTCACCGCGGCGCCGGTTTCGGCCAGGGCCAGGGTCAGCGACCCCAGGCCGGCGCCGATCTCAACCACCCGGTCGCAAGCGTCGACGCCCGCCAGCCGGGCGATCCGCCGTACCGTGTTCGGGTCGACCACGAAGTTCTGGCCCCGCGCCCGGCTGGGCGCCACGCCGTGGGCGTCGAGGAGCCGGCGGACGTCGGCGCCGCTGAGGGTCACCGCCGCCAGACTATTCGCCCCGTGTCACCAATCGGCGCCCGGCGTCACCACTCGATGGTGACGTCGATCAGGCCGATCCCCCGTGGGGCCAGCTTCTCGAAGGTGTCCAGCGACAGGTCGATGAGGCGGCCGGTCTCCAACGTGGGCCCCCAGTCGTTCACCTTGCAGGAGGCCACCGCCCCGTTGTGGACCCGGGTGACCTTGATGATCGTGCCCTTGGGCAGGGTGCGGTGGGCGCACGTGGCGTCGGGGGCGTTGAACCACGAGGCGATCCCACTGTCGGTCCCCACCACGGTGGGCGTGACGGCTGCCGGCGGCGGGACGACCGCCTCGACCAGCGTCGTCAGCGGGGTGAGCGGCGTGGTGGTGGTCGTGGCCGCGGGCGCAGGGGCGGTGGTGGTCGTCGCCGGCACCCCCGTGGTCGTGGTGGCCGGCTTGGCGGTCGTGGAAGTTGTCCGCGGCCGGGTGGTCGAGGTGGCGTTGCGGGTCTTGAGCTGCATGGCCAGCTCGTGCAGGGAGATGGCGGCGGCCACTGTGGGGGCCGGCGTGAGGGGCGCCGGCACCTCGGCAGTCACCGGGACGATGCTGGCGGCGGAGTCCACACGGATCGCCGTCGCCGGAACGCTGTCGGGACTGCGGAGGCCGATGAACGCGCCGGCCAGCGTTATCAGGCACAGCAGTGTCACAGTCAAAGATCGTGTGCTTCGCCTTGTCGACGTCAGTCGCTTCCTCGCTTCTCGTCCGCCGAGGGACGTTCCTGGCCGGGTCTGGGTCGCGGGGAACCCGACGACCCTAGGAAACGAGCGTCACCGATGCAGGCTACGCCGGCGCCGGCAGGCCGAAGAGCGTGGCCGTGTTGGCCCACGTCAGGGCCTCGACCTCATCCACCGGCACCCCTCGCGCCGCCGCCACGGCGGCGCCCACGATGGCCACGTAGGCGGGGACGTTGGGCGAGCCCCGGTGCGGCACGGGGGTCAGGTAGGGGGCGTCGGTCTCGACCAGGATGCGGTCGGGCGGCGCCAGTGCCGCCGCCTCGCGGACCTCGCCGGCGTTCTTGAAGGTGATGATCCCGCTGAAGGAAAGGGTGGCGCCGGCGTCGAGGCAGCGCCGTGCCTCGGCCGGCCCGCCGGTGAAGCAGTGGAACACCGTGCGCTCGGGCACGCCCTCGGTCCCGAGCACCGCGAAGGTGTCGTCCCATGCCTCCCGGGTGTGGATGACCAGCGCCAGCCGGTGCTCGTGGGCCAGGGCGACCTGGGCTGCGAACGCCTCCCGTTGGACCTCCCGCGGCGAGTGGTCGTAGTGGTAGTCGAGCCCGCACTCGCCGATGCCGACCACCTCCGGCGCCCCTAGCAGCCCGGTGACGGTGTCGATCCCCTGGGCGGCGTCGTGAGGGTGCAGGCCCACCGTGGCCCGCACCATCGAGGGGTGGTCACGGGCGACCTCGATGGCCCGGGCCGACTGGGGGCCGTCGGTGCCCACGCAGATGATCCGGCCCACGCCGGCCTCGGCCGCCTGGGCCAGGGCCTCGGGGGCCATGCCGTCGTACTGGAGATGGCAATGGCTGTCGGCCCACACGGCCCCAACCGTAGGCGCGGCCCTTGACCTTCAAGTCAACTCGAAGGTTTATCGTGGGGGCATGCGAATTGCCGAGGTGGCCGAACGCAGCGGGTTCCCGCCAGCCACGCTGCGCTACTACGAACAGGTCGACCTGCTGCCCGCGCCGGAGCGGACCGCCGCCGGCTACCGCACCTACGACGAGTCCGTGCTGGGCCGGCTGGCCTTCATCGGCCGGGCCAAAGCGTTGGGCTGCTCGCTGGAGGAGGTGGCCGACCTCCTGCCCGACTGGGACGGTGGTCGGTGCGCCCCGGTGCAGGACCGGCTGCGTGAGGTGGCCCAGGCCAGGATGGACGACGTCCGCCGCCGGGTGGGCGACCTGGAGGCGTTCGCCGCCGACCTGCGCGGCATCGTGGCCGGCCTCGGTGTCCACACGCCCGACGGTCCGTGCGATGACGGCTGCGGATGTGTCGGCCACCCGGTGCCGGCCGTCGCCTGCAACCTCGAGGCAGCCGAGCTGCCCGGACGCATCCAGGCGTGGCGGGATCTGGTCGCCCACGTCGTGGCCCGGACCCCGGTCGAGGGCGGCACCCGGCTTCAGCTCGACGCGGCGACGCCGCTGGACCAGCTGGCGACGCTGATGTGGGCCGAGCAGTCGTGCTGTAGCTTCTTCGCCTTCGCCCTCACGGTCGACGGTCGGGGCGCAGCCCTAGAGGTGCGGGCACCGGCCGAAGGTCTGGCCATGGTCGACGCCCTGTTCTCCTCGGCAGACTGGTGACGACCGGACACGCCCTGGTGTGTTCGATCGTCACCAGTTCGACCGGGGTCTAGCGGCGGGGGAAGAGTGGCGCGCCCTTTTCCACGGGCAGGCCGCCCGGGTAGCCGCCCCACACCGCGGCGTCGGGCAGCCGCTGGTCCTTGGGCGACCCTGGCAGTCCGAGCCGCCGCCATACCTCGCCCGTGGCCGCCGGCATGGCCGGCGACGCCAGGATGGCCACGATGCGGAGGGCCTCGATGCCGGCGCCCAGGACGGCGTCGACCTCGGGCCCGGGCTCGGACTTCCAGGGCTCGTTGTCCTCCAGGTGGGCGTTGGCCTCCCGGATCAGCTGCCAGCTCGCCTCCAGCGCGTCGGACGGCGACAGGCGGCCCCACGCCGCGGCGGCGGCCGTGTAGACCCGCCCGGCCACCGCGGCCAGGGCGCTGTCCGCCGGCGCCGCCGGGCCGATCCCGCCACACTTGCTGCCGACGAGAGTGGCGAGGCGCGACAGCAGGTTGCCCAGGTTGTTGGCCAGATCCGAGTTGTACCGGGCCACCATCCCCTCGTAGGAGAAGTCGCCGTCGGGGCCGAACGGCACCTCCCGGAGGAAGTGGTATCGGACGGCGTCGACGCCCAGGTCGGCGACCAGATCGGCGGGGGCGATCTGGTTCAGGCGGGTCTTGGACATCTTCTCGCCCTTGACCAGCAGCCACCCGTGGGCGGCGATGCACGTGGGTGGATCCAGGCCGGCGGCCAGCAGCATCGCCGGCCAGAACACGGCATGGAAGCGGATGATGTCCTTGCCGATCAGGTGGTAGTCGGCCGGCCACCACTTCGCGAACGCGTCGTCGTCGGACCCGTAGCCGGCGGCGGTGATGTAGTTCGGGAGCGCGTCGAACCACACCCACGCCACCTGCGCCGGGTCCCAGGGCAGGGGCACGCCCCAGTCGAAGGCCGAGCGGCTGATGGAGATGTCCTGGAGGCCCTGGCGAATGAAGCCGAGCACCTCGTTGCGCCGGGTGGTGGGGACGACGGCGTCGGGATGCGACTCGTACCAGTCGAGCAGCCGCTGCTCGTAGCGGGAGAGGCGGCAGAACCAGTTGGTCTCCTGCATGCGCTGCACCGGGCGCCCGTGGATCGGGCAGTTGCCGTCGACCAGCTCGTCGTCGATGTAGTACGCCTCGCAGGCCACGCAGTACAGGCCCTCGTAGGTGTCCTGCTCGATGTCGCCGTTTTCGTAGACGGCCTGGAGGAACCGCTGAACCGCCACGCGGTGGCGGCCCTCGGTGGTGCGGATGAAGTCGTCGTAGCGGATGTCGAGCAGGTCCCAGGCGTCGCGGAAGCGCTGGCTGTTGCGGTCGGCCTGCTCCTGGGGGTGCACGCCCCGGGCCTCGGCTGCCTGCTGGTTCTTCAGCCCGTACTCGTCGGTGCCGGTGACGAACAGCACGTCGTCGCCGAGGAGGCGGTGCCAGCGGCACAGGGCGTCGCCGATGACCGTCGTGTAGGCGTGGCCGATGTGCGGCGCGTCGTTCACGTAGTAGATCGGCGTCGTCGCGTAGAACTTCGGCACGGCCGTACGTTACCGACCGCCTGCCGGTGCCCCTCCGCTGATTTCGCCGAGACGGGCATCCCGCCCGCAGGCGACGCCGCGTATGCTCATATGTATGAGGACGACCATCAATCTGCCCGATGGGCTGGCCGAGGCGGCCAAGGCCAAGGCCGCGGCCGAGGGCCGGACCTTCACCAGCCTGGTCGAGGAGGGCCTCCGGGCCGTGCTGGCCGACGACGGGCCGAACGAGGCGATCGTCCTGCCCACCTACGGGCGCCCCGGTGGCCGGGTGCTCGTCGACGTGGCCGACCGGGAGGCGCTGCGGATCGCCCTCGACGCCGACGGGCTCCGATGATCCTGACCGACGTCTACGTCCTGGTCTACGCCTATCGCCAGGAGTCGCCCCTGCACGACGGCTATGCCAAATGGCTGTCGAGGGTCACCTCGGGATCGGAGGAGCTCGGTCTCGTCGATGCCGTCCTGATCGGGTTCCTGCGCATCGTGACGAACCCCCGCATCTACGCCGAGCCGGCGCCGACCGCGTCAGCCCTGGCCTTCGTCGACGGGCTTCGCCACGCCCGACGCCGGCGGTGGCTGGCCCCCACCAGTGCCGGCTGGGAATCCCTCGCCAGCCTCGTCGGCGGCGATCCCCAGGTGCGGGTGAACCTCGTACCCGACGCCTGGCTGGCCGCGCTGGCGCTGGCGCACGGGTGCCGACTGGCCACGGCCGATCGGGGGTTCGCCCGGTTCGCCGGCCTCGACTGGTTCGTCCCCGCCTGATCCGGCGTCAGTGGATGCCCAGCGCGATCTCGTAGACCACGCGCTTGGGCACGCCGAGCGCCGCGGCCACCTCGGTGATCGCCGACTTCCTGTCGGCGCCGGCGCCGAGCCGGGCTCGCAGCGCGGTCTCGACGTCGGCCTCGGTCGCCGGCGCCGGCCGGGGAGCACCGTCGAGGACGACGACGTACTCGCCACGGGGCTCCTTCGACGCCAGGTGCTCGACGGCGCCGGCCAGCGTGCCCCGCCACACCTCCTCGTGCAGCTTGGTCAGTTCCTGTACCAGCGCGACCCGGCGCAGGTCGTCCACAACCGCCGGCAGGTCGGCGACGGTCTGGCGGATCCGGTGAGGAGCCTCGAACACGATGGTGGTCCGGCGATCGGCGGCCACCTCCTTCAGGCGCTGGGCCCGCGCCGAGCCCTTCCGGGGTAGGAAGCCCTCGAAGCAGAACCGGCTGGTGGACAGTCCGCTCACCACGAGCGCGGCGATCATGGCCGACGGCCCAGGGACGACCTCGACGACGTGGCCGGCGGAAGCGGCGGCGGCCACCAGGCGCTCACCCGGGTCGGAGATCCCCGGCATGCCGGCGTCGGTGACCACCACGACCATCCCGCCCTCGTCGAGGAGCGCCAGCACGCCGGCCACCCGTGCCGCCTCGTTGTGGTCGTGGACGGCGAGGAGCCGGCGCCCCGCCGGCAACCCGAGGTGCGACAGGAGGGCCCGCGTCCTCCGGGTGTCCTCGCACGCGATCGTGTCCGCCGTCTTGAGGGCCTCGACCGCCCGGGGCGACAGGTCGCCCAGGTTCCCGATCGGTGTTCCCACGAGGACCAGCCGCCCGGTCACTCCCTGATCTCGAGACGGTCCCCGACCCTGAGGTTCCACCGGTCGAACGCCCCGCTCGCCGCCTCGATCACACACCCGCCCCGCAGGCAGGGCCGCGACATGCGCCCGGGCCGGAGGCAGATCGTCCGCAGTACGACGAGATCCTTGGAGCAGAACGCCACGTCGATCCAGAACTTCATGCCGATCGAGTGCACCGACCTCGCCGGCCGGATCAGGATGGCACCCTCGATCTCGTCCCTGTCCAGCAGGCCGACCATGCGCTCCTCGCGGGTCTCGGTCACCTCCAGGGCGGCCAGGACCCCGCCGTCCCGCAACAGCCAGCCATCCCTCATGGCTCAGACGTTGAAGCGGATCTCGACGACGTCGCCGTCGGCGACCTCGTAGTCCTTTCCCTCCACCCTCAGCCGGCCGACGTCCTTGGCCTTCTGCCAGGAGCCGAGCTCCAACAGCTCGTCCCAGCGGATCACCTCGGCCCGGATGAAGCCCCGCTGGAGGTCGGAGTGGATGACGCCGGCGCACTCGGGCGCCTTCGCCCCCGCCCGGAAGGTCCACGCCCGCGACTCCTTGTCGCCGGTGGTCAGGAACGTCCGCCGGCCGAGCAGCTGGTAGGCGGCCCGGATGACCCGGGGCAGGGCGCCCTCGCCCAGGCCGAGCCCTTCGAGCAGCTCGGCCCGGTCGGCCTCGTCGAGCGACGCCGCCTCCGCCTCGAGCTGCACGCTCACGCCGAGCACCTCGGCGGCGTCGCCGAGCTCGGCCGCCACCGGCTTCGTCAGCACGTCGGACTCCGCCACCTGGTCCTCACCCAGGTTGACGACGGCCAGCACGGGCTTGTTGGTCAGCAGGAAGGTGGAGCGGAGGTCGGCGCGCTGCTCAGGCCCCAACGTCGACCGGTAGACGGGGATGCCGGCGTTCAGCGACTCCAACGCCGCATCCATGGCATCGACCTCGCCCCGCAGCGACGGGTCGTTGCGGGCCATCTTCCGCCGTTTGACGAGCTGGGTCTCCACCGAGTCGGCATCCGAGAGGACCAGCTCCAGCTCGAGGGTGTGCAGGTCGTCGAGCGGGTCGGTGCCGCCGACCACGTTCTCGTCGACGAAGGCCCGCAGCACCATGACGATGGCGTCGACCTCGCGGATCCCGCCGAGGAACCGGTTGCCCATCCCCTCGCCGGCCGCCGAGCCCGCCACCAGGCCGGCGATGTCGACGAACTCCAGCGTGGCGCCGACCACCTTCTTCGACCGGCTCATCTCGGCCAGGGCCCGCAGGCGGGGATCGGGCACCTGGGCGATGCCCACCCCGGTCTCGGTGGTGGAGAACGGGTGGGCGGCGACCGGCACGGAGGCGCCCGTCATGGCGTTGAACAACGACGACTTGCCGGCGTTGGGTAGGCCGACCAGACCGAGGCGTTCCATCGTCGCCAGGGTAACCGTCGTCGCCTCCCCCCTCGATTCGCCCGTCCCCCCGCGTTCTGGAGAGCGCAGAGCGTCAGAAACGTAACGTTCCCATACAGGGAACAGAGTGTCGCGCCGGCGCCGGCACCGGCTAACCTGATCCGACCATGTCGAAGAAGACGAACAAGCGCAAGATCAAGGCCAGGCGGAAGAAGGCCAACCACGGCAAGAAGCCGAACGCCGGCCGTTAGCGTCCCGCCCGCACCGGCCACGCCGGTGCGTGACGTGGTCGAGGTGCTCCACGGCACCGAGGTGCACGACCCCTACCGGTGGCTCGAGGACGGCGAGTCCGAGGAGACGGTGGCCTGGGCCGAGGCCCAGAACGCCCGGACGAGGGCGGTGCTCGACGCCG
>JBPCLE010000029.1:0-9769 GCA_051003575.1 Acidimicrobiales bacterium | reverse complement strand
CCCCCGCGCCCCCGCCGCCGGCGGCAACCCCCGGTGGTCCGGCGCCCGTGCCCCCGACCGCCGGCGCCCCGCTGCCGACCCGCGACGAGCTCACCGTGGCTTGGGGCGACACGGTCCTGGGATCCCTGTCGCCGCGGGCCAAGTCCCGGTTCCGGGTCGGGCGCTTCGTCGAGCCCGAGGGCGACCGGGCCACGTTCGCCCTGCCCAACGCCATCCACCGAGACCGGTGCGAGGAGGTCCGCGCCGACGCCGAGCACGCCCTGGCCGCCCACTTCGGCCGGCCCGTCCCCCTGCGCCTGGTCACCGACGACGATCCGGGGCCCGCGGGATCGTCGGCCGTGCCCGGCGGGCCGCCACCGCCCCCGCCCGACGACGAGCCGATCGACCTCGCCGACCTGCAGGAAGCACCCCCGGCGGAGGTACGCTCGCCTGTCGATCACGTCCTGTCGGCCTTCGAAGGCGCCACCGTCGTGGAGGAGTAGCTCATGCCCAAGAACGCACCTGGTGGCCAGCCCGACATGAACGCCCTGCTGAAGCAGGCCCAGAAGATGCAGGAGCAGCTCCTCGCCGCCCGCGCCGAGGCCGAGACCCAGGAGGTGGAGGGCCAGGCGGGGGGCGGCGTGGTGAAGGTGCGGGTGACCGGGGGTATGGAGTTCCAGGGCGTCAGCATCGACCCCGGCGCCGTCGACCCCGACGATGTCGCCATGCTGGAGGACCTGGTGCTGGCCGCCATCCGGGACGCGGTCACCAAGGCCGGCCAGATCTCCGAGCAGGCCATGGGCGGCATGGACCTCGGTGGTCTGGGCAGCGGCCTGTTCGGCTGACCCCCGGGTGTATGCCGCGCCGGTCCAGAGCCTCATCGACGAGTTCGGCCGCCTGCCGGGTATCGGGCCGAAGTCGGCCCAGCGCATCGCCTTCCACCTGCTGAAGCTCCCGAAGGAGGACGCCTTCCGCCTGGCCCGGTCGATCACGGAGGCCAAGGAGAGGGTCTCGTTCTGCCGCCGGTGCTTCAACGTGTGCGAGGGCGAGGAGTGCGGCATCTGCTCGGATCCGCGGCGTGACGCCGCCGTCGTGTGCGTCGTCGAAGAGCCGCGCGACGTGGTCGCCGTCGAGAAGACCGGCGAGTTCCGGGGCCGCTATCACGTGCTCCAGGGCGCCATCAGCCCCCTGGAGGGCATCGGGCCGGACCAGATCCGGGTGCGCGAGCTGCTGACCCGCCTCGGCGGCGAGGAGATCGCCGAGGTCATTCTCTGCACCAACCCCAACATCGAGGGCGAGGCGACGGCGATGTACCTCGCCCGACTTCTCAAGCCCCTCGGCATCCGGGTGACCCGCATCGCCAGCGGGCTTCCCGTCGGCGGCGACCTCGAGTACGCCGACGAGCTCACGCTGGGCCGGGCCCTCGAAGGCCGGCGGGAGTTGGAGGGCTGACACCGGGAACCAGGGAGGCGCCGGCCGTCGTCCCATCTGGAGACGAGGAGGATCTCAGATGGCACGCAAGAGTTGGGCACTGGCGGCGGTAGGAGTGGTGGCGCTGGTCGTTGCCGGGGCGGTGCAGGCGAGCGTGGGCGGGGGCGCCGGCAACGAGGCGTCGACCGCGGCCGCCTCGGCCGTGGCGCGCGACGCGCTGTCCGCTGGGCCGAGCGACGCCGTCGTCGACTCCGCCATCAGCGGGTCGGCTGCGTCGCCGGCGTTCTCCGGGAAGGCGGAGATCGCCCCCGTACCGCCCGGCGGCGGGGGCCAGACGCCGGTCGTCCCCGGGTCGCCCCGGGTGGTGCGCAGCGCGGACGTGCGGGTGAAGGTGGCCGAGGGCAGCTTCGGCGCCGCCTTCGACCGGGTGGCCTCGGTGGCCGCCGCCAACGGCGGGTTCGTGTCGTCGTCGACGACGGCGTCGGTCGACGACGCCCGCTCCGGCGTGCTGACGGTGCGGGTGCCGGCCGATCGCTTCGACACCGTGCGCCTCGCCCTGGGCGAGCTGGGCGAGATCGAGTCGCAGTCGATCCGGGGCGAGGACGTCAGCGGCCAGCTGGTCGACTTCGAGGCCCGGCTCCGGAGCCTGGAGGCCCAGGAAGCGTCGCTGCTCACCCTTGTCGGGAAGGCCACGGCGGTCGGCGAGGTGCTCCAGGTCCAGTCCACCCTGTTCAACGTGCGCCAGCAGATCGAGCAGCTCAAGGCCCAGAAGGCCAACCTCGACCAGTCGGTGAGCCTGTCCACCCTCCAGGTGTCGCTGTTCGAGCCCGGCGCCGCCGGCGTGGTCCGGCCGGTCGACGACGGCCCGTCGCTGGCCCGCAGCGTCGACGAGGCGGTCGACGGCATGGTCTCCGTGGTCGGCGGGATGATCGTCGTGGTCGGGTACCTCGTGCCGATCGGCGTGCTCGGCCTCGTGGTGTGGGGCGCGTCCCGGGTGCTACGCCGGCGGCCGGAGCCGGCGGCGCCGGCGGTCTGAGCGCTAGCAGCCGCCAGGGCCGGTAGGCGCGCGTCGCCCGCACCGGGTGTCGCCGACGGCGAACGACCCGCGGCGCGCCTGCAACGCGGCGCGCTGAGGCCTCTCGCTAAACTTCTTCATGTACCGCCGGCCTTCTTCGTCATGATGTCCATGAGGCGGAGGAGCTCCACAGGCACCGGGAAGATCAGCGTGGAGTTCTTCTCGGACGCCACCTCCACCATGGTGGAGAGGAGGCGGAGCTGCATGGCGGCGGGGTGGGTCTCGAGCACCGCGGCGGCCTGGCCGAGGGCCTCGGCCGCTTCGAACTCACCCTTGGCGTGGATGACCTTCGAGCGGCGCTCCCGCTCGGCCTCGGCCTGGCGCCCCATGGCCCGACGCATACTTTCGGGCAGCTCGACGTCCTTCACCTCGACGAGGGTCACCTTGACCCCCCAGGGATTGGTGAGCTCGTCGATGATCGTCTGGAGCTGCTGGTTGATCTCGTCGCGCTTGAGCAACAGGTCGTCGAGCTCGACCTGGCCCAGGATGCTGCGGAGGGTGGTCTGGGCCACCTGGGACGTGGCGTACATGTAGTTCTGGATGGCGACGACCGCCCGCACCGGGTCGACCACGTTGAAGTAGGTCACCGCGTTGACCCGCAGCGTCACATTGTCCTTGGTGATGACGTCCTGGGGCGGGATGTCGGAGGTGACGGTCTGCAGGTTGACCTTCACCATCTTGTCGACGATGGGAACGATGAAGAAGAGGCCGGGGCCCTTGGCCCCCATGACCCTCCCGAGGCGGAAGATCACCCCTCGCTCGTACTCGGCGACGATGCGCACGGCCGAGAAGACGATGAGGAGGAAAAGCGCGACCGCGCCTCCCAGGCCGTAGAGGAATGCTTCGCTCATGGTTCTCCTGTCGGTAGCTGGTCGGTGGGTCGGTCGGGCGATGGCTCGACCACGAGATCGAGGCCGTCGACGTCGACGACGAGGACCTCGTCGCCCTCCACGAGGGCCCGCCCGGTGCTGCGCAACCTCCACCAGGCGCCCTCGACGAACGCCTGGGCGGGATCGCCGTAGGGGTGGCCGACGGTGACGACGCGGCCCTGGAACAGGCCCGCGCCCGTCGTGGTCGAGAGAGCTCCCCGTGAGCGCACCACGAGGCGCCCAGCCAGGATCACCGCGCCGCCGACCACCAGGGCCACCGGGCCGACGACCGCCAGGCTGACCTCGAGGCCGGGCGTGTCCCGGAACAGGAACACCCCGCTGAGCACCAGCGCCACGGTCCCGCCCGCGGCGGCGATACCCACCCCGGGCGCGAACAGCTCGGCGAGGAACAGCGCGGCCGCCAGGAGCAGGAGCAGGAGCCCCACCGCGTTGACAGGCAGCACCGAGAGCGAGAACAGGCCGAGGAGGATCAGGATGGCGCCCACGACGCCGCCGGCGCCGATGCCCGGGCTGGCGATCTCGTAGATGATGCCCAGGGTGCCGATGGACATGAAGAGGAAGGCCAGGTTGGGGTCGGCGAGGATCTGCTGGATGCGTCGGAGCAGGCTCATGTCGAACTCCTCGACGGCGGCGCCCGCGGTGCGAAGGACCACACGCCCGCCGCCGGCGACCTCCACCTCCCGGCCGTCGATGGCGTCGAGGAGCTCGGCCAGCGTCGGGGCCAGCAGGTCGACGGCGCCGATCTCCACGGCCTCGACCGCCGAGGCGGACCGCCCTTCGCGCACCGTGTCGACGGCGAACCCGACATTGCGGTCGCGCAGCCTGGCCAGCGACTCGGCGAAGGCGGCGGCGTCGTTCACGATCTTGCGCTCGACATCGCCGCCCTCGAGGTCGACCGGCGTCGAGGCGCCGATGGCCGTCCCCGGCGCCATGGCCGCCACGTGGGCGGACAGGGCGATGATGGCGCCGGCCGACGCCGCCCGCGCCCCCGGGGGGCTCACGTAGACGACGACGGGCACGCGGGCGGCGAGGACCCGCTGCACGATCTTGCGCATCGAGGTGTCGAGCCCGCCGGGCGTGTCCATCGTGAGCACGAGAGCCACCGCGCCCTGACGCTCGGCCCGGTCGACGGCCGCATCGACGTGGTTTGCGATCACCGGGGTGATGGCGCCCTCGATCTCGGCCACGAGCACCTGCGGCGGTCCCCCTTGGGCGGCCACGGGCGAGGCAATGCCGAGTGCCAGGCCGAGTGCGAGAAGGGCATGGGCGGCCCAGGCGGACCAGTACACAATGAGCGAGCCTATGCGGAGACGACTCCGTCCGTGTCGCGACCCGTCTCCCCGGATCGTGGGAGGGCTGGCGCCCATGACGAACGCGTTGGCGCGGTCCCGGCGCGGCAGGTGATGGACTGCTGCAATGGCGCCACCGACAACGCGCGAGCGATTCATACCCTTCCGCAGGGCGGATGTGCTGGAGTTCTGCCTTGGCGACGGCCGACTGGCCGCGTCGCAGGCGGCGGGATTTCGGGAGTTGTGCGACATTCTTGTCGCGCTGCTCCACTTCGAGTACCACGCCCGTCTCGAAGCGCTGAAGGACGCCTACTCGCCGTTCGATCCCGACGCCGACGTTCGAGTCCGACGCACCCTCACCCCCGATGAGCGCGAGGACTCACGGGCGCGGTTCGTGGCCGAGCTGCGCGAGCTGCTCCGCTCCGCCAACTTCGAGGAGCTCTCAGAGGACGAGGTTGAGGCCGCCTTCGAGCGTGAGTCCCTCATCGACATCCGTCTCGACGTGGACTTCGACGACTTCGAGAAGCACGCCTTCTTTCGCCGCGGTGAAGAGGCCCGCAGCGTGGTCCGGAAGTCTCTCTGGGGTCTGCGCACGCGTCGCCTCGACATCGTCAACCTCAATCGGGTCGTGGTCTACGTGGTCTTCAAGGAACGGGCGCACTTCGACGCGGCCGGTCGGACGCAGCTCAACTTCGAGCCGGGCTCGACGATCCTCAAGCTGTTCCAGAACGTCCCTCGGGGCGATCTCGAGATGCTGTTCCCGAATGTCGAGGTCCGGATGCGCACCGTGGACAAGCTGCTGATCGGGCTGCCCGCCATCGTCAGCGGGGCGGTCGTGGTTGGCACCAAGCTGATCGCGTCGCTCGGCGTCTTGCTCCTGCTGCTTGGGTTCCGGCTCGGGCTCCGCGACGAGCGGGTCGCCATCGACCAGGCGCAGCTCCTGGCCCTCGGCGCCGGCCTCGGATCCTTCGGCGGCTATCTGTGGAAGCAGGTGTCCAAGTTCAAGAACCGCAAGATCCGCTTCATGAAGGCCCTCGCAGACAACCTCTATTTCAAGAACCTCGACAACGACGCCGGCGTGTTCTACAACCTTCTCGGCGCCGCCGAGGAGGAGGAGGCCAAGGAGGCAATGCTCGGCTACTTCTTCCTCCTGACCGCTGACCGCCCGCTGTCGGATGGCGACCTCGACCGGATGCTCGAGGAGTGGTTCGCTAGTCGCTGGGATTGCGAGCTCGACTTCGATGTCGCCGATTCGCTCGCCAAGCTGAACCGGCTACAGCTCGTCGAGCGTCAGGGTGACGGCTACGTCGCCGTCCCGCTGGAGGAGGCAAAGCGTCGCCTCGACGTCGTCTGGGACAACGCGTTTCGATGGAACGGCGCCGGCGCCGGGCCCCCGCCACCGCCCGCGGACTGAGCCGCCCATCCGACGCGTCGCCCACGGCTACCTCCTGGCCATCCCAGCCCAGGGCCGAGCAGGTGCGCCGCGGTGAGGAGCACGACGGCCACACGCCGCCCGAAGGCGGCGTGTGGGTAGTTCGGCAGGAACGGTTGAGGGCGGCTCAGCCGCAGTTGGGCCAGGGGTTGGACCCCCGCTGACTCCACAGCTGGCTGGCGCGTGCATCCTGCTCGGCCGGCGAGGCGGTCGCGGGGTCACCGCTGCCGCCCACCGACTGCCAGGTCGGACGGTCGAACTGGTAGGCGCCCCGGTAGAGACCGTCAGGGCTCACGGCGCCGTAGTTGCCGCTGGACTCGCAGGCCCGAATGGCTGCGAGGTTCCCGCCACTACCCCCGAAGGAGGGCGCGGCCTGGGTGAGTGCCGGGCGAGGAGCGACGATCGTCACCGACCGGCCGGGAAGCGACGGCACCGGCGCCGGGGCGGTCGCCAAGCTGGCCAGGATCTCGGCTGAAACGGCGACCGGCGCCGACGGGACGTCGAGCACCTGACCGACGCGAAGCAGGTCGGGGTTGTCAATGGTGCCCCGGTTGACGGCAAAGATCTCCACCCAGCGTTCCGATGTGCCCAGCTTGGACTGCGAGATCACGGAGAGGCTTTCGCCCGCTGCGACCGTGTGCGGCTGCGCCGGAGGTTGGTCGGAGGGGGGAGTGGCCTCCTGGGTGGGGGTGTCGGCAGGGACGGCCACGGTCTTCGACGGGATGACGAGGACCTGGCCAACCTCGATCAGCTCGGGCTTGGCAATGGCGTCGCGGTTGAGGGCGAAGATCTCCCCCCAGCGGTCCGTTGTGCCCAACACCGAGAGCGAGATCTTCGAGAGGCTCTCTCCCGCCGTGACCGTATGGGAACTCACCGGCGAGCGATCGGAGGGCGGAGGCGCTTCCTGAGCGGAGGCGACGCCGGTACCGGCCAGCATGGTGCCCGCGCTGAACGCGGCAAAACAGATGGACTTCTTCATGGGTGACTCCAATGTTGTGGGGAAGTGAAGTCCGCCGCGGCTGTGCGGCGGAGGTGGCTGTCATCAGCCCAGTCCCGTCAGGCCGCAGGCGCGATGCTCCTAAACGACTTTTCGAGGGGGCGTCGGCGAGGCGACCGGCGACGGGTGGGCGGGCCGCGGGCCCGCGCAAGTAACGTGCGGACGCCAAAGTGTCTAGCCGCTTGTGAACGCAAGCGCAAGCTGCGGCACAGGCGCGGAACGCTGGCGGTCCCGACACCGTGACTCGAGGATGGCTGTCACCTGCGCGGCCCGGCCGCCGCAGCCCTTCGTCGTCTACTGCCGGCCGGGCACCCCCGTGCCGTCGCTGTCACCCGATCTCAGCAACCGTGGGCCCGGTTGAACCCACGGGCAGCGGTGGGGGTTCGCCGCAGGAGGAACGACGACCGGGCCCCAGCGCCGCCGTGCGGCTGGACCGGAGCCCTTGAGGGAAGGACATCGGCCATGACCTTCAAGGATGCGATCGAGATCGTCGGCAAGGCAGTGGACGCGGCCGGCGTGGCCACGATCGTCCTCGGCGCGGTCGTCGCCGCCGCCATGTCGCTTCGGGGCGCCGGGACGCCCGCCGCCGACCGCTACCGCGCCCTCCGCCAGCGGCTCGGCCGGGCCATCCTGCTGGGACTGGAGCTCCTCGTCGCCGCCGACATCATCCGCACCGTCGCGGTGACGCCGACCTTCACCAGCGCCGGGGTCCTCGGCATCATCGTGGTGATACGGACGTTCCTAAGCTTCAGTCTCGAAGTCGAGCTCGAGGGACGGTGGCCCTGGCAGAAGCCGAGCTAGCCGTCTGGTCAATGACCGCCCAGCCCGGCCCCTTGGCAGATACCTACTCGCCTCGTCCCGCAGGAGGAACGACGAGCTGGGGCCAACCGAGGCAGGACCCAGGATTCCCCGGATGAAAACGGCGGGTGGCGCCGTCAGAGTTCCAGCAGACGAACCCGTCCGGCGACCGCTGGGCGGGCACTCAACGAACAAAGGAAGGCACACAGTGAATGGTCTCCGTGGAAGGCCTGCGGCGGCACTGATCGCAGGCATGGCAATGCTGGCCGCCACACTGGCGGTCCTGGGTTCGCCCGGGCCGGCATGGGCGGCCGACGCAGGGACAACCTACGTACCTCTCTCGCCCGCCCGCATCCTCGACTCCCGTGACGGGACCGGTCGGGGCGGCACGGTCGGGCCCATCGGCAGCGCCAGCGCGATCGAGCTGACGGAGTCTCGGCGAGCCGGCCCTGGTCGCGTCCCTCGACCCTGCGACCGGCGTTCCCTTCCGCCGCAACGTCAACGTCATAATGCGGAGGGGGACCGGCCCTTCTCCCCTCCGAGAGGCAGGTGTTGTAGGTGATCCGGTAGAGCCAGGTCCCGACCTCGGCGTCGCAGCGGAAGCGACCGATGGACCTGAACGCCTTGAGGTACGCGTTCTGGAGGACGTCCTCGACCCGCTCGGGGTCGCGCAGCAGGCGGAAGGCCACGGCGCGCAGCCGGCCGTCGTTACGGGGCGACGAGGGTGCTGAACGCCTGGCGCTGACGCCCGGCGCCGAGACCCCCACCACGAAGGCCACCTCAGGCGAGGCGGCGGCCAATGCGACCACGTAGCCACCCTCGCTGACCCCCCAGACGCCGACCCGGCCGGCGTCGATGTCGCCTCGACCGCGAAGGTGGCCCACGCCGGCGACCACGTCCTCGGCCAGCGACCGGAAATCGGCGCCAATCTCCCGGTAGCTCCCGGTGGAGCCGCCTGAGCCCCGTTTGTCATACGCCAGAGCGGCGATGCCGTTACGGGCGAACAGGTCGGCCATGAGCAGAAGGCTCTGGCGGTCTCTCGGCCCGGAACCATGGGCGAGCACAACCGCGGGATGGGGACCAGCGCCGAAAGGAACGAAAAGGGTTCCCGCCAGGCTCACCTTGCCGCTAGCGGGCGCGAGTATCGCCGACATCGTGAAGACAGCGGCTAGAGCCGGTGCTCCGAAATGACGGCGGCGAGGTCTCATACTCGCAACGTCGCACCATTCCGCGGGCAGGTCATCAGGGCCAGCCCGGATCTTGCGGGTCGGCGATGAGCGGCCTGGCGGCAGCCGGCGCCTCAAATGCTCCGCACTTCAACTGTGCAACGCCGGCCGCGCACTCCTCCATGTAACGCGTCGGCCCGTTGGCGAGACGGCCGGCGTTGAGTGAGGACCGGAAGGCGACAAGTCCGAGAGTCGTCATCACCGGGTCCCGTAGGCCGAACGGCTTGCGGAGCGCCTTGCGACAGGTCCGCGAACATAAGGGCGGCCGCTAGGTCCGGAGGCGGATCGGCCCCGCTCCTCCTGCAGACCCGCCTCGGCGATCCGCCGGCGGGACCGGGGCGGTGGACTCTATGAAGCGACCGAAGACGGTCACCCTGCCGAATCTTGACAGTCACGAGCAGTCAGTCGGCGATGCTGCGCCCAGTCACGTGGACCCGTAGCCTGCGTCGATGACTGATCCGGGAAACGACGATGCGATGGAAGCACTCTTCGCACAACACATGGACGCCGAGCTGGCCGGCGACCTGGACATGACGATGGCCACGATGACCTCAGACCCGCACCTCGTCAATGTCCCGACCATGGTGGGTGGGGCCGGCGCCGCGGGCGTCCGTGACTTCTACGCCAACCACCTCATCGGGCAGTTCTTCCC
>JBPCLE010000028.1:0-9539 GCA_051003575.1 Acidimicrobiales bacterium | reverse complement strand
TCCTGGCCGATGTAGGTGCCGTTGCTCCCGAGCCCCTTCCCCGCCACGAACGGGTAGAGGGCCTGGATGCTGGCCGTGGTGGCTCGGTGTGCCGGTCGTCCCATGGTCTGTCTACCTCAGCCCTCGGCCCAGCGGGAGGGTGAAGGTGAACGCCTCGTCCTGTTCTCCGTAGAGACGGCGCAGCTCCACTTGGGCGTCGTAGCCGAGCTGTTCGATCTCGCCGGTGGCGTGGTCGAGCCCGGCCTCGTCGAGTGCGCTCACGCTCACGTACCCGCTGAAGCGGCACTCGGCGTGGCCCTCGGACAGCTCGGCCTCCCGGGCCAGGATGGCCTCGTGCTCTCGCCGGCGCCGGGCCGAGGGTAGGTAGCCGGCCTTGGAGCGCAGGTCCTCGTCGGCGACGTGGGCGGCATGGGCCGACTCGACTGCCCGAGC
Organism: Acidimicrobiales bacterium; assembly: GCA_051003575.1. Taxonomy (GTDB): domain Bacteria; phylum Actinomycetota; class Acidimicrobiia; order Acidimicrobiales; family AC-14; genus CADCTB01. Next base: position 9,107 of record JBPCLE010000028.1, on the reverse strand, counting down.
CGCCTTCGACGGCGGCACCGGCTCCATCACCACCGCCACGACGTGGCTGCCACTCGGACGGATCAGGAGCGGCTGCAGGAAGGCGGCGTCGACGTCGCGGCGGGGACGCTCGGCCATCCAGTAGGTGGCGTGCAGGCCCGAATCGGTCCGGTAGTGATCCCAGGATGACTCAGTGGCCATCGGCCAGGCGTTGCGGCCCGAGACTCCACCGTACGTTCGATCCCGACGTGACCGCTCGGCCAGAGGCCGGGCTGCACGGGGGTCGAACGCCACTCGCAGCACGCCGGCGAGTTGGCGGGTGTCGAGCACGTCGTCGACGTCGAGATCGGCCTGGCGCAAGCGGTCGGTCAAGGTGGTCAACTCCCGCAGCAGGACCTCGCAGGCACCCCGGTCGCCCCCGCCCGCCTGGTGGATCGGCTTCTTGGCCCGCTTCCTCCCGACGCTGAGGACGAGGTAGGTCTCGTGGCGCTGGCTGACGGGTCCGGCCTCGGCGATAAGCTCGGCGTAGGAGGCGTAGGCGGGATGATCCGGTCCGACCACCGCGTTGTCGACCAGGTACGCCTCCAGGGCATCGCTGTCCTCGGGGATGGAGCGCTCGATCCACGACAGCCGGCACACCGGCGAGCCCTCGTGGGCGAACCCGGCAATGATCTGGCCCCAAAGGGCGCACAGTCGCTCTTGTTCCCGGTCGTCGAGGAGGGCGAAGGCCTGACCCTGGCAGGAGACAACGGCGCTGAAGGTGCCCGACCTCGCGTCCTTGACCACGGCCACCTCGCCACCGGCGCTGCGGCTCACCCGAAGAAGGGTGACTCCGGCGAGAGGAGGAGGCGGGGCCGCCCCCTCCCCGCGCCCGCTGGTGTCGCCCAGCAGGGGAACAGGCGACACCCAACACTGCTGTCCGGCTGCTCGCTTGGCCTGCCACCGCAATACGACGGGCGCCCACTCGTCCAGAGAACGCCCGTTGAACTGGACAAGCGCGGCCGGTACGCCAACCACGAACGCCACCATCGCCCCGGCCAGACCGACGACCGACGGGACGGCCATGAGCATGGCCACGGCCACGATCACCGACCCGCCCAGGATGGCGACCTGGGGCCCGCGCAGGCCCAGCAGCACAGCTCGGTGGTCGGGCCGGGGGAAGCGAAACACTCGCACCGCTGGAGCGTCGACCGTGTTCATCGGGACTCACCTCGCCCGGTCTCCGACGGGCCCGGTCGGACTGTTCGGCCCGCGTGAGAAGGGGCTGGTCCCGTCGGGACCTTGGTGGCCCCACCCGCCTCAACCGCACCTCGGGCCGCCGATCTATCGGGGCTCGACCCGAGCCTTCCGTGACCCGACGGGGAGCCGCTCCCGCTTCCCACCGGAGGCCGACCGCCTCCGGCGGGCCCAGTCCGGCCGGAACCGGAGGGGATGGGTGGCGGAGGGTTCTCGCCGGCGGGACGGGAGGGTGGCCGAGCAGCACCTCGGGGACCACCCGAACGTCCTCCATGGGCCAGCTGGCGGGCGTAGAAGACGCTGGACGCCCGAGGTACCGCCGCCCGCGCCCCTCGTCTGCCCTGGCCCTCCAACGAGCTGATGGCGGCCAGGGAGGCGATGGGGATCAACTTGAACAGAGCGAAGGGGGCGAAGGCCGCCAGCAACAACATGCCCGCCCCCGACACCAGCGCCGGGAAGCCCTCCTGGGCGGCGAGTGCGCTCCCGGCCAGTGCCAGAGCGGCCACGATCACCAGCTTGGACAGGATCAGGGCCACGATCACCTCCATCAGTCGTCGCAGCCACGCCGACAGCGACGGCCAGATGTAGGTGGCGAAACCGATCGGCAGGAAGAGCACGGTCAGGTAGATGGCGGCTTCGCGCACCAACAGCTCCAGCCAAACGATGAAGGCGGCGAAGGCCATGAACAGGGCCATGAACGCCACGCCGAAGAGTCCGACGCCGGGCCCCCCGTTGGGAAGCAGGTCGGGCCGCAGGAGCGCCGAGACGATCCCGTCCAGGAAGTTCTCGGTGTCGCCGGCCAGCCCGCTGACAAGGAAGGCGCTAGCCGCGTCGGTGGCCGCCAGGAGCAGGCTGACGATGCTCACTGCGGCCGCCGTGCCGATGGTGGCGATGGGCAGGTTGGTCACCGCCCGCACCAGCAGGGCGAAGGACTGGCTGAACACGGCCTGGAGGACCGCCAGCATCAGCATCGGCGCAAAGAGGGCCATGCCGACCAGGGCCATCTTGTCGTAGTGCTCCAGGAACCACGGCCGGCCCTCTTCTCCGGTGTCGAACAGGTCGACCTCCGTCCCGCTAAAGATCGCCTCGCCCGCCTGCTCCAGGAAGCCGGCTGCACCCGAGGCGATCCAGCCGGCGAAACTGTCCATGACGCTGCCCGCCACGAAGCCGCCCACGCCACCGACGGCTTCGGTCGCTCCCCCGACGACGCCGGGAACGGCACACACGATTCCCAGCAGGGGCGCCGTTCCCATCGAAGGCAGATCGCAGGGGTCGGGCAGCGCCGGTGCCACCGGCGCACCCGCGTCTGGCCCGACCACCGCCTCGGCGGGAGCTACGAGGACGCCGCCGAGGCCGAGCAGGACGACCACCGCAGCAACAGCGAGCTCACGACGACGGGACATAGCGGAATCCCTTCCAACCCTCGATTGCCGACAACAGCCGGGCGGGCTCGGTGGCGCCGTCGGTGGTCACGGCGGGCACCGGGCCGGGCTGGCGAGACCACGACCACACCCGCCAGTCGTCCTGCTCCCACACCAGCTCGACGGTGTTGGTCGACCACACCTCGCTGGCCTGGGTGCGGCCCTCGACGAGCACGATGCCGAGGCTCCAGCACGCCACACGGGCTCGATCGGGGTCGAACTGCTCGACGTCGTAGGCCACCGGCACCTCCCTGAGCAGGACTCGAGCACCAGGGAGCTCGGCTCGTGCCTCGGCCAGAATGAGGTCGAGCGCCTCCATGCTCTCCAGGGTCTGGTCCACGACGCTCTCGGCGGAAGGCGCAGCCATCCTGCGAACGGCGGTTTCCCGCTCGACCGGATCGAGCAACACCAGGCCGTGCAGCGCCGAGAGGTAGCTGCTGGCCGCTGCGGCCGCACCGTCGGGACTGCGGGCGAAACCCACCGGGACCCCTGCCTCGGAGCTGGCCGGACCGGGACCCGAGGACGAGGGGACGACGGGTGGAGGAGGGGCAACCACGCCCTCTACCTCATCGTCAGCAGGCACCGACTCGTCCTCACGAGCCGGGGCCGGAGAGGAATCTCGACCGCCTCCGAGCACAAAGACGGCAACGGCAGTCACCGTCACCCCGAGCACGACGAGTAGCGGCCAGAGCCGGCGGGGGCGAGGCTGCCCGGCCATCAGATCTGGCCGCCCATGGCGGTGAAGAAGTTGATGAGGGCAGCTGCCCCACCGACGATGATCGCTCCCAGCGCCGCCATGAGCACCATGCGCTTGCCCGCGCTAATGCCGTTGTAGTTGCCGCCGGCCTGCGAGCCCGCCCACCACACCGCACCACCGATGATGGCGCCCACCAGGGCGATAAGGGCGAACCCGGCGACGCCGTTGACGATCTGCTGGAGCTGGTCGCCGCCCGGTAGTGCCCCGGAGTCGGGTGTGACCGACACCTCCTGGGCCAGGATCAGCGTCCACCTCGAATCAGTGACCATGATTTCCCCTTCCTGACAACCTCTGCTCCTACGGCGGCTGTCGCGCTTGACATGCGGTTGATTCTGTTGTTTACACTACCTGCATGTCAAAGCGCAAGGGCGCTGTCCAGATTTCCCGGCAGCAAGCAGACCGTCGTTCCCGGCTCGTGGCCGTGCGGGGTCGGCGGGCCGAAGAGGTGGCAACGAGGTGAAGTCGCTGATCGGCGGTGGCCTCCTGGCCGTGTTCGCCCTGCCGGCGGGAATGGCTGCGGCCGTGCTGGCAGCAGCCGGCTCGGCTGGTGGCGGCGGCCCCAGCGCCGGGGCCCTGGCCGACATCCCCCCACCCCTGCTCGACGCCTATCAGGCGGCGGCGGCGACTTGTCCGGGCCTGCCCTGGTCGGTGCTGGCCGCCATCGCCAAGGTGGAGACCGATCACGGCCGCCACGGTGGTGCATCGCTCGCCCCCAACGGTGACGTCGCTCCTCGCATCGTGGGGGTGGCCCTCGACGGCACCGGCGGGACGGTTCGAGTGGCCGACACCGACGGCGGACGTCTGGATGGCGATCCCGTCCTCGACCGAGCCGTGGGCCCCATGCAGTTCCTCCCCGGAACCTGGAGTCGCTGGGGCGCCGACGGCAACCAGGACGGCGTCGCCAATCCTCACAATGCCTACGACGCCATCGCCTCGGCGGCCAACTACCTGTGCGGCGAGGACGGCCGTATCGACGACGTAGCCGCCGCCATCGCGACCTACAACCGCTCGGCCGCCTACGTCGAGGACGTCCTGACCACCGCCGCCGGCTACCGCTCGGCTGGGTCTGTCACCGGGACAGGGGACGTCAACGCCGTCCTCGGCCACCCCGGCCTGACCATCACCGCCAACGCCCGCACCGACCTCGAGTCCGGGTTGGTCGACCCCCGGGTGGTGGCGATGTTGTTCCTCATCGCCGACCGGGTCCCGGTGGGCGTGGGGGTGATCCAGACGGGCCACTCCCAGTGCGTGGGCGGCGGTAGCCGGGCCGACCGTCCGGGATGCTCGGTCTCCGAACACTGGAGCTACCGGGCCGTCGATCTCGTCGCTGTCGGCGGCGAGCCGGTGAGCCCCACCAACGTCGTCGCCCGGGAGCTGGTCGAGCTGCTCGCCGGACTCGTCCAACCACTACGTCCCGACGAGATCGGCCAGCCCTGGGCCGATCTCGCTGCGCTGCCGGGCGTCTTCTCCGATGCCAGCCACCAGGGCCATCTGCACCTCGGCTGCCGGGAATCCACCCGGTAGCCGTTCACCCCGAACATCGAAGGAGCGAACCCATGAACAGCATCAACCTGATCGGCCGGCTGACCCAGGATCCTGAGCGCCGAGGGGACGGGGACCACGGAGCCGTCACCGTCCTGCGCCTGGCCGTGCCCCGACGACGAGGGACCGAGGACGCCGGGGCGGTGTTCGTCAACGTGGTGTGCTTCGGCCGCCAGGCCGAGGTCGCCGAGGAGTACCTCTACAAGGGACGTCGAGTGGCGGTCGAGGGCCGCCTGGAGCACTGGGAATGGACCGGTCCCGACGGGGAGGCCCGTTCCCGCCATGAGGTGGCGGCCGAGCGCGTGCAGTTCCTCGATGCCCGCCCCCGTGCCCAGGCCGACGAGGCCGTCGAGGCCTGAGCCGGTCGCCGTGCTCAACATCGGAAGACTCCGGGCCGACGCCGTGGCCTACTACGTCGACGCTGTCGCCGACTCCTCGGCCGCCTACTACTTCGGCCAGGGCGAGGCGCCGGGGCGCTGGGCCGGTTCGCTGGCCCCCGACCTCGGCCTGGACGGCGCCGTCGACCGCCAGGCCTTCGAGCGCCTGCTGGGTGGCCTGCATCCGCTCAGCGGCGAGGTGCTGGTGAGTGCCGCCGGCTCCAATGCCCGAGCGCTGTCCCGCTCGGGAACCCGGGCGTCTCCGGCACAAGCCGGAGCCCAGGCCCTCGATGTGGCCCAGGTCGCCGCCCAGCTCCAGGTGAGCACCCGATCGGTGCGCCACTGGCTCGACGCGGGCGAACGGGCCAAGACACTGGTCGACGACCAGGCCCAGGGCGGCCTGGGGCTGGGAGGCGTCGAGGATTACCAGGCCCGGCTCGACCACCTCGTCGCCGCCGGCGACGCGCCGGGCGACCTGCCGGCCACCTACCTCCTCGGCGCGCGGACGGCCGATCCCGGTCGTGGTGGTCATCGGTACCGCTGGGCCATCTCCCAGGACGCGGTCGACCGGCTGCGGGAGCGGCGCAGGCCAGCCGACGCCCGAGCCGGGTGGGACCTGGTGTTCCGACCGCCCAAGAGCTACTCGGTGCTGTGGGCCGTCGGGCCCGAGCCGCTGAGCCAGGACATCCGGTCCATCCACCACCAGGCCGTGACCCACGCCCTGGCCTACCTGGAAGACGCCGCGGCCAGCGCCCGGGTGACGGCACGAGTCGGGGACGGCCGCAAGCGAGTGCGAGCGGCCTCCCGAGGCTTCGCCGTCGCCGCCTTCGACCACCGCGACAGCCGGGCCGGTGATCCGCTGCTGCACACCCATTGCGTTGTGGCCAACGTCACTCGGCTGCCCGACGGTAGCTGGGCTGCCCTGGACCCCCATGGCCTGTACCGCCACGGCCTCGCCGCCGACGCCGTCTACCAGGCCACCTTCCGCCACCTGGCCGAGCGCTGGTTGGGCCTGGCCAGCGAGGCGGTGGTCAACGGGTGGGCCGACGTGGAGTGCGTGTCTCGCTCCGTGGTCGAGCACTTCTCCAAGCGCTCCGAGGAGATCGCCGCCGAGCTGGCCCGGGTGGGCTCCGACTCGGCCGCGGCCCGCCAGGTGGCGGCGCTGTCCAGCCGGCGGGCCAAGTCCCGAGACCGTGATGGCGAGGGCCTTCACCAACGGTGGCGGGCCGAGGCCGAGGCGATCGGCTTCGACCGGGCCGCCGTGACCGCGTGCCTGGACCGCGCCGTAGCCGCCGAACCGGATGGCGCCCGCCTCGACGCCCTCTTCGACCGACTGGCCGGGCCCCAGGGCTTGACCGAGGGGGCAGCAACCTTCAGCCGAGCCGAGGTGGTCGCCGCCCTGGCCACCGCCCTCGGTGGTGCAGCACCCGGCTCACGCCTGGTGGGACTGGCCGACCAGTTCCTGGCCAGCGATCGGGTGGCCCAGCTGCGCGAGCACCGACCCGGACTGCCCCGCAAGCGCATCCTCGAAGGCAACGCCACCTTCGTCGACGACCTGGCCAACGCCAGCTTCACCACACCCGACCTGGCCGCCATCGAGCGCCGGCTCATGGACGTAGCCACCGGGGAAGCCCGATGGCGGGGCCCGACCGTGGCACCTGAGGTCCTCGACGACGCGTTGGCGGCCAGGCCCCGGCTCAACGGCGAGCAGCAGGCCATGGTGCGCTCGGTCTGTCGCTCCACCCGGATCATCCGCCCGGTGGTGGGCTATCCGGGCTCGGGCAAGACCTACGCCACCGAGGCGTGTGCCGCCGCCTTCGCGGCCGGCGGCGTGCCGGTGATCGGCTGCGCCGTGACCGCCGAGGCGGCCGACGAGCTCGCTCGGGCGACCGGGCTGCGGGGCGGTGCCTGCGACACCGTTGCTCGCACCCTGCTCGACCTCGACCACCCCGAGTTCGGCGGCCTCCAGCCCCACACCGTGGTCGTCCTCGACGAGGCGTCGACCATTTCCCATCGCGACCTGCATCGCTTGGTGGCCCATGTGGAGAGGGCTCGGGGAAGCCTCCTCATGGTGGGTGACCCCCGCCAGCACGGAGCGGTCGGACCAGGCCACTTCTTCGGATGGCTGGTGAATCAGGAGGGCATCGAAGTGGCCAGCCTGCGGGCCAACCACCGCCAACGTGACGTCCTCGATGACCAGGGCAACGTCGTGGTCTCCTTGGCGGCCGAGCGGGCGGCCAACCTCGACTACCGAGAGGACCGCATCGTCGAGGCCTTCGCCCGCCGGGATGCCGCAGGCCTGGTGACACGGGCCGCCACCACCGACGCCCTGTACGACGCCGTGGTCGACGACTGGTTCGCGCAATGCCAAGCCGGCGGGCGTGACCCCATGATCACCACCCGCAACGCCGTGCGCCATCAGCTCAATCTCCGGGCCCGCCGGCTGCTGGACGAGGCCGGTGAGCTGTCCGGGCCGGCGCTGGAGGTGGCCGGACAGGCATTTCAGATCGGGGATCGGGTCGTGGCCCGGGAGAATAACCGCCGGCTGCGCAGCGCGGCCGATCCGTCCTGGTGGGTGAAGAACGGAAGCCGGGGAACGGTGGTCGCCGTCGATGCCGAGGCTTTTGGCCTCACGATCGACTTCTCCGGGGCCGAGCGCGCCGTCCACCGGGTGCGGCTTCCCGAGACCTACCTTCGGGCCGGGAATCTGGAATGGGCCTACGCCCTGACCGACTACGCCGTGCAGGGCCGAACACTGGACCGGGGCATCGCCGTCCTCGACGACTCCACCACGACTGCGGGCGCCTACGTGGCCACCACCCGGGGACGACGGGCCAACCACGTCTACCTGGTCGATGGCAGGGTCGCCGAGGAGCGAGACGCCGATGTCTCCCATGGACCTCCGTCGACCCGGGAGTCCGGCTTCGACGCCATGGCCGCCCGGCTGGCCGCCGAGGTGCCCGACGCCCTGCTGCACGAGGTCGATCCGTGGGCCTCGGACGCCGGTTCCCTCGCCGCCAGGAACACCCTGTCCCAGCTGCACGAACTTCTGGCGCCGGTCGAGGCCATCCTCGCCGCCACCCCGCCCGACGTCAGCCGTCGCATCGCCGGCGCCGAGGCCACGGAAGAGAAGGCCGCGGCCCGGCGCCAAGTGGTGGCCGACCAACTCCGCCGGGCCGAGCCGGGCCAGCACCGGTGGGGAAACCGTGGCCAGCGAGGGGTTGGCGCCCACCGGGCCGAGCTGGACCGGATCGACCGCGGCCTGGACAACCTCCAGGCCAGGCTCACCCAACTCCACGGTCAGGAGGCGCGACGGGCGCGCTACCTGGCCGCCCACGCCGATGAGGTCGGCCGGCGTGATCTGTTGCGCGACGCCATCGCCGGGCGAGAGACCAAGGTCCGCCTCGGGGCTGCAGCGTTGGTCCCCGCTGCGCTGCACCGCCTGATGGCCCACTCGTCGACCGAGGCCGGCCGTGACGAGCGCCTGGGCTGGCGACGAGCGCTCGAGAAGGCGGCGCTGTACCGGGACCGCTGGGGAGTGCTCGAACCGCTGGACCCCTCTCCTGACGACCCCACTTCCGTCGCCACCTTGGCCTTGGGCGCCCGCCCTTCAGAGCCCGCCGCCGCGTGCCAGTGGGATGAGACCGCCCGGCTCGTGTCCGAGGCCGCCTCCGTCCGAGGTCACCAACCTGCCCGGCTGGTGGCGCCCGACCCCGAGCCGTCGCCGGCGCTGTAGGAGTCGCCGTGCCTCCTCCCTTCGACTCCATTCGTTCTGCTGCGGGCGAGAGCTCCGCC
>JBPCLE010000027.1:0-17769 GCA_051003575.1 Acidimicrobiales bacterium | reverse complement strand
CGTCCGTGCTGTCGCGGCAGGTGTCCACGATGGCGGTGGTGGCCTACGTTGGGGCGACCGCGGCCGCGGCCGGCGGCGGTGCCCCCTGCGCCAGGGCCGGCGTCGGGGCGGCGGTGACCGCGGGACGGACGCCGGTGGTCGTGGTCGTCGCCGGCGCCTTCGTGGTCGTCGGCCGGCGCTGGGTGGTGGTCGTGGCCCCCACGACGGCCGCCACGCTGGTTCCCGTCGTCGGCGGCGGGTTCACGACCGTCGCCGGTGGCCCGTCGAAGGCCGTCGCCACGCCGGCCGAGGCCATGATGGCGCCGCTGGTCCCGATGCGCTCGTTGTCGGCGACCGTCCGGGTCAGCAGGACGGCGCTGGCCAGGAGGAAGCCCACAACGATGACGATGAGAACCTGCCGTTGCCGAATGCCCATGTGCGTGACCCGTTCCCAACGTGACGGCCTGCCCGCCACTGTCAGTGTTTCCCTGGACGCTGCCGGAGACAACCCAACGGACCCCCAACTCTGGGCCTACCCCTGAAGGCGCCGGCGCAGCTCCCCGTAGACGGCCGGGCCCACAATGTTCTCGAGCTCGGCGCCGAGCGACTCCACCACCGGCGCCGCCCCCACGTAGGCCCGGTCGCCCTCGGTGCAGCACCACGCCATCGTCTCCCCCTCGGCGCCCCAATCCTCCCGCGACCACCGGCGCACGGTCGCCACCTCCGTGTCGCCGTCGCCGCGCTCCCAGTCGACCTTGACCGGGAGCTGCCAGCACACCGACGGCTTCCAATGCACCGGCGACTCGCCGGCGCGGATCGCCTCCAGGTGCAGGGCACAGCCGGCGCCGCCGGCGAAGCCGGGCCGGTTGAGGAAGATGCAGGCACCGTCGACCACGCGGGTGGCGGTCCGGGCCCCATCCGCGTAGACGCTGCCGGCGCCGTGGTGCTGGAAGCGGGAGGGGTCGATGGTGGCGGCCAGCGCGCCGATGGTCATCGCCTCCTCCTCACCGTCGAACACGGCGCCGATCGAGCAGCAGCCCTGGCCCAGGTCCTCGGCCGGCTCGGGCAGGATCCCCTGGCAGCCGCGGCCCCAGATGCAGGTCCAGTTCGATCGCAGGAAGGCGGCATCGAAGCGCCAGACCGTTGCGCCGTCGTCGACCTCTACGACTGCGAAGACCTCGTCCACCCGCCCATCGTGGCACCGCTACCGACCGGTTGACAGCACCGGGCATCGGCGCGACGCTCGATGGGCAAGGTGTCTTCGAAGGTGAAGGAGGTACCCGCAGATGACAGCGACTGGCTCTGAGAACGGGGAAAGCGGTCCGCCCGACCAGTAAGGCAGGGCGCCATGCGACCCGCAGCACCGAAGCCCGGCCGTCCTCAGCCGCCAGGTGCCGCGCCAGACCTCCCAGACGGAACCTCGGAGGGCTCGACGCGACCAACGATGGGTGGTCCCGACAACACGACCCGGGCCGGTGCCGCGGGCGCACCACAGCAGTAACACTCCAACGCGCAGCACTCCAACAACCGTCAGGGCGCCAGCTCGGCGGCCAGGGCCCGTAGGGCCCGGCCCCGGTGCGACAGCCTGGCCTTCTCGTCGCCCGTCATCTGGGCGAACGTCCGGCTGTCGCCACCTGCGGGCACGAACACGGGGTCGTACCCGAAGCCATCCCCGCCCGTCGGCGCCTCGGCGATAACCCCCTCCACGACGCCCTCGGCCACGACCTCGCGGCCGTCGGGGAACCGGGCGATGGCCACCGTGCGGAACCGGGCCGTCCGCGCCGGCGCCGGCACGCCGGCCAGCTCCTCCAGCAGCTTGGCCACGTTGTCGGCGTAAGTGGCCCCGGGGCCGGCGTAGCGCGCCGCGTAGACGCCGGGGCGGCCACCCAGGGCATCGACCTCCAGGCCGGTATCGTCGGCCACGGCCAGCTCGCCGGTGGCGTCCGACACCGCCACCGCCTTGAGCCGGGCGTTGCCCTCCAGGGTGTCGGCGTCCTCCTCCACGTCGGGCAGCGCCGCCGGGCGGGGGACGACGTCGAAGCCGGCGAGCAGGCCGGCCAGCTCCCGGGCCTTGTCCGGGTTGGCGGTGGCGAGGACCACCCTCATGGCGTGCGGGGTGGAGGGGCGGTGGCCAGCACCCCCGTCTGGGCGTCGAGGATCGACGCGATCCCGTGCTCGGCCAGGCCCAGCAGGTCGTCGAGCTCGGCCCGGCTGAACGGCAGGCCCTCGGCCGTCCCCTGGACCTCGACGAACCGTCCGGTGCCGGTCATGACCACGTTCATGTCGACCTCGGCCCGCACGTCCTCGGAGTAGTCCAGGTCGAGCAAGGCCATGGCGTCGACCACGCCCACCGACACCGCGGCACAGGCCGTGGTCAGCGGGTTGGCCGGGAGCCGGCCCGCGGCCACGAGCCGGCTGCAGGCGTCGTGGAGGGCGACGTAGGCCCCGCTGATGGAGGCGGTGCGGGTGCCGCCGTCGGCCTGGAGCACGTCGCAGTCGACGACGATCTGGCGTTCCCCCATCAACTTCATGTCGCAGACCGAGCGCAGGGCCCGCCCGATCAGGCGCTGGATCTCCTGGGTCCGCCCCGATGGCTTGCCCTTGTTGACCTCGCGGTTGCTGCGCTCCGGCGTGGCGCCCGGCAGCATCGAGTACTCGGCGGTGACCCAACCGGTGCCCTTGCCCCGCATCCACGGCGGCACCCGTTCGTCGACCGACGCGGTGCACAGCACCCGGGTCTTGCCCATCGACACCAGCACCGAGCCGGCCGCCATCTCGGTGTAGTCACGGACGAAGGTGAGCGGGCGCAGGTCGTCGGGCTGGCGGCCGTCGCGCCTCATACCTCGTACCGGGCGCCGACCTCGGCCACCGCCACCGGGGCGCCGAACGCCTCCGCGCCGCGCGATTGAGCTTCGCCTAGATCCACCGTTTCCCACAGGTGGGTCAGGACGAGCCGGCCGGCGCCGGCGGCCCGGGCCTGGGCGCCGGCTTGGCGGGCGCTGAGATGCTGCATGGTGTCTTCCTCCTCTGTCGAAAGGCTGGCCTCGCACAGGACCAGGTCGAGCCCCGGTCCCAGGGCCTCGAGCGACCACGCCGAGCCCGTGTCGGCCGAGTAGCCGAGCGATCGGCCGCCGGCGTCGATCCGCACGGCCAGGGTCTCGGGGCCGTGGTCGGTGCGAGAGAACATGAGTGCCATGGTGCCGGCGCGCACCGAGTCGCCGCCGGCGACGGTGTGCCAGGCGAACGCCGGCGAGCCGGGCGTGTAGGTGTGCTCCCGGAGGCCGGCGGGGGCGTAGATCGGGAAGGCCCGGCGGTCCAGCCGGTACCGGCACACCACGGCCCAGCCCTCGAGGTCGGTCCAGTGGTCGGGGTGCTCATGACTGAGGACGATGGCGTCGAGGTCGTCGAAGGCGATGTGGCGCTGGAGGTTGGCCAGGGTCCCGGGGCCGGCGTCCAACCAGAGCCGGGTGGTCCCGTCGTCGAGGAGGTAGCCGCTACAGGCGCCGCCGGGGCCTGCGTAGGACCCCGAGCAGCCCAGCACCGTCACTGCTAGTCCAGATTGGTCGCTGCGGGCCGCCGCTGCGCTGCGGTCCTCGCTCCGTCCACATTGGTCGCTGCGGTCCTCGCTCAGTCCCACTCCCAGGCCTCCACCCCGTCGAGCTCGGGGCCGAGGAGCCGGCTGCCGAGCGCCCGGAACCACGCCACGTCGCCCGACGATATGAAGCGGTGGGCACCCTTGGCCGCCGATCGCCGGCCCAGGCCGGTCTCGGCCAGGATGGCCCGCACCTCGAAGGCGGTCTCGTCGGCCGAGTCGACCAGCACGACGTCGCGGCCCATGACGTCGCCGATCGTGCGGGCCAGGAACGGGTAGTGGGTGCACCCGAGGAGGAGCGCGTCGACCTTCGCCACCACCAACGGCGCCAGCAGCCGTTCGGCCAGCACGTGGACCTGCTCGCTGGCGGTCTCCCCCCGCTCCACGAACTCCACGAAGCCCGGGCAGGCGGCGCAGCTCAGCTCGACGTCGGCGCGCGTCGCCCGCACGGCCCGCTGGTACGCGCCGGAGCCGATGGTGCCGACCGTGCCGATCACGCCCACCCGACCGCTTCGCGTGGCCCGCACCAGGGACCGGGCGCCGGGGTCGACCACGCTCACGACCGGCACGTCGCACTCGAAGCGCAGGAGGTCCAGGGCCGCGGCCGCCGCGGTGTTGCAGGCCACCACCACCATCTTCACGTCGTGGCGGTCGACGAGCACCCGGGTCACCTGGAGGGCGAACTCGCGCACCTCGTCGAGCGGCCGAGGCCCGTAGGGGTACCGGGCGGTGTCGCCGAAGTAGACGACGTCCTCCGCCGGCAGCAGGTCGATGAGCGCCCGGGCCACGGTGAGGCCGCCGAACCCGCTGTCGAACATCCCGATCGGGCGGTCGTCCACTACGTGGCTCCGATGGCGGTCGCCACCCTCTAGAAGTACACGAGGCGCGAGGCCCGCTCGACGACCTCGTCGATGTCGTCGGTCCAGGCGCCCGTGGACAGGTACTTCCAGCCGCCGTCGGCGAGGATCGTGACGATCACCCCCGTCTCCATCTGGGCGGCGGCCTTCACCGCCCCGGCCATGGCGGCTCCCGAGGAGATGCCGGCGAAGATGGCCGCCTCGGTGACCAGCCGGCGGGTCCACTCGATGGACTCCCGGGGCCGCACGATCATCTTGCGGTCGAGGAGCTCGGGGTCGTAGATCGGGGGGACGAAGCCGTCGTCGAGGTTGCGGAGGCCCTCGACCTTCTCCCCCGCCGGCGGCTCGACCGCCCACATCTCGACGGCGGGGTTCCGCTCCTTCAGATAGCGGCCGAGGCCCATGAGGGTGCCGGCGGTGCCCAGGCCGGCGACCACGTGGGTGACCTCGGGGCAGTCCCGCCAGATCTCGGGGCCGGTCGCCTTGACGTGGGCGCCGGGGTTGGCCGGGTTTCCGTACTGGAACAGGAAGGCGTACTCGGGCGACTCCTTGGCCAACCGCTCGGCCATGCGCACGGCCCCGTTCGACCCCTCGTCGCCGGGCGACAGGATGATCTCGGCGCCGAAGATCTCCAGCAGCTGCCGGCGCTCGACGGAGACGTTCTCCGGCAGGACGATCTTCAGCCCGTAGCCCTTGACCCGGCACACCATGGCCAGGCCGATCCCGGTGTTGCCCGACGACGGCTCGAGAAGGGTCTGGCCGGGCTTCAGCGTGCCGTCGGCCTCGGCCTCGGTCACCATGTTGAGGGCGATCCGGTCCTTCACCGAGCCGCCGGGGTTCTGGCCCTCGAGCTTGGCCAGGATGCGGACCGCGGGGTTGGGACTGAGCTGGCTGACCTCGACCAGCGGCGTGTTGCCGATGGTGTCGAGGATCGAGCCGAAGGCGGCCAGGGCCGGCCTCAGCCGCCGGCGACGGCGGGCAGGATGGTGATCACGTCGGCGTCGGTCACCGACGTGGCCAGCTTGTCGAGGAACCGGACATCGTCGTCGTTGCGGTAGACGTTGACGAACTTGTGGAGCGCACCGTCCTCGGTGACGATCTGGCCCCCGAGGAGCGGGAACTGCCGCACCAGGTCCTCGAACACCTCGCGGAGGTTGGCGCCGTTGGCCTTCACCGACGACTGGCCGGCGGCGTGCTGGCGGAGGACGGTGGGCAGGCGTACTTCGACAGGCACGGCGGGAGAGCCTCCAGCAGGAAGGAATCGGTCGGGAGGATCCTACCGACTCAGTGACGGTTCGGCGCCGAGGGGGGAGGCGGCCGCTCCAGGACGAGGGGCACCTCGGCCACGTCGCCGTCGACGATCGTGTAGCACCGCACCACCGGTGAAGGGCGCTGCACCGACGCCACGACGTAGTGCCACGACGGGTCGGGCGCCTGGGCGATGTCGGTGGGCGACGGGTAGGCCTGGGTGTGGGTGTGGGAGTGGTAGACGCCGATGATCTCCCACCCCTTCGACCGGGCGTCGCGGTCGGCCCGCAGGTAGTCGCGCGAGTCGAGCTCGTAGATCACGTCCTGGCTTTCGGGGGGCGCGACGTTGCCGCACGGGTACACCGCCCGCACGTCCATGTCGTCCAGCTCGCCGGCGATGAGCCCGCAGGCTTCGGCCGGCTTCTCCGCCTCGGCGAGGGAGTGGTCGATGATGGACTGCCAGTCGGCACGGCTGATCCGGAGCACGGGGGTCGAGGGTACTCTCCGCGGGTGTCCCCCAAAGGCGTGAAGCCCGTTGCGAGCAATCGCAAGGCCCGCCACGACTACGAGATCCTCGACACCTTCGAGGCCGGCATGGCCCTCGTGGGCACCGAGGTCAAGTCGCTCCGGGACGGCAAGATCGTCCTGAAGGACGCCCACGCCAGGGTCGAGGGGGGTGAGCTGTGGCTGGTGGGGGTGCACGTCGCCCCCTACGAGTTGGCCGACGGCTTCGGCGGCCACGACCCCGAGCGCCGGCGCAAGCTCCTGCTGCACCGCTGGGAGATCGACAAGCTGGGCGAGCGCAGCGCCCGGGAGGGACTGACGATCGTGCCCCTGTCGGTGTACTTCAAGGAGGGCCGGGCCAAGGTGGAGCTCGGCCTGGCCCGGGGCCGGCGCAACTACGACAAGCGCCACGCCATCGCCGAGCGTGACGCGGCCCGGGAGGCGGCGAGGGCGATGTCGCCCAAGGGCCGGTAGGATGCAAGGGTCGGTTAGGATGACGGTCGCAGTACGTAACTTTCCAAGGGGCTGACTGGTTTCGACGCTGGGACCGTTGGCTTGTCGTGCGACCCGAGTTGCTCAGACTCGCTAAACGGGGCAAAAAAACAGGTGCCAACAACACCAACCGTGGCTTCGCTCTCGCTGCGTAAAACCAGCTAGGGAAAGTCACATTGCGACCCGAGAGGGCACGCCGAGGACGACCCTTTGCCTTGGGAACAGAATGAGGGTTGACAGCCGGGAAAGACCGCTGACACGTAGGGAAAGACCGACTGACCTCGCGGAAAGACGTGACGAGTAGTACGTAACCCGGTACGAGGGCAGCGTTAGGCCCGAACCTCGGGAACGGTCGTAGCACGGGGAGTCTGCACCGAGCGGACGAGGGTTCGATTCCCTCCAGCTCCACTCCTCCTCCTCCGGAAGGACCCTGATACTCCACGTTCCAACTGGGACGCCGCACTCCCGCGGAGCACGCTGTCGATGCCGGCGTCGGTCAAATGCCTGACAAACAGGGCCATTCGCCGTTGTCCTTCTCACACAACAGCTCAAGCATCAAAGGTCGCGCCATCGGACCGCCCGCACGAAGCGCACCAGATGCTCCGGGTTGGTCGTGACGACGACCGTATCGGGGTCGGTCACCATGAGTCCCAGCGCCTGAGCGGCCAAGAGGACGTCGCCGTCCAAGGCCGCGTCGTGGCCCGTCGGCAGACCACGATTGCGGGCTTCGGCCCACAGCTCTGCCGCGCGTCGGAAATGTGATGTTCCCAACGGCTCATACTCCAGACCGTGGGTCAGCTCGTCCAACCGCCGGATTCCGTCCTGCTTGTCCGCTCGGATGAGTTCGCGCCGCACCTCGTAGTCGGCGATCTCCGGCACCACCACGTTGACGCCCTCGTCCAGGAGCCGAAAGGCCCATTCGCGGATGTCTCTCGGTTCGCCCAGAGTCGTGGGATTGCTGAGAAGGCCGAGCGGACCACTGTCGAGGACGACGAGCACGCGCTAGAAGGGACGGTTCTCGGCTCGGCGAGTTCCCGCCAGCGCGCTGAGGAGCTCGGTGGCAGTCCGGGCTCGCTCTTCTTCGTCACCGACAAGCTCAATCGCTCGGAGCGCGGCCCTGGCTCGGTCGTTGAGCGCCATCGAGGGAGGGACCTGCGCCGGCGGCTCGTACCGCTCGGCGCGCCGAAAATACCTGGCACCCCGCACGGGACCCTTCCTCCCAGTCTTCGACCAGCCGATGGCTTCCATGGCAAGGCGTACCGCTACGCCGACAGTTTGGCGAAAGCGTGCACTGGCCGGAGAGGCCAGAGACACGGCGATGCACTCGTCAGCCTCGACGGCTTGGACGACCCCCGAGAGCGCCGGGCGACCGTACGTCTCGGCTGCCAACAACTGCGCCTGCTGGTGAGGATCGTTGAGAATTACCAGAAGCCGAGCAAATGCCTCAGGATGACTGTCCACGATGTCGCGATACCGGGTCGCGTGCGGGTCGGCAAGAAATGCCTCAGCCGTGATCCTCACGGCACGAACCGTCTCGGACCTCATGACCGTCGATTTTAGACACTCCTAAACAGGGGGTCAAGCGAGACGCTCGCCCGTTCGATCGAACCGGTTCGACCCGGCGCCGGCCAGGCTCACGGTATTGCGCGTCGCTATGCTTCTTGCATGACGCAGTTCGTGACGAGAGTCGACGAGGAACTGGCGCGCCAGGTTGACGCCCTGGTCGCCTCCGGTACTGTCGGCAGCCGTTCCGAGGCCGTTCGGCTCGGCTTGGTCAGGCTTCTCGACGAGCACCGGCGACGGCTTGTCGGGGACCAGATAGCCCAGGGCTATACGCGCCAGCCTCAGACCGAGGAGGAGCTCGCCGGTCTGGACGATGCAACGCGTGCCCTCATCGCTGAGGAGCCGTGGTGAGCGTCCCGCGGCAAGGCGACATCTGGTGGGCGGAGACAGAGAACATGAGGCGGCCGGTCCTGGTCGTCACCCGGTCCGAAGCCGTCGGCGTGCTGACTGCCATCGTGGTCGCTCCCGTCACCCGCACGGTCAGGCGCATCCCGACCGAGATCCCGCTGGGCCCCGACGAGGGGCTCGTGGTGGACTGCGCGGCGGCATTCGACAACCTCCAACGGGTCCGTCGCTCCGCCCTGACCAGGAAGGCAGGCGAGCTCGGAGCGCGGCGGGTCGAGGTTTGTGCCGCGCTTCAAGCCCTCGCTGATTGCTGACGGTGGTGGTCACGCCGTGAGGGCCGTCACGCTGACGTGGTCCTGGCTCTATCGCCGTTGCCTGCTCTGGGGGCTCGCCACCGGCGCCGACGCCGGTGCCGCGACAGGGGCATTCGTCAGCGCCAGCCCGTACCTCGGTCCGGCATCCGCGTTCTCCGGGGCCATCGCCACCTACAGCGACGCCGGCGGGCTGATCGTTCTCCTCGTCGGCGACGCCGGCGGCCTCCCGATGCTGTGGTGGGGCCGGGCCAGGATCAGCACCGTCTGGGCAAACGCCCCGGGCTAGCGCGAACTCAGTGGGCGGCGTCGAACTCGGCGACGATGGCCTGAGGGATGCGGCCCCGGTCACCCAGGTTGGGGTAGCCGTTCTTGCGAGCCCAGTCACGGATGGCCTTCAGCCGCTCGCGGTCGCTCGACGACCGGGCCGGCGTGGCGCCGACCGCGTCGCCCCCGCCGCCGCTACTGCGCCGCGCCCGCCGGCCGGCGCCGGAACGGGCCCGGTCCGACGACCAACCAATGAGGCCCTGGACGGTGTTGTGGAAGTCCAGGGCGTGCTCCGTGCACAGGTCGATGCTGTAGTCGAAACCGTCGAACCCGAACGCGACGGTCTC
Source organism: Acidimicrobiales bacterium (assembly GCA_051003575.1). Classification (GTDB taxonomy): domain Bacteria; phylum Actinomycetota; class Acidimicrobiia; order Acidimicrobiales; family AC-14; genus CADCTB01. Next base: position 8,264 of record JBPCLE010000027.1, on the reverse strand, counting down.
GGCGCCGTCGACGTTGTCGCCCTTCTCAGCCTTGCACCGGTCGCACGTCAACTGGACGATGAGGGTCTTTGCCATGGGGGGGCAGCGTAGGCGACGCGGCGCCCGCCGACGTGGACCTCATACGCCAGCTACCACGACGTCGGTGCCGCCGGCGGATCCTCGCGCTTCTGACGCCGCAGCTCCTGCTCGCGGCGCTGGAGATCCGTCTCCCACGCCTCCAGCCGGCCCGCGTCGGCGCCACCCGAGCCGACCCCGAAATCCGGTCGGTCCTCGGGCCCGACGATCCTCCGGGTCGGCCGGCCCTCGGTGTCACCCGGCCGCCAGCCGGCGTACTGCGGCCGACCCAGCGCCAGCCACGCGATCGACCCGATGTCGGGAAGAATGATCACGATGAGGAGCCACGCCATCTTCGGCAGGCTGCGCATCAGGATTTCATCGGTGGCGATCACATCGAGGATGCAGTACAGCCACAGGGCGATGAGCAGGAACCCGATCAACCCTCCGCCGGCGAACCGGATCATGGACCTTCCCCTTCCGCCGGTCGGTGACGGTCACGCCGGTCTCTCCGCTTCCCAAGGGTACCGATCCTCGCCACGGGGTCAAGGGTCTCTTCCCCGTCCTAGGATGCGCTAATCGCCCGCATCCGTGACACCCTCCCGGCCTTCGAGGCCTTCGCCCGCAAGGCCGGCCTGGAAAGCCCGCTGCGCCGCGAGCTGATCTGGAAGGACACCTACCGGGCGGCGAACGCAGATGTCTTCGCCGGGTTCGCCGATGCCACCGCCGGCACCGACGACGGCATGGCCGCCATGGTGCGCCAGTTCTCCGAGATCCGCCAGCGGGTCAAGGACGCGGCGCCGGTGATGACCGGCATCATCGAAGAGGTCGACCCACGCGTCGCCGAGCTCCTGGACGCCGAGGCCGACCCCGCTCCCCTGCACGTGCTGATGGTCGGCACCTTCGCCACCCCCTCGACGGTGGGCGCGGTGGGCGACGAGGTCGCCGTCTTCCACTGCCTGGAGTGGTTCCAGACGGCGGAGGGCGCGCGTGTGCTCACGGCGCACGAGGACTCCCACGCCTGGCACCAGATCGCCCTCAACCGCAAGGGCGAGGCGCCGGCCGACGACGACCTGGCGTGGATCGTCTTCTCCGAGGGTTTCGCCACCCAGGTGTCGCGGGCCGCCGTCCCCGGCGCCCCCGAGGTCGACTACTTCTGGTACGGCCACCCCGAGAGCCAGGGGTGGCTCCCCTGGTGCCAGGAGCACCTCGACGAGCTGCGCAAGCACGTGCGGGCGTCGCTGGAGATCCCCGAGGCCATCGAGACGTTCTTCGGCGCCGGCCTGGTCGACGGGAAGTGGCGCGTCGGCCACTATCTCGCCGATCAGCTGGTGGCGGGCCTGGACCGGTCGCTGCCCGAGCTGGCGGCGATGAGCGTGGAGGAGGCCCGCGCCGCCGTCCGCGACGCCCTGGCCTAGCTGCGGGCCGCCTCGTCTTCCCAGGCGACGCGCGGGCCATCCGACCACAGGCGTTCGAGGTCGTAGAACTCGCGGGTCTCGTCGAGGAAGGCGTGGATCACCAGGTCGCCGTAGTCGAGGAGCACCCAGTGGCCGTCGCCCATGCCCTCGACCCGCAGCGGGCTGATCCCGCCCTCGGTCTTGAGCCGGGCCTCGACCTCCTCGGCGATGGTCCTGACCTGGCGGGTGTTGCGGCCGGAGGTGATGACGAAGGCATCGGTGATGGCCAGCACGCGGCCGACCTCGATGATCACCCTCTCCTCGCCGCCCTTGGCCGACGCCGCCCGGACCGCGGTCCGCGCCCACTCGCGGACCTGATCTTCAGTCGTCATCATCCGGCTCCAGCGTACAGGCCCCGGTCGCGGATGCATTCTATCGCCGCCAACGGGACCAGGTGCTCGAGGGGCCGCCCGTCCGCGGATCGCGCCCGCAGCTCGGAGCTGGAGACGTCGAGCGTCGGGATGCGGACGTGCTCGACCCGCCACGGGGGCCCGGGGTGGACATCGGGCGACCCACCCCGGCTGACCACGACGAGCGTGGCCAGGCGGGCCACGACCTCGGGCCGGCGCCAGGTGTCAAGCTCGGCGGCGACGTCGCTGCCGACGACCAGGAACAGCTCGCGGCCGGGGCGGTGGAACGCTTCGAGGGTGTCGGCGGTGTAGGAGTCGCCTCCCCGCTCGATCTCTATGCCGCTGGCCTCGACGCCGGGGGTGCCGGCGACGGCGGCCTCGACGACGGCCAGGCGGTCGGCCGCCGCCGTGATCCGCCGGCCGCTCTTCTGCCACGGGGCGTTGGCCACGACGAGGAGCACCCGGTCGAGGTCCAGGGCGTGGCGGACGTTGACCGCGGCCACGAGATGGCCGACGTGGACCGGGTCGAAGGTCCCTCCGAAGACTCCCAGTCGGTCGCTGATGAAACTGATTCTACGAAACGGGGGCGAGCGTTCTACCCTTGTCACTACGGCAATGACCACCGACGACTCCTGGACGCCGAGCACCTGGCGGGCCCGGCCTGCCGCCCAGCAGCCCGACTGGCCCGACCAGGGCGCGCTCGACGACGCCCTGAAGCAGCTGGGCACCCGCCCGCCGCTGGTGTTCGCGGGCGAGGTCCGCCAGCTCACCTCGAAGTTGGCGGAGGTGGCCGGCGGGCGGGCCTTCGTGCTCCAGGCCGGCGACTGCGCCGAGTCCTTCGAGGCGTTCAACGCGGACACCATCCGCGACAAGCTCAAGGTCATCCTCCAGATGGCGGTGGTGCTGACCTACGGGGCCGGCGTGCCGGTCGTGAAGATGGGCCGGATCGCCGGCCAGTTCGCCAAGCCACGGTCCTCGCCCACCGAGGTGATCGACGGCGTGGAACTGCCGGTGTACCGGGGCGACATGGTCAACGATGTGGCGGCCGACCCCGGGGCCCGGGTGCCCGACCCCCACCGGCTCCAGCGTGCCTACGACCAGTCCGTGGCCACCATGAACCTGCTGCGGGCCTTCACCAAGGGCGGCTTCGCCGACCTCAACCAGGTCCACACCTGGAACCAGGAGTTCGTGGCCACCAGTGCCGAGGGCCAGCGCTACGAGCGCATCGCCGCCGGCATAGAGCAGGCCCTGCGGTTCATGGCCGCCTGCGGCATCGACCTGTCGCACGAGGCCACGCTCCACCAGGTGGACTTCTGGACCTCGCATGAGGCGCTGATCCTCGGCTACGAGGAGGCCCTGACCCGGCAGGACTCCCTGACCGGCGACTGGTACGACTGCTCGGCCCACTTCCTGTGGATCGGCGACCGTACCCGCCAGCTCGACGGCGCCCACCTGGAGTTCTTCCGGGGGATCAACAACCCCATGGGCGTGAAGCTCGGGCCGTCGGTGTCGCCCGAGGAGGTCGTCGCCCTGTGCGAGCACCTGAACCCGGGGCGGGTCCCGGGGCAGTTGACCCTGATCACCCGGTTGGGGGCCGAGCGGGCCGACGACCTGCTGCCGCCGCTGATCCGGGCGGTGCGCGACTCGGGTCACCCGGTCGTGTGGATCTGCGACCCCCCGCACGGCAACACCTTCGTCCGTTCCGGCGGCCGCCAGACCCACCACCTCGACCACGTGCTGGCCGAGATCGGGGCGTTCTTTCGAGCACACCGGGCCGAAGGCACCTGGCCCGGGGGCGTACACGTGGAGCTGACCGGCGACGACGTCACCGAGTGCCTCGGCGGCTCAGAGGAGGTCCGGGACTCCCAGCTCGACCTGCGGTACCTCACCGCCTGCGACCCCCGGCTCAACGGTCGCCAGTCGCTCGACCTGGCCTACCGAGTGGCCGAGCTGCTGCGAGGCTGAACCAGCATCGCCGAGCTGCTCAGAGGCTGACCGGGCGCCGGCGGGCCTGGTCGGCGAGGGCGGCGAGCCGGCGAGCGGTCGAGTTTGGCGTGTGCACCACCTCCGTCCAGGTGAACCGCCCGCACAGCCAACCGGTGGCGGCCACGACCGCCGTCTCCCGGCGAGCGTCGTAGACCGGCTGGTCGCGGTGATGCTGGCCGTCCAGCTCGACCCACAGGCCGAGCTGCGGCCACGCCAGGTCCAGCCGGGCCCTCGCCGCCTCGATCCAGAGCTGGCGCACCGGCTCCGCCAATCCGGGCACCGTGCGGGCGAGTTGCACCATCAGCGTCTCCAACACGCTCTCGGTGGGTGGGGCGCCGGCGGGCCGGCGTTCCAGCACCCTCCGCGCCCGGACGGCACCCGCTGCCCGCCCGGACGTCACGGAGAGCAATGCGTCCACCGTCGTCAGCCGCTTCCTCAGCGCCGACTCGACGGCTTGCTCCCAGGCTGCGTCGGTCAGCGAGGCAGCAAGGTCACCAACGGTCTGAAGACCATCGGTGCACGGGAGCCCTGCGACACTGCCGATGCGATCGACGACGAGGTTGCGCCGGCAGGCTCTGGGCCGTCCGCTGCCGGCGGTGACCGGGAGGGTCATCCAGGTGCCGTCAAGCGGCACGGAGTCGAGCCCGTAGAGCACACCGGCCAGGTGGTGGCTGGCCACGGCGCCGGTTGCCATGACTGCGGCACGGGCGCGATCGAGCTCGGACACCTTGTCGGGGCCCTGGGCCCAGATTCCCCTGTCCACCCGCTGCCAACGACCCTGCTGCTCGGCCCATCGCAGCGCCGACCGGGTCAGCCCGAGTTCCTCCGTCCGAAACAGCTGGCGCATCGCCGCCCTCCTGCAATTCGTGGACGCTGAGGGTCGTGATTCCGCCGATTTCGGGCCCAATCACGACCATTTCCGTCCAATTGCCGCGGGAGGGGGAAGGGGACCAGATGCTACAGGATGCGGTAGAGGGTGCCAACCTCGTCCTGGCTGACCACCTCGAGCCGGAGGGCGGCCTCCAGCTCGGCGCGCGAGGGCTGGAAGGACCGCTTGAAGGTGATGGCGTCGAAGTAGGCGATGTAGCCCCGCATGGCGGCGACCTCCTCGGCGTAGGTCGGGTTGGGCCGGCCGGTCAGGTAGTCCTTCTCGGCGGGAATGGCCAGGCTGGGACGGCCGGCGACGAAGGACACGGCGTCGGGGGCGTTGGTGTAGAGCGGTTGCCCGAGAGCGGCCATCACCGCGGACTCCTGGAGCGCCGGCGCGGTGTAGCCACGCCCGCCGATGCTGTCGTCGGTCAGCCCGCCGGCGGTCCAGGCCAGGGCGCCGGCCACCTGGGCCACGACCAGCACGGCCGCCCACCGCACCCGGGCCAGCGCCGGCACCACGACCACGATGGCCACCACGTGAAGGGGCGCGAGGAAGCGGGCGTCGAGGCGGCCGCTGGCGTCGGTGAACGTGCGGTTGGCCAGTAGCACGGCCAGGTAGGCGACGGTGAAGGCGGCAAAGAGCCAGGTCAGCGGCGTGGCCGGCACCCGGCGGGCCACGGCCACGCCGGCGGCGACGAGGAGCAGCGCCAGCACGAAGCCGGCGGGCGGGCCGGGCCAGGGCACGACCCAGCGGGCGACGGGCCGCACCGCCTGGCCCAGGTAGTCGGCGCCGAAGAGGTGGAGGGCGACGCTGCGGTCGCCGGAGGCCCCGCCGCCGGCCCACGCCAGCCAGAGGGCGACGGGGACCACGGTCGCGGCCCCGAACACGCCGGCGGCGGCCCAGCGCCGGCGCCACAGCAGGCCGCAGAGGCCGGCCGCTACCAGCGCGATCCCCACGTAGCGGGTGAGGAACGCCCCCGCCACGAGCGCCGATGCGCCGGCGAGCAGCGCCGGCCGGGGCGCTTCGATGTACCGGGCCAGCACCACCAGGCCGGCGAGGGCCAACAGGATGAACAGCGGCTCGCTCAACGCCGAGGTCGCCAGGCCCAGCAGGTCGACCGACGCCGCCGCCAGCACCGACGCGACGAGCGCGGTCGGCACCGAGCCCGTCGATCGCCGGACCACCACGCCGGCGAGGGCCACGATGCCGGCGAGCGCCAGGGCGTTGACCAGCCGGGCCCCGGCCAGCGGATCGAGGCCGAGCCGGCCGAGCGCGGCCAGGACGAAGGTGAAGCCGGGCGGGAAATGGCCGAGCGGCGGCACCCCCGGAGGCGGCGTGAGCCCCTGCCCGTCCAGCCAGTTGCGGGCCGTGCCGACGTAGAACACCGCGTCCGGGCTCACGTACAGGCCCTTGGCGCCGACGAGCGCGGCCAGCACCGCCGCCGCGCCGGCGACGACCACGAGCCCCGCCGGCGCCAGGCGCCTCACCCGATCTGGGCGACGAACGCCTCGAGCTGGCGCAGGTTGCGGCATTCGAAGACGCCGTCGCAGTGGGGGGCGTAGGCCGAGACGATCGAGTCGCCGGTGTCCCAGTACGACCGGGGCTCGGGGTTCAACCACCACACCCGCCGGGCCCGCCGGCGCACGTCGGCCAGCACCTCGGCGCCGGTGGCGTGATAGTTGTTCCGGGCGTCGCCGAGCACGACGACCGACGTGCGGGGCGTGATCTCCCGGCCCCACCGGGCGCCGAACGCGGTGAAGGCCCGCCCGTAGTCGGAGTGGCCGTCTGCAGCCACCACGTCGGCCTCCTCGTGTACCCGGGTCAGGGCGGCGGCCAGGTCGTCGGTGCCGGCGAACAGGTGGGTGACCTCGTCGATCCCGTCGATGAACACGAACGTCCGCACGGCCGAGAACTCGCCGGCCAGCGCGTGCACCAGCTGCAAGGTGAAACGGGCGAACGTCGCCACCGACCCCGACACGTCGGCCAGCACCACCAGCTCCGGCTTGTGCGGGTGGGGCCGGCGGAAACGGGGGTCGGCCGGAACGCCACCGGTGGACAGGGAGCGCCGCAGCGTGCGTCGGAAGTCGAGCCGCCCGTGCCGGCCGAGGCGCCGGCGGCGGGCCAGACGCGACGCCATCCGGCGGGCCAGCGGGCGCAGCGACCGCTGCAGCGCGGCCAGGTCCTCGCGGCTGGCGTGGAGGAAGTCGACGTCGGCGGGGAGCGGGCGGCGCACCGACCGGGCCACCTCCTGTGGCCCCCGCTCGGCCACCAGCCGCCGGCGGACCTCGGCCTCCACCTCGGTGCGCAGCAGCTGTCCGGCGCCAACCAGATCGTCGCGCTCGAGCCAGCCGCCGGCGCCGGCCAGCAGCCGGGCCAGGGCGCCGTCGACGTCGAGCATGCGCATGGTTCTGAAGACGTACGCGCTCCCCCGCACGCCCCGGCCCTCCTCCATCCCCGCCAGCCGGGCCACGGCCAGCCCGGCCAGCCGCTGCAACGCCGCATCGTCGCCCGACTGCAGCGCCTCCTCCAGCAACGCCGACAGGTCGTCGCCGTCGTCGCCGGCCGGAGCCGGCGCCAGGGCAAAATAGGCGTCGAACACCGCGTCGAACGCCGGCCGGTGCTCGGGGCGCTTCACCGTGGTGGCCGCCAGCGCGGTTCGGAGCGCCGCCCGGTCGTCGAGCGGCACATGCCGAACCGCCTCCATGGCGTCGACGTTCTCGGTCAGCGACACCGGCAGCCCGGCCTCCCGCAGCTCGCCGACGAACCCGGCCAGAAGGTCGAGCACGGCCTACCCGGCCGTCTTGAGCTCCCGGGCTGCGGCGGCGATGTCGGCCCGGTGCTTGAGGAGGACGTGCAGGGTCGACTCGGTCACCGCGGCGTCGAGGTCCGACACGCCCAGGACCACCAGCGTCCGGGCCCAGTCGAGCGTCTCGGACACCGACGGCGGCTTGCGCAGGTCGAGCAGGCGCAGGGAGCGCACGATCCGGGCCACCTCGCCGGCCAGGTGTGGGGCCAGCGCCGGCACCCGGGCCAGCACGATCTCACGTTCCCGCTCCACCGAGGGGTAGTCGAGGTGCAGGTACAGGCACCGGCGCTTCAGCGCCTCGGACAGGTCGCGGGTGGCGTTCGAGGTGAGGAACACCAACGGGATGCGCCGGGCCGCGACCGTGCCCATCTCCGGCACCGACACCTGCCAGTCCGACAGCACCTCGAGCAGGAGGGCCTCGGTCTCGACCTCCACCCGGTCGACCTCGTCGATCAGCAGCACCACCGGCTCGTCGGCCCGGATGGCCTCCAGCAGCGGCCGCGCCAGGAGGAACTCCTCGCTGAAGATGTCGTCCTCCAGCTCCGACCACGACCCCTCGCCGGCCTGGATGCGCAGGAGCTGCTTGCGGTAGTTCCACTCGTAGAGCGCCTTGGACTCGTCGAGGCCCTCGTAGCACTGGAGCCGGATCAGGCGGCTGCCGGCCCAGCGGGCGACGGCCTTGGCCAGCTCGGTCTTGCCCGTGCCCGCCGGGCCTTCGACCAGCACCGGCTTGTCGAGCC
>JBPCLE010000026.1:0-12280 GCA_051003575.1 Acidimicrobiales bacterium | reverse complement strand
TGAGGTTCTCCTTGGGCAGGTCTGGTGATTTCGCGTTACCCACGTGCCCCGCCGGGCACGCCTGGGCAGATCACCCGGAGAGGTCGGCCTCGGGGTCATGGCGGACCACGAGGCAGTAGGTGCCGATCGCCCGCACCCGGTTGGCAGCCAGGCGCCCCTCGGTGGTCTCCACCAGCTCGATGGCACCGGTGGTCTCGTCGAACTCCACCTCGGTCACCGTTCCCATCTGGTTGCCGTGGTCGGACAGCACGCGCTTGCCTTTCCAGTCGAAGTCGCCGGCGAGCGCCCGCTCCTCGCGGGCATCGGCCGCCGTGCGCACCCGATCCTCGCTCTCGACCACCACGGCGTCGGAACCCACGCCGCTCACTGCTTCCCAGTCGACCAGCTCGTCGCGCCCGACTTGGAGGGCGATCACCCGACGGGGAGGGACGTCGACGATGACCCGTTCCAGCTTTCCGATCTTTTGGGCGCTGGCCTTGCTCATCACCTTCGTGCCCGACGCCTCGCTCAGCTTCCTCATGATGACGCTCGCAGGTGCTCACGGAACCGCTCCACCGCCGCACCGAAACCGGCCAGGTCGTCGCTGATGAAGTCTCGTACCGTGGCCGGCACCATGAGCGCCTCTCCGGACACGGCGAGGGTCTCGGGCAGCGGCACGAAGACGTGGCCACCCGCCCGAGGGGTGAGCACCTCGCTGCCCCCGATCTCGTAGCCCACCACCTCGGGCTCGTCGGCCACCAGGATGACCACGTCGGTGACCTCGCCCAGGCGCTGCCCGCCGTCGGTGATGACCTCGCTGCCGATGACGTTGCGCCCGCGGGCACCTTTGACGTCGTCGGCCAGCTCGTCGTCACGTTCGGACAGGTCGCCGGCGGTGGCGACCATGACGGCGTGGCGCCCGAGGGCCGCCACCCGGTCCCAGGCCAGCACCCGCTTCATGGGGCCGCCGAGGAAGCCGCGGTGGTTGAGGGTGAAGCCCAGCAGCGCCGCCTCGGCGGTCCCGTAGACGACGTCTTTGACCTCGGCCACGTCCTCGCCGGCGTCGAGGGCCACCACGGGGTGGCCGATGAGCTCGGTGGCGCGCAGCATGAGCGACGCCTGGGGCCCCTCGCTCATCTCGGGCCTCGGTCGCTGCGGTTGCGCCTGGTGGTGTCGGCGGCGATGACGCCGCCCGAGCGCCGCTTGCGCTGGAACAGCACCGCCGCCGCCACCAGCAACACCAACACCACGGCGACGGCTATGGCGATCTCCATCGGTGCTCGTTCCTTTCCTCTCGCCGGGACCGGCTGGACAAGACGATACCCAGTTCCCTCTCAGGAGGATCGTTCGAGCTCCGACAGCCGTTCCCGGAGGAACTCGAGCTCGGTCTCAGCCCGCACGGCCCGCTCGGTGGTGTCGGTGAGGCGGAGGATCAGCTCGGCCAGCGACCGCTGGTGGACCTCCAGGGGAACCAGCACGCCCAGCTCGGAGTGGGGAGCGCTGTTGCCGGCGGTGCGGGGAGCAGGCGGCACCCGGTGGTCGGCAGTGAGGAACACCTGGAGCCCACCCCCCTTGCCCCGCTCGGCGATCGTTCCCGCCCTGCGCCACTGGCGCACCACGTCGATGCTGACCCCAGCGGCCTCGGCCGCTTGGCGCGAGCTCATCCACGCCCCGTCGTCGTCGCTGAGCCCGGGAGGTTGGCGGGGCGGGGGCGGCGGCCGTGCCGGTGATTCCGACGGGCCCGGGGCGGGCTTGGCGCCGGCCGGGCGGGCCACCAGCGGCGCACGCCGGCGGGCCGGAGCCTGACCGCCGCCTCTTGCCGGGTTCGACGACATCGGTGACCTCCTCCGTCGGTTGTGTGCACTTCTTGTAGCAGATGCGGGCGCCAGACCGCCTGGCGACTAGTGGGCCACTAGCGCGCCGCCAGTGGGAGGTAGGGGCGCATGCCGGGACCGACGTACTGCTGGCGGGGGCGGGCGATGCGCTGGTCGGCGTCGCCCAGCAGCTCCAGCCAGTGCGCCAGCCAGCCGGCGGTGCGGGGAATGGCGAACAGCACGGTGAACATCTCCAAGGGGAACCCCATGGACTGGTAGATCATCCCCGAGTAGAAGTCGACGTTGGGGTAGAGCTTGCGCTCGATGAAGTAGTCGTCCGACAGGGCCACCTCCTCCAGGGCCAGGGCGATGTCGAGCAGCGGGTTGCCGCCCACCACGGCGAACACCTCGTCGGCGGTGCGCTTGATGATCCGGGCCCGCGGGTCGTAGTTGTTGTAGATGCGGTGGCCGAAGCCCATCAGGCGGCCCTCGCCCCGCTTGACCTTCTCGATGAAGCCGGGCACGGCGTCGACCGAGCCGATGCGCTCGAGCATGTTGATGACCGCCTCGTTGGCCCCGCCGTGGCGGGGGCCGTACAGGGCGGCGGCGGCAGCGGCGGCGGCCGAGTAGGGGTCGGCGTGGGAGGAGCCGACGGTGCGCATGGCCGTGGTCGAGCAGTTCTGCTCGTGGTCGGCGTGGAGGATGAACAGCACGTCCAGTGCCCGGGCCAGCGCCGGGTCGGTGTCGTAGCGGGGTTCGGCCACCTTCCACATCATGGAGAGGAAGTTGTTGGTGTAGTCGAGGTCGTTGTCCGGATAGACGAAGGGCATGCCCACGCTGAAGCGGTGGGCGAAGGCGGCCAGGGTGGGCATCTTGGCGATGAGTCGCACGACCTGCTTCATACGCACCTGCGGGTCGAGGATGTCTTTGGCCTCGGGATAGAACGTCGACAACGCCGCCACGGTCGACACCAGGATCCCCATGGGGTGGGCGTCGTAGTGGAACTGCCGCATGGACAGCTTGGCGTTCTCGGGGACGTAGGTGTGGACCGTCACCTCGTGGCGCCACGCCTCGAACTGGGCCTCGGTGGGCAGCTCGCCGTGGATGAGCAGGTAGGCGACCTCGAGATAGCTCGACTGCTCGGCGAGCTGCTCGATGGGGTAGCCGCGGTAGCGCAGCACGCCGCCGTCGCCGTCGACGTAGGTGATGGTGCTGGCGCACGACGCCGTCGACAAGAAGGCGGGGTCGTAGACCCGCAGCTCGGGATCGAGCTCCCGCAGCGCCGCCGAGGGGATGGTGGAGTCGGGCCCGATCGCCACCGTGACCGACTTGCCGGTCCGGTCATCAGTAAGGGTGATCGAGTCAGAGCCCATGCACCAAAGCTACGTGCCCGGGCCGCGAGGTCGTGCCGGCGGCCGAGCGCAGCGACGACTTCTCACAACGGAAGGTTGTCGTGGGCGCGGTGGGGGAGGTGCTCCCGTTTGGAGCGGAGCACGTCGAGCGCGTCGGCCACCACCCGGCGGGTGTCAGCCGGGTCGAGGACGATGTCGACGTAACCCCGCTCGGCCGCTTTCCACGGGTTGAGCAGGGTGGTGGCGTACTCCTGCTCCCGGACCGACCGGGCGTCGGCGTCCTCCCCACGGTGGAGGATCTCGGCGGCCTGGCGGGCGCCCATGACCGCCAGCTCGGCGGTGGGCCACGCCAGGCAGACGTCGTTGCCCATGGTCTTGGAGTCCATGACGATGTAGGCCCCGCCGTAGGCCTTGCGCAGCACCACGCAGACCCGCGGCACCGTGGCCCTGGCGTAGGCACCCACGAGCTGGGCCCCATGGCGGATCATGCCCCGCCACTCGCGGTCCTTGCCGGGGAAGAAGCCCGAGGTGTCGACCAGGGTCACCAGCGGGACGTTGAAGGCGTCGCACAGGCCGACGAAGCGAGCACCCTTCTGGCTGGCGGCGATGTCGATGCTGCCGGCCAGCGCCAGCGGCTGGTTGGCCACGATGCCGACGGGCCGGCCCCCGATGGTGGCGAAGGCGGTGACCAGGTTGGGCGCCCAGGCGGCCTGCAGCTCCAGCACCTCCCCGTCGTCGACCAGCGCTCGGGCCACCTCCACCACGTCGTAGCTGCCGGTGCTGGTGGGGGGTAGCAGTTCGCCCGCCTCTGGAGTGGGGCGCTCGACCGGGTCGGAGGTGGGCCAGTACGGGGGCTCGACGTCGCAGTGGTCGGGCAGGTAGCCGAGCACGGCGCCGAGCAGCTCCAGGGCAGCGTCCTCGTTGTCGGTGACGCCCGCTGCCAGGCCGGTCTGGCGGGCGTGCACCCCGGCCCCGCCGAGGTCGACCGGGGTCACCTGCTCTCCGGTGAACGAGGCGACAGCGGCGGGCCCGACGACGTAGGCCGACGCGCCGGCCGTCATCACCACGACGTCGGCCAGGCCGAGCAGCAGGGCGGGACCGCTCAGGGTCGGGCCGTTGACGGCGAGCAGGATGGGGACGACGCCGCTGCAGCGGACGAAGGCCCGTGCCGCCGTCCCCCAGCCGTGGAGGGCGGCCACCCCGGCGTGGATGTCGGCGCCACTCGATGCCACCACGCCCACCAGCGGGAGGCGGGCATCGAGGGCGAGGTGGGCGGCGCTGGCGAGGGTGTCGCCGGCGTCGGCGTCGAGAGCGCCCCGGCGGGTCGAGGGGTCGATCCGTGCCAGCACCACCGAGCGTCCTCCGAAATCGGTGACGGCCGCCGATACGGTGGCGGCCACTCCCGCCGACGCCGCGACGGGGTCGATCACGACGGGAACCGGGCCTGACAGGGCCCGTGTGCTTTCACGAGGTACCCGGGGACCAGGGGTGGACGCCGTTTTGGGTGGCGGCCTGGCGGGCGACGACGTCGGCCACCACGCCATGCAACGCCCGAGCCGGCGCCGAGGGCAGGCCTCGCCGGCGCCGCGCCATCCCGACCCGGCGCCGGCCCAGGTGGTGGATCGGCGCTTGACGCCAGGCGCCGCTGCCCCGGCCCGGCACCGCGCTCGCCGGCAGCACGGCGGCCCCGAAGCCCTCGAACGCCAGTGAGGCGATGAGGCGCAAGCCATCGAGCTCGGCCTTGGCCGACAGGACGACTCCGGCCGCCCCCGCCGCCCGGTCGAGCTCGACGCGGATGGAGATGCCGGGCGGAGGAAGCAGCAGATCGTAGTCGGCCAGGTCGGCGACGTCGACGGAGTCCCGGTGCGCCAGAGGGTGCCCCGCCGGCGACACCAGCACAAGGTCCTCCTCGAACAGGCCGTCGGTGGCGACGTCGGGATCGTCGACGGGCAGGTTCACCACCACCAGGTCCAGGGCGCCGGCCAGGAGCTGAGGCAGCAGCGTGGTGGTGTTGCCCTCCAGCACCGCCATGCGGACCCTCGGGTAGCGGGTGGTGACGGCGCCGAGAAGGTGAGGGACCAGCCACCGTCCGGTCGTGCCGATGACGCCCATCCGCACCCGGCCGGCCACCTCGTCGCCCACCGAGGCCACGTCGGCGGTCAGCGCGTCGAGCTCGTTTTGCACCCGCCGGGCCCGGGCGACCACCACCTCGCCCTCCTCGGTGAGGCGGCCGGCCGAGCGGTCGACCAGCACCGCCCCCAGCTCGCGCTCGAGGCGCGCCACGTGGGTGGAGACGTTGGACTGCACGGTGTGGAGGCGGGCGGCGGCGGCAGAGAAGGTGCCGGCGTCGGCCACCGCCACCAGGGCGGCAAGCTGGCGGAGGTCCATCACTACAAAGGATGGCAGATATCGTCAATAACTGCTTGGAAGATAAACGGGCCGGTCGTAGGCTGAAAAGGCAGCAGCAGGAGGAGGCCGGCCCACCCCCCCCGGGCCGGCTTTCTTCGCGCCCGTGGGTCCTTCGCGGCTACGCCGAGGAGGCCACCCTTCCGGCGCCGCCCTGCTCGATGCGCCGCACCCGGTCGATAGGCAGGACGTGCCAGAACTCGTCGGCGGCCGCCTCCCAGTCCTTGAGCAGCTCGGCGGCCCTTACCGATCCGGTCAGCTCGTGGTGGCGCTCGACCAGCCAGCGCAACTCCTCCTGCGACTCGGCGTCGGGACGCTCGGCTTCCACCAGGGCGGCGTTAAGCCGGGCCATCAGATGGGTGCCCGGGCCCCAGACGAAGGCCTGGCCGCCGGTCATGCCGGCGCCTAGGTTGTAGCCCACCGGCCCGAGCACCACGATGGTCCCGCCGGTCATGTACTCGCAGCAGTGGTCGCCGGTGCCCTCGACCACGGCGGTGGCGCCGGAGTTGCGGACACCGAAGCGCTCGCCTGCCGACCCGGCCACGAACAGGTCGCCTCCGGTGGCGCCGTAGAGGCACGTGTTGCCGGCCAGCACCGGCTCGCCGGCGTCGTCGGCGGGAGGGATGATCACCACCCGGCCGCCGCCCATGGACTTGCCCACGTAGTCGTTGGCCTCGCCCACCAGCTCGAGCTCGATGCCGGCGGTGAGGAAGGCGCCGAAGCTCTGTCCGGCCGAGCCGGTGAACCGCACAGCGGCCGAGCCCGGGGGCGGCGCCGACCCGAACTCCAGGGCCAGGGCGCCGGAGAGGGCGGCACCCACGGTGCGGTCGGAGTTGGAGATGGGGTAGGACAGCTCGATGTCGTCGCCGTCCCCCAGCGGCCGGTAGGCGTCGGCCTCCAGCCGGTCGCCCAGGGCCGAACGCGGCCGCTGCAGGGCGACAGGGCGGACGAAATGGCGGGGGGCGCCGGGATCGGTCGGCGGGGCGATGAGGGGCGACAGGTCCATGCTGTCGGGCCGTGGGTCGCCGATGACGCGCTGGCGCAGGCACTCGACCCGGCCCACGGCCTCGTCGAGTGTGCGCAGCCCGAGCGCCGCCAGCTCGCGGCGGACCTCCTCGGCGATGAACAGCATGTAGGCGGCGACGCCCTCGGGCGTGCCCGCGAACTTGGCCCGCAGGTGGGGCCGTTGGGTGGCGATGCCGGTGGTGCAGGTGTCCTTGTGGCAGGCCCGGAGCATGATGCAGCCCTCGGCGATCATGGCCGCGGTTCCGAAGGAGAACTCGTCCGCGCCGAGGAGTGCGGCCATCAGCACGTCGCGACCGGTCATGATGCCGCCGTCCATCCGCAGCCGCACCCGGTCGCGCAGGCCGTTCTCCATGAGGGCCCGCTGGGTTTCGGCCACGCCCAGCTCCCAGGGCAGGCCGGCGTGCTTGATCGAGCCGAGGGGCGAGGCACCGGTGCCACCGTTGGCGCCCGAGATGTGGATGACCTCGGCCAGCGCCTTGGCCACGCCTGCCGCGATGGTGCCGACGTTGTCCTCAGCCACCAGCTTGACGGACACGTCGGCCAGCCGGTTGACCTGCTTCAGGTCGAAGATGAGCTGGGCCAGGTCCTCGATGGAGTAGATGTCGTGGTGGGGCGGCGGGGAGATGAGGCCGATGCCCGGCTGGGTGTGGCGCAGGGCGGCGATCTCCTCGGAGACCTTGTTGCCGGGGATCTGGCCGCCCTCGCCCGGCTTCGACCCCTGGGCCATCTTGATGTTCAGCTCGTCGGCGAACGCACAGTACTCCGGCGTCACCCCGAAGCGCCCGGAGGCGATCTGCTTGATGCGGCTGTTCTTGTCGCCGGTGGGCCGGCCCCGGGTGATGAAGCGGGCATGGCTCTCGCCGCCCTCCCCGCAGTTGGACATGCCCCCGATCAGGTTCATGGCCATGGTCAGGGTCTCGTGCGCCTCCCGGCTGAGCGCCCCGTGGGACATGGCGCCGGTGGAGACCCGCTTGACGATGGCCGTGCCCGGCTCGACCTCGTCGAGGGCCACCGCGGGCCCGAGGGGCACGAACTCGAGCAGGTCGTGGAGCTCGGTCGGCGGCCTGCCGTTCACCAGGGCGGCGAACTTGTCGTAGTGCTCGTCGTTGCCGTCGCGGATGGCGGCCTGGAGCAGGTGGGCGGCCTTCATCTCGTTGAGGGCCTTCACCACCGGGTCGTTGTGGGTGTGGAACTCGCCCTTGTTCTTGAGGGCGCGGTAGTAGCCGCCCTCCACCATCCGGCCCTCGCCGTGGCGGGACAGGACGTCGTCGCCCAACTCGGCCCACCCGACCCCGCCTACCACCGAGGGCGTGCCCACGAAGCAGACGTCGACGACCTCGGGCCCCAGGCCCATGACCTCGAAGATCTGCGCCCCCCGATAGGAGTCGACGGTGGAGATGCCCATCTTGGACATCACCTTCAGCACCCCGTCCTCCAGTCCGGCCTGGAGCCGCTGCTGGGCGTCCGGCCCGGTCAGCTCCGAGTCGTTCTGGTCGGCCTCGTGACCAACCGTCTCCAGGGCCAGGCCGGGGCAGATGGCGTCTGCGCCGTAGCCGAGGAGGCAGGCCACGTAGTGGACGTCGCGGGCGTCGTCGGCGGAGATGACCAGACTCGTGTTCGACCGGAGGCCCTTGTCGACCAGCCGGTGGTGCACGGCGCCGGCGGCTAGCAGGGCGGGGACCGGGGCCCGGTCCTCGCTCACGCCGCCGTCGTCGATGACCAGGATTCCCGCCCCCTCGGCCACCTGGCGCTCGGCCTCGTCGCACAGGCGCTGCACGGCTCGGACCAGGCCGTCGGGGCCGTCGGCAATGGGGAACGTGGCGTCGAGGTGCCCGGCGCCGAACGTCCCGCCGTTCCCGCTGAGCAGGCTCACGACTGCGGAGGGGTAGAGGAAGAACGACTTCAGCACCAGGAGCTCGGTGGACTCCGGACCGGACGCCAGGATCGGGTGACGCGGGCCCAGCAGGGTGCGCAGGCTCATGACCAGGCGCTCGCGGAGGTGATCGATGGGAGGGTTGGTGACCTGGGCGAAGCGTTGCTTCAGGTAGTGGTGGATCGGCCGAGGGCGCCCGGCCAGGTGGGGGAGGGGGGAGTCGTCGCCCATCGAGTAGGTGGGCTCCTTGGCCTCGTTGGCCATGTACCGCAGCACCATGGCCAGCTCCTCACGGGAGTAGCCGAACATGGCCTGGCGCCGCTCCAGGACCGAGGGGTCGGCGGTCTGCTCGATGTGCTGCCCCGCGGGCTTGGGCCGGAGCCCGTCCTGGGCCCAGCGGGCGTAGGGGCCGCCGGCGGCAAGCTGCACCTTGTTCCGGGCGTCGTGGATCACCCCGTCGGACGGGGAGACGTAGAGCATCTGGCCCGGCCCCAGGCGGCCGCGACGAACCTGGCCCCGCCCGCGCAGGTCGACGGCGCCCGCCTCCGAACAGCAGACGACCAGGCCGTCCTCGCACACGGCCCAGCGCAGGGGGCGCAGCCCGTTGCGGTCGAGGGTGGCGCCCACGCCGACGCCGTCGGTGAAGATGACCCCGGCCGGGCCGTCCCAGGGCTCCATGAGCGAGGCGTGGTAGCGGTAGAAGCCCTTGATCTCCGACGCGATGTCGCGCTCGCCCTCCCATGCCTCGGGGATGGTCATGGCCATGGCGTGGCGGATGTCGCGCCCGCCTCTCGTGAGCAGCTCGACCACCGAGTCCAACTGGCCGGAGTCGGAATCGGAGTCGTCGACCACCGGCCGGAACAGCTCCTCCGGGCCCAGTCCGGCGGCCTCGGTGCCTAGCACGGCCCGGGCCCGCATGCGGTTGATGTTGCCGGCGACCGCGTTGATCTCGCCGTTGTGGCAGAGGGTTCGGAACGGCTGAGCCCGCTCCCAGGTCGGCAGGGTGTTGGTGGAGAACCGCTGGTGGAACACCGCGAATGCGGCCTCGAATCGCTCGTCGGCCAGGTCGAGCCAGTACTCCGACAGGGCGTCGGCGGTGATCAGCCCCTTGTAGACCAGGGTTCGGAATGAGCACGACGCCACGTAGGTGCCGACGGTGGTGGCGTCGATGCGGCGGCGCAGGCGGAAGGCGGCCCGCTCGTCGGGAACTCCATCGGCCTCGAGCACGGCCTGGAGCATGGCCGGCTGCGACGACCGGGCCAGCTCGCCCAGGACGGTGTCGTCGGTGGGCGGCACCCGCCAATCCACGACCCGGAGGCCCTCGACCTTGGCTGCGGTCTCCACCGCGGCGCGAGGGTCGTCGCCCCGCACGAAGAGCATGGCCAGGCCGTGGCCCTCGCCGAACATGGCCGGAGGGATGGGCACCAGCAGTCCCGAACCGTCGGATGAGCGGGCGTCGGCTGCCACCGCCCCCCGGTGCTTTACGCAGGCCAGGCCGCCCAGGGCGGCGGAGACCACGTCACGGGAGGGTCGGCCGGAGCTGTGGGCGACGAAGCCGATACCGCAGGCGTCAAGCTCTCGGGTGGGACTGATGGGCACGCGTCACCTCGCGACAGGGTCGGAACTTGCGAGTGGGAGACCGGAGCGCTTCCTCGTCGAAGGTCTCTGAGCGAAGAGGCGCCTTTGCCCCTGCCCCGGTGGAGTGCGGCGCCAATGTACATCAGGACGCCTCGTCGTCCTCCCGGGGTTTCGCGAGCCGGTACTCGTGGCCGAGGCGGGGGCTCACGATCGCCCAACCAGCGCCCGACTCGGTCTCGGGCCCGGTGGTCAGCGCCTCGTGGGCGCCAGGTCGGTCGGCGCGCGGCGGCGGGGGCAGAGTGGGACGATGACCGCAGTTCGACGAGCGCTGGCCTGAGCCGACGTTCTTGTCCACCCATTGCCGACGCTGATACCGAGTGCGATGATAACGGCCGAGCTTCGGGTTGGAGGAGCCTGCCGTGGCCGATCGACTGGTGACGCACGCAGCCCGGCGGCGCGGTGGCCGCATCGCCGGCATCGCCAACCCCGACCAGGACTGGCAGCAGCGCCGCTCGGAATGGGCCATCTCCGACATCCGGGCTGAGCGCCACGCCTATTTCGTGGAGGGATCCCGAGGCCAGCTCCGGCCCATCGACGTGGTGGACGGGGCAAGCGGGCCCTACCTGCGCACCCGGGCCGATCCGACTGAGGACAACAACCTTGCCAGCCTTCCCCTCGTGGACCTGGGCCCCTGGGAAGTCGCCCTCGAGGATGCCGAGGTGCTGGTGGTGCATGCCGCCCTCGTCCCCCACGGAGCGCAGGGCCAGGTGCTGCTCATGGGCGGCAACGAGCACGATCCGTCGAACGCCGACGAGGGCGACGTCCACAACACCCGGATTTACGACGTGGCCGCCAACGTGGTCGTCGGCATCGACTCGCCCGCTGCGGACGTGTTCTGTTGCGACCACGCCTTTCTGGGTGACGGCCGCCTGCTGGTCGGAGGGGGGACGGCGGAGGGTGGCGCGTTCCCTGTCGAGGTGGACCCCGAGGATCCCGATCCGCCAGAAGGTCCGCACCACTTTCTCCACCGACACTGGAGCGGGGCGCGGGAGTGTGCCGTGTACGACAACGACGGCACGTGGACGGCGACGGCAAGCCTCCTCCCCGAACCCGGCCAGGACACCCGTGGCGGCGGTCGCTGGTACCCGACCCTGATAACCCTGAGTGATGGGCGGATTCTGGCAGTAGGCGGCCACCCCCGATCGGGGGTGGACGACACGGCTCTGAGCGACGCGCGCCACGGGGCGTGGCTGCCCGAAACCTACGACCCCCAGACCGACGCGTGGTCCTACCAGCCCGGGCACTGGCTCTACGTGGACTGGGACAATGTCGGCGGGGCCACGCCACCCGAGGACCAGGTGGTGCCCGAGGGCAACACCGCCCGCAGCAACTACCTGTACTACCCGAGGCTGTTCAACCTGCCCGACGGGCGGGTGTTCATGGCCTCCCGCAACGACGGGTCCTGCGGGTGGTACGACCCCGTCACCGGCCTGGTCGACGGCGTCACCCTGGAACCGCCTCCCCACGGCGACGCCTTCTTGGAGACCAATCACACCGCAGTGCTCCTGCCCCTGCTTCCAGGGGACTCCTACACCCCGACGGTCCTCTTCCTCGGGCTCCAAGGCCCGCATCGCGTGACCCTCGGCTCCGACGGCGAGACTGTGGCGTGGGAGCCGACCGTGCCGCGCGACTGGACTTCCGACCAGGCCCCGGCCGTACCGCTCGGTTGCCCGCCCCGACCGCCCCGCGACTGGGCGGCGGAGCCACCCCTGCGCCGCCACGGGTGCGCCACCCTGCTCCCGACGGGTGACGTGTGCTTCGTCGGCGGGATCGACAGCACCGGGGGCAGCGGGCTTCCCGACTGCGACGGGATCCTCGATGCCGAGATCTATCACCCCGGATTCGACTGGGAGGCCGGGGTGATCGACGTCACGCGCGAGGCGTGGACGACGACAGCGCCCGGATCAGTGGTGCGCAACTACCACTCCGTGGGCCTGCTCCTGCCCAACGGGCGGGTGCTCGCGGCCGGTGGGAACATCGACGGTCAGAGCGGGCCCGACTCGGTCAAGCAGTACCGCATCGAGATCTTCTGCCCGGCATACGACGGCGCAGCCAACCGGCCCGTTCTGACCTAGATCCGCGCGTTGTCGGTCTGGTGCGCCGCCGGACTCGCAAGAGAGGTCCGCTCGGTCGTCGCAGCGCGTGCACCCGGCCTCGTGGCCGCGCTCGATCAAGGACTCCGACCGTCTCCG
>JBPCLE010000025.1:0-15796 GCA_051003575.1 Acidimicrobiales bacterium | reverse complement strand
GCCATCATCCTGTTCTTCATGGTCCTGGTCGACGGCTGGCTGACCAAGCTCTCGGCGCCGATCGTCCTCTACAACGAGGCGGAGAACAGCGGCATCCGGTTCCCCTGGGACATCCCGGTGGAGGACTACCTGTTCGGCTTCTCCCTCATCACTCTGACGATGCTGCTTTGGGAGCATTGGGCTCAGCGCCACCCAGACGACGAAGCGAGTCGACGAACAACAGGGCCCCTGATGCGCCGACGATGACCACCTGCGCCCAGAGGGCGGCGGTGGCCAGCATCGGCAGCCCGAGGCCGACGGCGGTCAGGATGATCCGCGTGGGCCGCTCCCCCGGCGTGACCAGCGGCGTGCCGCCGACGCCGGCCAGGCTGCCGCGGGCCCGGACGTACTCCAACCACCAGCAGGCGCCGGCCGCCCCGACCGCCAGCCACGCCACCCCGCTGCCGGCGATGCCCTCGGTGCCGCCGTTGGCCACCAGCGCCAGGGCGGCCGGGTACGCGGCGTCGGCGATGCGGTCGAGGGCGGAGTCGAGGAGGAACCCGACCTTGGTGGTACGGCCGGCCTGGACGGCCACCGCCCCGTCGAGTGAGTCGAGCAGGCCCGAGAGGGTGACGGCCAAGCAGGCGGCGGCGGGGCCGATCCAGCCGTCGACGCCGGCCAGGGGCACGGCCGCGAGGGCCATGACCAGGGCGGCCACGGTGACCATGTTCGGGGACACGCCGGCCCTGGCCAGGGGCCGGGCCACCGCGGCGGAGGCCCGCAGCCAGCCGCCGACGAAGCCGGCGGGCGGCTCGGTGGCGTGCAGGGCCGCCCAATCGCGCAGGTGCTCGTCGTCGTCCATCCGCCGCCAGTACACCCCATAGGTGAGGGTCTCGGTCGCCACCGCCGCATCGGCCGGCGGGTTGGCCCGAATGGGGTTGGCGGCCCGGCGGTTCCTGGCGCCCGACCCGGCGGCGCCGCCGATCGACGTGCGGGTGGTGATCCCCGCCCGCGACGAGGCTCCGGTGGTGGCCGGGTGCGTGGCCGCGGCCGCCGGCCAGGCCACCGAGGTGGTGGTGGTCGACGACGGCTCGTCGGACGGGACGGGCGGCATTGCCGCGGGGGCCGGCGCCGTTGTCGTGCGACTCGACGGCGACCCGCCGGCCGGCTGGCTGGGCAAGCCCCGGGCGTGCCTGGCCGGCGCCGAGGGCGCCGGCACCGAGTGGCTGGCGTTCGTCGACGCCGACGTGGTGCTGGCGCCCGGAGCCCTGGCGACGATGGCCGCCGCCACCCGCGCCACCTCGACGAGCATCGCCGGCGGGCTGGCGTGCCGGTCGTTCTGGGAGCGGATGCTGCTGCCGGAACTGGGGCTGGTCCTCACCCAGCAGGGCTTCCCTCCCGGCTTCGCCAGCGGCCAGTGCTTCCTGGTCCGGCGGGACCACTACGAGGCCGTCGGCGGCCACGGGCACCCGGCGGTGCGGGGCTCGGTGGTCGACGACCGCGACCTGGCCCTCGCCCTCGGCGGCCACGACGCCCGCCTGGCGCCGGCGCTGATGACCGCCCGCATGTACGACGGCTGGCCGGCGATCCGGGCCGGCCTGACCAAGAACTCCGCCTCCCTCCATCCGCGGCTAGGGCGGCACCTGGCCTGGCTGCTGGCGCCGGTGGCCTCCCGCCGGCCGTGGGCGGCCGTGGTGGTCAGCGCCGGCGGGCGGATCGTCGCCGGCCAGAACCCGGCCTACGGTTTGCTGTCGCCCTTCGCCCGGCTCGTCCTCGCCGGCCTGGCCGTCGAGAGCGGGTACCGGGCCCGCACCGGCCGCACGGTGGCGTGGAAGGGACGCCCGGTGCCGGCGGCCCGGCAGGGCCTTCAGTCGCGGCCGCAGGGTGCCGATCAGTAGAGAACCAACGCCCAGACGACGGAAGGAGCGCACATGACCATCGACGAGCGTCGGGAGCTGCGCAAGCTCGAAGGGTCGTCCGTGAGCCTCGCCCTTTCCGACGGTTCCCGGCTCGACGACGTGAGCCTGGTCTCGGCCCGCGGCACGCGCCTGTGGATCTTCGCCGCCGGGGAGGACCGGTTCGTGCCGGTCACCTCCATCGTCGACGCATGGCAGTCGTCCGGCGCCGCCGCCTAGCTGTCGGCCGCCGCGACCACCGACGTCCGAAACAGCCGGTCGGTGAGGCTGCGCCCGCTGGCGGCCACCGCGATCACCTCGGCCACTGCGACCGGCGCGAAGACCGCCGTCGCGAGCTCGGCCACCACCACAAGGCTCCGCAGGAGGGCGCGACCAGGCGGCACCCGGTCGCCGGTGGCATGGTCGACGACGGTCAGGCCCAACAGGCCCTGGCCGGGCGTCCGGCCGGCCAGGGCGACGAACGCGCCCAGGTACACCGTGGCGATCGCCGCCCCGACCACCGCGGCGGCGACTTCGGCTTTCGCGTCGCTGAGCAGCTTCACCGGAACGACCAGGATGGCCCCCGCCACCACGGCGTCGATCACCAGCGCGGCGAGGCGGTCCGAGGTACGGGCCGGGCCGGCCGCGGCCTCGCTACCGGATGACCGGTAGCGGGCCACCACCGCCCCGCCGACCCAGACGATGCCACCGAGCGGGAGGGCGGCCATCGGCACCCACAGCACGGCCAGGCCCGCCTGCCCGTCGTCGACGGTCACCATCTGCACGCCGGCGTACGCCGCGACACCGGTCATCACGACCGTGACCGCCAGACGCTTGGCCCACCACCGCCCGGCCACTATGGCGACCATCGACGGCAGGGCCACGAATACGGCATACAGCGGTGCGGCGGCGACCACGCTGCTCACGGTGACCCCGTCGCCGGCGACGACCACGGCCGCCATCAGCGCCAGCCATGGCACCAGCGAACCGAGCAGGGAGGACCACACACGCGCCGGGGTGAGAGGTGAAGGGAACGTCATACCCCAACGTTGCGGGTCCGCCGGGGCGCCCGCCATGGGGGGTGGCCCTCAAACCCTCCGGAATTTGCATCAGATCTGATTCCGAAGGCCTCCGCCAGGTCACTCCCTGCAGCGTCATCGCCTGATTCGAATCGTGACACCGAACCCGACGTGTTCCAGCAGAGAACCCGAAGGTCGACTCCTCCAAGACCCGACGGTCAGGCCGCGTCGCGGTCGCGACGATCCTGTTCTCGGCGCTCACACCGACGTTGGCGTCGATCGCTCGTAACCGAGCAGCGGTACCATGACGGACGTGGCGACCGCAGCGGAGTCCCTTCTGGAGAAGGCGATGCTGCTTCCTGCTGCCGATCGGGCGCTGCTCGCCTATGGCCTGCTGGCCAGCCTCGACGCAGAGGACGCCGATGAGGCGACCGTCGATCGAGCGTGGAGCAAGGAAACCGATCGTCGAGCTCGGATGCTTGAGGCTGGGGCGGCGCACCCCGTCACATGGGACGACCTCATCGAGCGCGTCGACGCCCTCCGCTCGCCCCGAACGGGCGGGTGACCCTCCCCTACCGGCTGCACCCGCTCGCCGAGGACGACCTCGTGGCGGCGTGGTCCTGGTATGAGGAACAAGTCCCGGGCCTTGGCGATCAGTTCCTCGACGTCGTCCAATTGACCATCAAGTCGGCCGCCGACTGGCCGAACTCCGGCGCTCCGGTCGTCTACGACGCGACGGGTAAGGTAATCGAGCGCAAGGTGGCCACGTCAGGGTTCCCCTACACAGCCCGCTACCGCGTCATCGGCGACGTTGTCGTCGTCTTGGCGGTGCACCACCAACGCCGCCATCCCGATGCCGGAGCAGACCGGCAGCCCTGACAAACGCTCGCCGGTACTCCCCAGACCTGCTCGACGTCAACAGGATCGGACCGGGCCGGCTTGACCCCAGCGCCCGGCCCCGCCCGGCCGCTCGACCGTCCGGGGAAGCAGGCGGAACGAATCCGGTGGAGGTCGAGGACTGCCACACCAGGGCCCTTGTCTCTCGCGTCCCGACGGTAGCGTCCGATCACCTCGGAGGCCGGGGAGGCCGGGGGGGCCGTCAAACCGTGACGAAGCGCAGCGCGCGCGAACGGACCACCGTCACAGGCTCGGCACCCGCGGCCTGGTCCCAGTCGATCAGCACGATGCTTCCGTCTGGCCGTCGGCGGGCGTTCGCCTCGTTGTCTCGCCGTGCACCAAAGCGTCCGTCGGCAGCCGTTCCAGCTCGGCAGCGCGGGCCAGCAGGTCAAGGAATCGGGCCTCGAACGGGAGCCCCTTGACCCGAGCTGCAAGCTCGGCGTGGGTGCCGCGCCCGGTCGGATCCCGTCCTCAGTCACGGAAGTTCGGTCACCAGCCTGAGGCCCGGGGTGTTCTGAAAAACTCCGTCGTGAGCGACCAAGGCCAATCCGTATCGCATGGCCGTGGCCGCGATCCACAGATCGGCAGCATGATGATCGTCGGCAAGGGGGTGACCAGCCCGGCGGCACGCGACCCGTAGCTTCGCCGCCTCCCAGGTCAGATCGTCATCGACCGGTGCGACTCTGGCGCGGACAATTGGTATCTACCACGACCGCCTGTCGGCCGGGGCTCAACTTCCGATCGCGGCCAAGAACGCGTCGGCCTCTTCATCGGTGAGCCCCTCGATCAGCAGTTCATCGACAGAGGCGAGCGGCTCGGCGCCAACCAGCAGGTCATCGAGACGGCGCGAATGGTGGAACTCGTCCGCTCCGAGCGGGAGGTCTCGGTCCCCAGGAACGGCGGTGTCGGTCGTTGGTGCTCCTTCGTCTCCTGCTCGGGATCCTACCCCCCGTCGCCGCCTTGGCCCCCGCCCGCACCATCAACATGATGCTAGAGAGGTCCTACCCGTCTCCGAGATCCGGGACCGGACCCACAGGTCGCTGTGCCACGACGTCGGCGAAGCAGCTCACACTCCCGATGCTCCCGTGGCAGGGCAGCTCGCCCCTACCGGTAGGGCGTCACCGCCATCAGGGTGTAGGCCGACTTGTCGGTGTAGTCCAGGCGGCCCACGAACTGGGAGCCGACCTGGAGGGCGATGTCGCGGGTTTCCTTCAGCAGAAGGCCGGAGGAGGGGTCGAACCAGTCCTCGACCAGGGCGCCGCCGATCGTGGCGCCCGAGAACAGGGTGGTCCAGCGCACATGGCGGGCCGGCAGCGCCACGCCCTCCACCTCCACCGTCTCGTCGCCCAGGTACTCGGTGATCTGGTGGGCCAAGGTGTCCTCGTCGGCGCAGTCCCACTCCACCCGGTCGCCGGGGCGCATGCCGGCCATGTCGAAGGTGCCGCCCTCGCAGGTGAAGTCCTGGGTGCCGTGGGTCCACCAGTAGGCGATGTCGGTGCCGTAGGTGACCAGCTCCGAGCCGCACCGGTCGTAGTACTCGAGGTGCTGGGTGACGAAGAACTGCTCCTCCCGCACGCCGCAGCCCCGGAGGGTCACGATCCGCATCGTCTCGGCGCTGTAGGCCCGGTAGGTGTCGAACAGCGACACCCATTCCCCGCCCGTGGTGGCGTAGCGGTAGACGCCCGGCGCCGGCAGCCCGGCCAGCGCGGCGCCGGTGGTGGCCTCCACGCCGGCGGCCCGGAACCGGGTGAGGGCCTCGTTGAGATCGGTGTCGGAGGACCAGTAACGGCCGGCGACGAGGAACAGCCCGCCCGAGAGGACGAGCAGGTCGACGAGTAGGAGAATCTTGAGGCGCTTCAGGGTTCTGGTTCTCAGGGCCGTGGTTCTCAGGGCGGCGCTGCCTCAGGGCCGAAGCATGCGGAAGCCGACCGCCAGCTTCTTCCAGTTCGGGACGCGTACCCGGGCGGTGAACACGTCGTAGCCGGCGTTCTCGATCTCGGTCAGGATGCCCGAGTACAGGGCCCGGGCGCCCCGGATGCACCGGGCCGACGCCGGCGGCAGCATCGGGATCCCGAGGTCGGCGGCGGCGTAGATCTCCCGGGTGCGGGCGATCTCGAAGGCCATGAGCTCACGCCACTCGGGCGTGACCCGGCGCAACCACGGGTCGGCGCCGAACCTCCGCAGATCCTCCTGGGGGATGTAGACCCGCCCCCGGGCGAGATCCTCGTTCACGTCGCGCCAGAAGTTCGACAGCTGGAAGGCGTTGCCGAGCTCCCGGGCGTGCCCGAAGGCCTCGGGGGACAGGGGCTCGAGGATCGGCACCATCATCTCGCCGATGACCGCGGCCGAGCCGTCCATGTAGTCGAGCAGGTCGTCGAACGTCTCGTAGGACTCGACGCTGAAGTCCATGGCCATCGACCGCAGGAACCGGCGGAAGCAGCCGGGGTCGATGTCGAACGCCTTGACCGTGTGCACCACGGCCTTGAGCACGGCGTCGTCGGATGCGCCGCGTTCGAGGTCGGCGAAAAACCGGTCGCCGAAGTCGGTGAGGGCCGCCTCGCGTTCGGCCGTGGTGGCCGAACCACCCCGGCCGGGCGCCGAGGAGCGGGAGTCCAATGCGTCGACGATGTCGTCGGCGTACCGGCAGAAGCCGTAGAGGGCGTGGACGTGGTGGCGCTTGACCACCGGCAGAAGGTGGGTCGACCAGTAGTACGTCGTGCCGTAGCGACGGTTGAGCTGGCGGCAGCGGGCGTAGGACTGCTCGAGGGTGATCAATGCTTCTGGCGCGCCAGCTCGTCGACCCGATCGGCGGCCAGCCGGCCGGAGAGGAGGACCATCGGCACACCGACGCCCGGCACGGTGCCGGAACCCACGAACACCACGCCGGGGGCGTTCTTGGTCACGTTGTTGGGCCGGAACGGGCCGGTCTGGAAGAAGTTGTGGGCCAGGGCGAAGGGCGTGCCCCGCTCCATTCCCTGGCGTTCCCAGTCGGTGGGGTCGACGAAGCGCTCGACCTCGACCTCGGCCGTCGGGTAGCCGAACGACGCCACCCGGGCGATCATCCGCTCCCGCAGGCCGTCGCGCTCGGCGGTCCAGTCGACCTTGCCGTCGAGGTTGGGCGTGGGCTCCAGCACGTAGAGCGACACCCGCCCGTCGGGGGCGAGGGAGGGGTCGGTGGCCGTCGGGCTGGTGACCAGCATCGAGGGGTCGGGCATGAGCACGCCCCGGTCGAGCAGGGCGTCGAACGCCCCCTCCCACTCGGTGCCGAAATGGATGTTGTGGTGGGTGACGCCGGCGGGCAGTTCGCCCTTCACCCCGGCCAGCCACACCGCGCACGACGGCGAGTAGTTGCCCTTGCGGGCGACGCGGGGCATGGGCACGCCCGGGAGCAGCTCCCGATAGGCCACCGGCAGATCCGGGTTGAGGACGACGGCGTCGGCCGCCACCACCTCGCCGCCGTGGAGCCGGACCCCGCTGACGCGGTGGTCGGTGGTCCGCACCACGCCGTCGACCGTGGTGTCGTAGCGGAACGAGACGCCGGCCTTGGCGGCCACCTCGGCCAGGGCGCGGGGGATGGCGTGCATCCCGCCCACGGGGAAGTACACGCCCTCGACGGTGTCCATGTAGGTGATGACGCAGTAGAGGGCCAGGGCCTCGAAGGGCGACAGGCCGGCGTACATGGCCTGGAACGAGAAGAGCTTCTGGAGGCGGGGATCGGAGAAGTAGTCGGCCACCACGTTCGACAGCCGGCGCAGGCCACCCATCTTCACCAGCCTGAACAGCGGCCAGGGGGGATTCGCTATGTCGAGGACATTGTCGAAGTTGCGGTCGATGAAGTTCGGCAGCTCGAGGCGGTAGAGGTCGGTGAGGTAGTCGCAGAAGCGCACGAAGCCGGCGGCCTCGGCGGCGCCGGCGGTCTCGCGGATCTCCGCGACCATGGCCTCGCGGCCGTGGCGGACGTGGATCGCCGTCCCGTCGGCGAAGCACGCCCGGTACATGGGGTCGACCGGCGTGAGCGTGAGGTGGCTCTCCATCTCGGCGCCGGCGGCGTTGAAGGCACTGGCCAGGATGTCGCGCATGGTCAGCACGCTGGGGCCGGTGTCGAACTTGTAGCCCTGGGTGTCCCAGAGGCCGGCCCGCCCGCCGGGGACGTCGGCCCGTTCCAGCACCTCGACGTCGTGGCCCCGCCCGACCAGGTGGCAGGCGGCCGACAGTCCGCCCAGGCCGGCGCCGACGACGACGACCTTCATCGGTCGCGGCCGGCGACGTAGCACGCCAGCTCGACCAGCGCGTCGTGGGCCTCGGCCGACAGGCCGGCGCCGTCGAGGGCCTCCACCGCGTCGGCCACCAGGCGGTCGATGTCAGCCTCCACGGTCGCCACCGCCCCGGAACCCACCAGCACGTCCTGGAGGGCGGCGATCTCGTCGTCGCCGAGGTCGGCGGCGCCGTAGCGCGCCAGCACGCCGGCGCCGGCCTCCGACGCCTGCTCGACGGCCATGGCGTAGAGGAGCGTGGGCTTGCCCTCGCGCAGGTCCTCGCCCACCGGCTTGCCCGTCACGTCCTCGTCGCCGAAGACGCCCAGCAGGTCGTCGCGCAGCTGGAAGGCCTCGCCGAGGGGCAGGCCGTACCCCGACAGCGGCCCGGCCAGGTCGTCGAGGCGGCCGGCGAGGGCGGCGCCGAGGTGCAGCGGGCGCTCCACGGTGTACTTGCCCGACTTGAACCGGGAGATCCGCCGGGCGGTGGTGGCGTCGGCCCGGCCGCGGGCGGTGCCCAGCAGGTCGAGGTACTGGCCGATGTTGACCTCGATGCGCAGCTCGGTGAACACCTGGTGGGCGGCCGGCGGGGCGCCGGCTAGAAGCTGGTCGGCGTAGACGAAGGCCAGGTCGCCCACCAGAATGGCCACGCCCTCGCCGAAGCGGCGGGCCTCGCCCCGCCAGCCGTCGAGCGCGTGGACCGACTCGAACAGCACATGGATGGTGTCGGTGCCCCTGCGGGTGGCGGAGCCGTCCATGATGTCGTCGTGCACCAGGGCGAAGGTGTGCAGCAGCTCGAGCGCGGCGCCGGCATCGACGACTTCGGGGTCGGCGGCCCCGCCGCCGGCGCCGACGTAGGCCCAGTGGCAGAACGCCGGCCGAAGGCGCTTGCCGCCGGCGAGGACCAGGTCTCGAAGGGCGGAGAAGGGGGCGGCCAGGTCGGCGTCGACCGCCGACCACCGGGCCAGCTCGGCGTCGAGGACGCCTGCGATCCGCTCCTCCACCCGCCGGGCGATGCCTGCCAGGCTGGGGGGCGCCATCGCGATTTCAGAGACGACTCGCACCAACCCTCCTCATTCCCGGGTGACCGCCACGTTAGGCGCGGTTCGGAACCACGTCCTGCGCCGGATGAGGCGCCGTCGCCGCCGCCAGGCGAAACCCTATGAGGGCGCCGACGCCGAGCACCAGCGCCCCGCCGGCGGCGTCGAGCCAGAAGTGGTTGGCGGTGACCACGATGGCGAAGGTGGTGGCCGCCGGGTACGACAGGACCAGGGCGCGCGACCAGCGCCGGCGCAGCATGGGGTACAGCACGAAGGCGCTCCACGCCGACCACGCAAAGTGAAGGCTCGGCATCGCTGCGTACTGGTTCGACACCTGGGCCACCGGGCCCGAGTCGAACGACCACAGGCCCCCGAACACTCCCAGGGTGTCGACGAACCCGTACGACGCCGGCAGCAGCCGCGGCGGCATGAGGGGGTAGGCGGCGAAGCCGATGAGGGCCAGCCCGGTGGTGGCAGCAAGGGTGTTGCGCCAGCGGGGGTACCGGGCCGGGAAGCGCTGGAACAAAAGGACGAGGGCGGCGATGGTCACGACGAAGTGGAACGTGCCGTAGAAGAGGTTCCAGAACTGGATGAACCAACGCCAGCCCAGGAACGCCTGCTGGATGCCCTCCTCCACATAGAGGCCCAGCGCCCGCTCGATGTCGATCACCTGGCGGGCATGGGAGAAGGCCAGCGCCTCGGAGACCGACGCCGAGCCCTGGGTGTTGCGGATGACGCTGTAGACGCCGTAGAAGGCGACGATGTAGAGGACTTCCTTCCACCACCGGAGCCGGCGAAGAGGGGCCGGCGCTGGAGGGTCTGGCTCGGGGTCCTCTTCGCTCAAGCCACGACCCGGGCGGGCCGGGGCCCGACGGCGAAGGCCGGGGCGCCAAGCAGGCTCACGACCAGGTTCATGCCGTACAGCAGGAGGCCGAAGGCCACCGCCTGGCCGCTGGAGACGCCCAGGGGCACCAGGAGGAGCACCAGGGCGCCCTCCCGCAGGCCCAGCCCGCTGACCGAGATCGGTAGTACCTGGGCGATGGCGACGATCGGGATGAACGCCATCATCGCCGACCAGCCCACCTGTATCCCCATGGCGTGGCCGGCCATCCAGGCCGCGGCCACCATCGACAGCTGATAGGCCAGGGCGCTCACGAGCACGCCGAGGGCGGCGGCGGGGTCACGCCGCAGTCGGGCCAGGCCCAAGTGCACGGCGGCGAGGAACCCGAGCCAGGAGCGGCCGGCGAAGCGCTCGCCCACCTTGGGGATGGCGACGACCACGAGGATGACGGCCAGGGCGGCAAGGGTGCCGAGGGCAAGCGTGAGACTGAGCCGGCTGGCCCGGCCGAGGTCGCGCAGGCTGGGGTTGCCCAGCAGGGCGACCAGGGTGATGAACGGCAGGACGAGGAACCCGGTCAGGCGCTCGACGACCACCGACGCCACCGACGTGTGCCGCTGCCCGTTGATGGCAGAAAGGCGGGTGACGCGCAGCACGTCGCCCCCCACCGTGCTGGGAAGGAAGTTCGACACGAACATGCCGGCCAGGGTGTGGGAGACCAGCGGGGGCAGGTCGGAGGGGATGTCGAGGGCCTGGAGCACCTGGGCCCAGCGCACGGTGGAGAGGAAGACGGCGAGCGTGTAGACCGCCAAGCCGCCGACCAGCCACCCGAGCGTGGACAGCTGCGGCCGGGGGAAGAGCGTGGCCAGGTGGATGCGCGGCAGCAGGACGGCGAGCATCCCGGCGCTGGCGGCGACCCGGAAGCCGAGCACGAGCTTCGCCCTGGTCCTCCCTCCCACGGCACCCAGCCTACGCTTCCCGTCGACCTTGGGCACCCTCGGTTCACCGGTGGGTAACCTGCCCGCCCTGATGCGAGCGCACAGGGTGGATCTCGGCGACGTCACGCTCCACGTGGTCGGCGCCGGCGAGGGCGGGCGGCCGCTGATGCTGGTGCACGGCTTCACGGCCACCTCCGACGAGCTGGCCGGCGTCATGGAGCCCCTGGCCGGGATGGGCTGGCACGTCGTGGCCCCCGACCTCCGGGGCCACGGCCGCAGCGACTCCCCCACCGACGCCGGCGCGTACAGCCTCGAGCTCATGGCCGGCGACGTGGTCGCCCTGGCCGACCGGCTCGGCTGGGGCCGCTTCACCCTGCTCGGCCACTCCATGGGCGGAGGAATCGCCCAGCTCGTGGCCCTGGACCACCCACAGCGCCTGCGGGCGCTGGTGCTCGCCAGCACCTTCCACGGCCCGGTGCCGGGGATCACCGCCGAGCTGGTAGAGCTCGGCCGCTGGGTGGTGGCGGCATCGGGCATGGAGGGGCTGGCCGACGCCATGGCCGCCCGCCGGTCGGAGAGCCCCGAGTCGGTGGCCGCGTTCGAGCGGCTGCAGGAGGCGGTCCCCGGCTACGCCGAGGCGTCGCGGGCCCGACTGGTGTCCACGTCGCCGGACATGTGGGCGGCCATGGCGCCCCGCTTCGTCAGCCAGGACGACCGGCTCGACCGGCTGGCCGGGCTGGAGGTCCCCACCTCGGTGATCGTGGGCGAGCTCGATGCCACCATGGGCGACGACTGCCGGCGCCTGGCCGCCACCATCCCCGGTGCCGAGCTCACCGTGATCGCCGGCGCCGGCCACGTGCCCCAGCTCGAGCGGCCCGACGCCTGGTGGGCGGCCGTCTCAGGCTTCCTCAACGGCCTCTGACCGACGCCGTCCCACCGCGCCCTGCTCGGGCCCCCCGGACCGCAGGCGTGGGTGCGCCGGTACCATCGGTCGATGATCGACGAGCCGCTCATCGACCAGGCCGCAGCCCAGCGGGCCCTCACCGTCGCCCTCCGAACCGGTGGCGACTTCGCCGAGGTGTTCGCCGAAGACCGCCGGTCGTCGTCGGCCCGCCTCGACGACGGCAGGATCGAGGAGCTGACGTCGGGGCGCGACCGAGGCGCCGGCATCCGGGTCGTGCGGGGTGAGACCACCGGGTTCGCCCACACGTCCGACCTCACCGAGGAGGGCCTGCGGGCGGCCGCCGAGGCCGCTGCTGCGGCAGCCCGGGGCGGAGGGCCGGGCGTCCGGGAGGTGTCGCTGACCCGCCAGTACCGGCCTGCCCCCCACGATGTCCGGATCTTCCCGGAGGATGTCGCCAAGGCCCGCAAGGCCGAGCTGCTCCTCAAGGCCGACGACGCGGCACGGGCCGCCGGCGGCGCCATCCGCCAGGTGGGGGCCACCTACGCCGACAGCCGCCGGCGGATCATGGTGGCCAACAGCGACGGGCTGCTCACCGCCGACGACCAGGTCCGCACCCGCCTCATGGTGAGCTGTGTCGCGTCGGGCGACACCGGCATGCAGACCGGCTACGAGGCGCCGGGCCGCACCGTCGGCTTCGAGCTGTTCGACGAGGTCGACCCGGCCGACATCGCGGCCGAGGCCGCCCGGCGCGCCCTCGTCATGCTCAAGGCCAGGCCGGCGCCCAGCGGCACCCTGCCCGTCGTCCTCAAGCGCGGCGCCGGCGGCGTTCTGTTCCACGAGGCCTGCGGGCACGGGCTGGAGGCCGACCTGGTCGGCCGTGACGCCTCGGTGTTCCGGGACAAGGTGGGCACCCAGGTCGCGTCTCCCCTGGTCAACCTGGTCGACGACGGCACCTACGCCCGGGAGTGGGGCACCTACGCCATCGACGACGAGGGCCACCCGGCCCAGCGCAACTCCCTCATCGAGAACGGCGAGCTGACCGACTACATGTGGGACCACCTGCGGGCCCGCAAGGCGGGAAGGGCGTCGTCGGGCAACGGGCGCCGGCAGAGCTACCACCACCTCCCGATGGTGCGGATGACCAACACCTACGTGCTGGCCGGCGAGGAAGATCCCGCGGAGATCATCCGCCAGACCCCCTACGGCATCTACTGCGTGCAGCTCGGCGGCGGCCAGGTCAACACCGCCACCGGCGACTTCGTCTTCGGCATCACCGAGGCGTACATGATCGAGAACGGGGAGGTCACCCACCCCATCCGCTCGGCCAACCTGATCGGCAACGGCCCGGAGGTCCTCCAGGCCATCGACGCCGTCGGCAACGACTTCAGCACCTGGACCGGCACCTGCGGAAAGGACGGCCAGGGTGTGCCGGTCTCCTCCGGACAGCCCACGCTGCGGGTGGCGGCGATGACGGTGGGCGGCACCGCGGCGTGAGTGAGCTGCTGGAGCTGGCGGACCGGATCGTCGGCCGGGCCAGCCCGGGCGAGCAGGTCGAGGTCTTCCTCGGCCGCAGCCACCACACCAGCGTGAAGGTGTTCGACGGGGCGGTGGAGTCGCTGTCGTCGGCCGACACCCAGGGCGTCGGCGTGCGGGTGATCGTCGACGGGCGCCAGGGGTTCGCCTACGCGGCGTCGCTAGAGGATGCAATCGTGGCCGAGACGCTCGTCGAGGCACGGGACAACGCCGCCTTCGGCACCGTCGACGAGTTCCTGGGCCTGGTCGAGCCCGACGGCGTGGCGCCGGCCGATCTCGACCTGTTCCGACCCGAGCTGGCCGGGTTCCCCGCCGACCGCAAGGTGGAGATGACCCTGGAGCTCGAGCGAGCGGTCAAGGCCGCCGACGCGCGCATCCGGGGCGTCGAGTCGGCCGAGTACGGCGACTCCAGCTCGGAGTCGGCCATCGCGTCCACCGCCGGCGTACGGGCCACCACCCGCCGTTCGAGCTGCTCGATCGTGGCGTCGGCGATGGCCGGCGAGGGCGCCGAGACCATGACCGGCACCGGCTACTCGGTGGCCCGCACGCCGGAGGAGCTCGACCTGGCCAAGGCGGTCAAGGACGCCAGCGAGAAGGCCACCCGCCTCTTGGGTGCCCGCAAGCCCGCGTCGCGCCGGCTTACAGTGCTGCTCGACCCGTCGGTGTCGTCGTCGTTCCTGGGCCTTTTGTCCTCGGGGCTGTCGGCCTCCTCGGTCATCAAGGGGCGCTCGCTCTTCGCCGGTCGGGAGGGCGAGGCGGTGGCGGTGCCGTTCCTCACCCTGGTCGACGACCCCACCGAGCCCCAGGCATGGGGCGCCGGCAGCTACGACGCCGAGGGGCTGGCCAGCCGGCGCAACGCCCTGATCTCCGACGGCGTGCTCATGGGCTTCCTCCACAACTCCTACACCGGCCGGCGCTGCGGGGTGCCCTCCAACGCCTCGGCCGTGCGCGCCGGCTACCGCTCGACGCCCGGCGCCGGCAGCCGGGCCCTGAGCCTGACCCCCGGCGACCGCACCCAGGAGCAGCTCATGGCCGGCGTGGGCGACGGCCTGCTCGTGCAGTCGGTCACCGGCCTGCACTCGGGCGCCAACCCGGTGAGCGGCGACTTCTCCGTGGGCGTCGAGGGCATGCTGTTCCGTGACGGCGCGCCGGCCGAGCCGGTGCGGGAGGCCACCATCGCCTCCACCCTCCAGCGCATGCTGCTCGACTTGGTTGCCGTCGGCGCCGACGTGGAGTGGCTGCCGGGCGGCGCCGCCGGCATGACCCTGGTCATCGGCGACGTCCAGCTCAGCGGCACCTAGTTAACGGGAGGGGGCAGGGCGGCCGGCTGGGAGAGCTTGTCACGATGTTCACGGTCCGGACCCCCGAGCGGAGTTAACCAGGGTTCAGACCTCGGCCGAGCCGCCGTCCCAGTCGATTCGAAGCCTGGGCCACTGGGCCCGAGCGGCCCCCGGAGCGGGGAGCGGGGCGACGGTGGTGAACGTGACGCCGAGCACGGCCGACCCGCCGTCGGCAACCGGCTGGTAGGTGCCGGAATCGTCGAGGCGGTACAGCTCGACGCGCCGGTCCTCGTCGACGATCAGCACCTCGGTGACGCCCCGCGCGGCATAGAAGGGCAGCTTGGCGTGGCTCTCGTCGCCCGGCGAACGGAGCTCGACGACCAGCTCCGCGCCGGTCACGCCCTCGTCGGTCTCCTGGTCGGGCCGTACGTAGACCTGGTCGGGCACCCGCCAGTCGCGGGGGCCGGCGAAGAGGCCCGTCCCGTCGCTGTAGGGCTCCAGGCCCACGCGCCGGGCCAGGGGCCCGAGCACCATGGTCATGTCGGTGTTCAATCTGGGGTGCCAGCGCTTCGGAGGGTTCACGAAGTGCCACTCCCCTTTCCATCGTTCGTCCTGCTTGTCGATCCCCAGGCGGCCGCGCTCCTCGACCACCGAATCCGAGACGTTGACCAGCACGGCGCGCATGGGCCCAGTATCCCAGCCCCTAACCTCCGTCGGTGCTCCTCGCCCAGGCCACAGACGGCATCCCCATCCTCCACGCCATCGTGCTGGGCATCACCCAGGGCCTGTCGGAGTTCCTGCCCATCTCCTCCAGTGGCCACCTGATCCTCGTGCCGTGGCTCTTCGGCTGGAAGGAGCTGACCGGGCCGGAGAACGCCGATTTCAACAAGACCTTCGACGTCGCCCTGCACGTGGGCACCATCGTGGCCACCCTGGTGTACTTCCGGAAGGACCTCCTCCGCCTGGCCGGCGCCGGCCTGTCGTCCATCCGCAAGCGGGCGGTGACCACCGCCGACCAGCGCCTGGCCTGGCTGTTGGTGCTCTCCGCCGTGCCCGGCGCCATCGTGGGCGCCGCCCTCGAGGGCGTCATCAACGACCACCTGGGCCAGATCTGGCTCATCGCCGTCATGCTCATCGTGTTCGGCCTGGTCCTGCTGGCGGCCGACCGCCAGCCGGGCACCCTGGGCGAGGGCGACTACGGGCCCCGACAGGCCCTGACC
>JBPCLE010000024.1:0-6887 GCA_051003575.1 Acidimicrobiales bacterium | reverse complement strand
GCGCGGGAGCGGGCCGCCAGCGGGCTCCACTGGCGCACGAAGTCAGCCGGCGGCACCAACTTCTGGCCCACGTAGCGGAGCCGGCGACGCCCTCTGAGCTCGGCCAGGCGGGCCACGCTGCGCACCGACGGCGAGGCGACCGCCTGGCGGAGCACGAAGCGATCTGGCGGGCAGTCGGCCAGCCCCAGGCGCTCGGCCAGCCCGACGCCCGGGGGCAACAGGCGTAGGCCGGCACCCATAGCCGGCTCCACCCCCAGGCGAGCGGCTAGATCGGCCGCCTGGCGCCACAGACCCTCGTCGACCACCTCTAGCGCCCGGGCCAGATCGGCCCAGCTCTGACGTTCGGGCGGGCCTTCCGGCGAGGCGTGCAGGACCACGTTGAGTGTCCGCCAGGGTAGGGACGGAGCCTCCACCATGACACCGGCCACCTCGAACAGCTCGGTGTGCTCGGTCATCAGCCGCCAGACCAGCTCGGCTGGAACATCCTCCAAGAAGTGCAGCGAGCGATGCAGATCGACGGCTGCGCCGTCGAGCTGGCGGCGCCACTCATGGCCGTGCAGCTCGACCTCGTCAGCTAGGCGGGCGACCCGAGACCGCTCGAAGCCAAGACCCGCGAGCACACCTTCGGCGTCGGTGTGACCGGCAGGAGGTACCAGCAGGTCGACGTCGCGGTAGTGGCGGGCGCCAGGATCCCCGGAGTAGAGCCACCGCGCGGTCACCGGCCCCTTGAGCAGCACTGAGGGGATGCCCGCCTCAGAGAGGGCGGCGATGGCCTCGGTGGCCACGGTGTCCAGCCAAAGGCACTGGACCACCCACCGTACCGCCGAACTGGGGACAGCCTGCGACTTCACCCGGGAAAGGGTACCGAGGTGTCGCCGACTGTTGCCCGAGGACACCGTCTGACTAGTCTTAAACCGTGGACGAGACCCTGCGACTGCGCAGCGAGGGCATGACCTGGCGAGCGGTCGAGTCGGAGATCGTGGTGCTAGACCAGCGCGACTCCAAGTACCTGGCCGTCAACGAGGCCGGAGCGGTCCTGTGGCCACTGCTGCTCGAAGGCGCCACCCGCTCTCAGTTGTGTGATGAGCTGGCCGAACACTTCGGGATCGACGCCGACCGGGCCGCTGCCGACGTCGACGCCTTCCTCGACCTGCTGGGCAAGCGCGACCTCCTCGCGCCAGCATGAGCCCCCGCCCCAACATGAAAGCCCGCCTCGACCCGGCAGTGCTGCGGGCGGCTTGGTGGGCGGTGCAGGCACAGCGACAAGCGCGCCTGGGGCTCGAGCGCCAGGGTCTACAGTCCGCCCCGCTACCCCGTCCGCCTCGGTTGCCGAGTCGAGCCGAGCACGGCGTACACGCCGCGCTCCGCCGCACCGGTGCCACCTGCCTGGTACGGGCCATGGTCCTCCAGGCCTGGCAGGCGTCCTCGGGCCCCGCTCCCGATGTGGTCATCGGGGTGACGGCCCCCAGCCAAGGCTTCCGGGCCCACGCCTGGCTCGACGGCGAGCCTGCTTGCCACAATGACGGCTTCGAGGAGCTCACCCGCCTCCGCAGCCCGTCGGCCCTCTGACCACCGGAGCGACGATGGCTCCCGTCGCCGAATGCCTTGCCCCGTGCTCCCCAGCGTTGCGACCTTCGCCATGAACGTCCCATTGCCCACACCAGCCACCTACCAACTCTTCGGGCTGCGAATCCGCTCCGAGATACCCTTCCCTGCCCCCACCACTGCGGCCCCGGCCTTCGACGTGGAGATTCGCTGGGACGAACCGAGACCCGTGCCGACGGAAGCGCCTGCCGGAGAGCGCATCGCCGGTCTGACCATTCAGGAGCGAGTGCTTTCGAGCGCCGTGAGCGACGGAGAGGGCTACCTCTTCCGGTTCTGCGGGGTCTGCGACGTGCGCATCTCCCCTGGCCTCGACCTCGTGACGGTGGCTCCCGACCCTACCGGGCCCGTCGACATGGTCCCCATCTTCCTGGCCGGGAACGTGCTGGCCCTGTTCCTGACCTTGCACCACATCGATGTCCTCCACGGCAGCGCGGTAGAGCTCGATGGCGCCGCCGTGGCCTTTGTCGGGCACACCAACGCCGGCAAGTCAACCCTCGCCGGTGAAGCCTGTGCTGTGGGGGCGAGCCTGGTCGCCGACGATGTCCTGGCCGTGGAGGTCGAGGGCGGCACGGCGCAGTGCCTTCGGGGGGGCCCGCAGCTGCGCCTGCGGGCCGGTGCAGCCGAGCTGGCCGACCGGCTGGCACCGGTGTCCGACGTCACCTTCGACGGCAGGTCGGCCGTGGCCGTGACCGCCTCGACCGAGCGCCCGGCGTTGCATGCCATCGTGTTGCCCCGGGTGGTCGCCGGTGACGCTCCGCCTCGGCTCCAACGCTTGGAGACCAAAGCGGCGTTTCAGGCGCTCTTCCCGTACCATCGCCTGACCGGGCTCACCGATCCTGGGGCGGTCAACCGCCACTTCCATGCCTGCGTCGATCTCGCCCGGGTTGTCCCGGTCCTGCACCTGGACATGACGCACGGGGGCGCCGGGCCGGCGGCCGAGCTAGCCGTGTCGTCGTGCCGCAAAGGAGAAGAACCCGCATGAACACCCCCCTGCCGCCGCTGGCCAACCTCTACGCCTTCTCCTCTTTCGACCGCAGTGCCGTCGATGACATGACCGCTCGGTTGAGGGCCGGTGGACGCTTCGGCGAGGTGTGGCGGCCCCACGCTCGGTGGGTGGTGGCCACCGCACCCTTGCCCCACGGCGAGCCTGACGGCGAGGACGTGCGCCAAGCCGGCTTCGCCTTCGCCGAGGGCCGCCATCGTCTGCTGCCCAATGGAACCGCCGACCGCCTAGCGCAAGTGGACAGGTTGGTTGCCACTTCCCCGGCCAGCCTTGACTCCCTGCCGGGCGACTTCGGTTTCCTGCGTTTCGACCCCGACGGCTCTATCCGGGTCGTGCGGTCGTGCGGAGGGCTGGTCCCGTTCTACCTGTGGTCCGGCGACGACAGCGTCGCCGTATCTACGCTGCTCACCGACCACGCCCGGTACCTCCCGGGGACAGTGCGCATCGATCCGCTGGTCCATGCCACGTGGACCTCGGGGTGGGGACGCTCCCCCGACAATCGAACCTTCTTAGCCGACATCCGTCTGCTTCCCCGAGGCCATGTCGCCACGCTGTCAGCCGGCAGAGCCGAATCGTGGGTCGAGTACTGGGACCCTCGCCCCCAATCCCTGCCTTGGCCGACGCCGGAGCTGGCCGAAGAGCACGTGTCGCGGCTACGCCAGATCCTGGTCGATCATCTCACCGAGAACCTCGACCCTGATGGCGGCAACCTCTTGGGCTTGAGCGGCGGGGTGGACTCGTCGTCGCTGGCCGCTCTGGCCGTGGCGGCGGTGGGACGGCCCATCTCCACGGTCAGCCTCGTCCCGCCGAAGGAGCCGGCACGGGCCCACGAGCTCGGCTACATCGAGCCGCTGCTCGACGAGTTGGGTGTCGATCGTCGATGGTTCCGTCCCCTCTCGATGCCCCACCGGATCGAGTACATATGGGCAGCGCCCAATGCCGTGCCCGTGATACGCCATCCGGTGCTGTGCCTCCTGCCCGAGATCATGAAGGAGGCCGATGTGCGGGTGCTCTTCGGCGGGGAGCTGGCCGACGGCGTGTGCGGATCTCGCCTCAGCACCGCTGATTGGGACGCCACCACCTCCTTCGCCTCTCTGCTCCGGAGCCTCCCCAACCAGGACGGACCAGGGTCGTGGAAGTACCCGGCCCGCTGGCTGAGGAGCCGGCTTCGTGATATCTTGGGTCGCTCGGCCCCGCCGTTCCCCGCAGCGCTGCCGGCGTTCATCCGGGAGGATCTCCGAAACGAGTACGCCGAGTGGTGGGCCCAGGAGCAGCACCAGTACGCCTACGACCGCAGACCTCTACGCCTGTTGGCACGGCGCGTGCCTTCGGGGCAGACGTGGACCGAGATGAACTGGGAGGCTACGTCGCTGGTTGGGGTTCGCCGCTCGTACCCCTTCGTCAATCGGGCGGCGCTCGAGCTAGCCTACAGCTGTCATCCCCAGGAGCTGCTGGGGCCGGGCCACCAGACCAAGAGGCTCTTGCACGGCGCGCTGGACCGTGACGTGGCCCATCGCAACCTCTACCGGGCCGACAAAGGCACATGGGACGCCGACAAGGTGGACACGATGCCGTGGGACCACGTCGTTCCCGAGGGATTGGGTGCCGTCGTGCGACCGGACTGGGTGGCGAAGCCCCCGGCGCAGGTCAGCCCCATGGATTGCATGGGCCTCACCCAGCTGTTACGTTCCTGGTCAGCGCTAGACGCTCTTCGGTCACAGCGCGCCACCCCGGGGCCCTAGTGGTCTCCTACCTAGACAGAAGGAGCAGTGCCAAGATGAACGAGACGTACGAAGCACCCACCGTGATCGAGATGGGCACGCTGGCCGACCTGACCCAGGGAAGCTCAGACTTGGTCGCCGACAGCGACCTCATCGGAGCCGGCAGCCTCTGACCCGGCCTTGCTGGCCTTCGGGCCAGCCGAAGACTTCCGTATTGCAGAGAACCCCCGCCTAGGCGGGGGTTCTCTCGCGTCAGAACTGCGCCAGCGAGCCTTGACGACGAGCGCGATCGATCGAACGCTCGAACAACCACAGCGAGAGCGGCAGGAACACCACGGCGAAGCCGACCAGCAGTGCGAGGCGTGTACCCGCCAGTTCCCCTTGCAGCAGCGCCGCCCGCAAGACATCGATGCCCCAGGTGAACGGCAGGGCCTCGGCGATCACCTCGAGCGGGCCCGGGAGCACATCGGTCGGGAAGTAGACCCCGGCCAGGAGTGCCAGCCCAGTGGCGATCAAGCCGAGGAGGGCCGTGATCTGCTTGAAGATCACCGCGCATGCCGCGACGAGGACGCCGACCGCGGCGAAGGTGGCCATGAGGGCCGGAAGCCCCACGAGGACCCCGACGATAGATCCCGGGCCGAGGTTAAACCGGACACCGAAGAGCACGGCCACCCCCAAGGTGACGAACCCGCCCACCGTCGCTCGCAGGATCTCGAACGAGGCGCTGCCGAGCACCACAACTGATGGCGTCACCGGTGAGGCCAGCAGCGCCTCGAAGGTACCCGTGGTCTGCTCGTTGCGCAGCTTGACGGAGAACGAGGTGAGTGCTGTCTGCACCATGCGCAGCACGGCGATGCCCACGGCCGCGAAGGCGAAGTAGCCCTGCTGAAGGTCGCCCTCGGCCGACAACGAGGAGGTGTCGACCAGGCGGCTGAGGAAGAAGAACAGCGCCAGCGACAAGGGAATGGATGCCAGGTCGAGCAGGAACTGGAGCCGGTACGAACGGGCGACGTTCCAGTCCCGGCGCACGAACGCCGCCACCCACAAGGCAATCGAAGGTTGGGTGGCTGTGGTCGCCGAACCCTCGAGCGGCTGCCTCTTACTGCGATCTCCGGCGGTGGTCGTTACCGGATCGCTCATGGGCTGCCTACAACGGTGGCGGCATCCACCAGGATCCGCTCGAGCTGGCCGGCGTCGACCCGATCGTCGCTCACGGCCCGCACGCAGCCCTTCACCAGCACCACCACCTGGTCGGCCAGGGCGGCGGCCTCGTGCAGGTCATGGGTGGCGAACAGCACAGCGCGACCGGCCCCCGCCTGGGAGCGGACCTCGTCTCGGAACGAAGCAGCCGCCAGGGGGTCGAGGGTGCGGGTGGGCTCGTCGAAGAGCAGCACCGGCGGCTCGCAGAGCAGGGCCCGGGCCAACGACAGCCGGGCCCGCATGCCCGAGGAGTAGCGGTCGAAGCGCCGGTCGGCCGCCTCGGTCAGACCGACCAGCCCGAGGAGCTGGTCGGTACGGGTCCGGGCCGCCGACCGGCGCATCCCGTGGAGGGCGGCGAAGAACTCGAGGTTGTCCCGCCCGCTGAGGCGCCAGTACCACGACCGCTCGTCACCCAGCACCAAGCCGACCGACCGGCGGGCGGTGACCGGGTCGACCACCACGTCGTGGCCGGCTACCTCGACCGAACCGGCGTCGGGCAGGACGGTGGTGCCAAGGATACGCAACAAGGTGCTCTTGCCCGCCCCGTTGGGGCCGAGCAGCGCCACCACTCCGCCCCAAGCGACGGTCAGGTCGACGCCCCCCAGTGCCGCTACCGTTCCGAAGCGCTTCTCGAGGCCGGTGATCCGCACACCGTCGCCGGTGACGCTCTCGCCCTGGCCGCCGGCAACGCCTGCCTTCTCCACCTCGGATCCCCTCTCCCGCCGCCGTCCCTGGACGGGCTAACGGTACCAGAGGGGTCTCTCCCCGCCCCGTCGGACGGCCCTGCCCTTACCCCTCCAGAGTTGCGCAACCGACAAGCTGAGGAGGCTCGCCCACCGTGACCCCTACCGAGCCGTAGCTGTCCAGGCCGCTCCCCGGCGGAGCGTTTCCCCGCAGGGTGCGGAGCTGAGAGTTCTCCGGGAGCCAAGGGCCCACGCTCACTGCGCCGGTCGAGCAGTCGTCCGATGAGTACAGAACGCCGGCATAGGTGCGCTCGGCCTCGAAGACGAGGCCCGAGCCCACCACGAACACGTTGCGGTCCGTGCCAGTGCTGGTCGTCCCTCTGGCCTCAGCCACCTGGATCTGAATGCTGCCGTCAGCCAGGCTTCGGT
The DNA here is from genome assembly GCA_051003575.1 of Acidimicrobiales bacterium. Classification (GTDB taxonomy): domain Bacteria; phylum Actinomycetota; class Acidimicrobiia; order Acidimicrobiales; family AC-14; genus CADCTB01. The sequence continues at coordinate 246 of JBPCLE010000024.1, read as the reverse complement.
TTTCGATGCGATCGAATTGAAGGCGGGAACCCACCGCGATCGCCACTACGACGAATGCGATCGCCACAACTACGCCAGCCGCCGCCAGCGCCAGCGCGAATCGCTTCCATGAGGTTCGGGATCTCACCAATACGAGTCCAAGCTACTTCGCTAGGGTGACGGCCTTCCCGCTCCCGTTGCTGATTGAGGGACGCCGTGCCTGCTTCGCCGAGTGGTCCGATCTGTCGGTATCTCGACGCCCAGATC
>JBPCLE010000023.1:0-2760 GCA_051003575.1 Acidimicrobiales bacterium | reverse complement strand
CCGCCGGCTCCGAGCAGCAGGACGCTGGCGTCGAGGAGGCGCTGCTGGCCGGCCTCACCAACCTCGGGGAGCAGCAGGTGGCGCATGTAGCGGTTGCGTTGCTCCGCCGAGAGGGTGCGCGGCGTCGACCACGCCCGGCCCTCGTCCTTCCACTTGTTGAAGCCCCCGGCCATGGAGACGACGTCGGTGTAGCCGAGTTGGGCGAGGGTCTCGGCGGCGAAGGCGGAGCGGGTGCCGCCGGCGCAGTGCACCACTAGGGGCGTGTCCCGGTCGACCACACGGTTCTCGATCTGGCTCTCGATGTGACCCCGGGGGATGTGGACGGCGCCGGGCAACGCCCCCTGCTCGTACTCGTCGGGCTCGCGCACGTCGAGCACCGTGGCCCCCGCGGTGATGGCCGACTCAGCGTCGGCGGTGTCGACCTCACGGATGCGCGACTTAGTGGCGCTGAGCAGATCTCGAAAGCTGGCCATGGGCGAAAGTCTACCTCCCAGGTCAGGATTCAGACCGGAGGGAGAGATGGCCCTTGACGCCGGTTGGCTGGCGTGGCAAGCTCATCAAGAACAATGAAATGACCTGAACTACTGCGTTTGCTCCTTCCCCGCTGGTTCCCCGCTGATTCCCCGCTGATGGAGGCGCACCATGCCCACCACCCTGGCCCTACCGATCACCGACTCCCTGCACATCAAGCCGTGGCCCGATCCCGTCATCGATCGGGTCGGTCATGATCCCCGCTCGGCCTACGTCGAGCAGTTCTGGCTCGGCATCCTCGGACCGTCGACCACCTGGCTCCTCCGCCGGTTGGCCGCCGGCCTGGAGACAACGCCCGCCGGCTTCGACCTGACCCTGTCCGACACCGCCCGCTCCCTCGGCCTCGGCGGTGAGGGGCGCAGCTCGCCCTTCGTGCGGGCGCTGGGACGGTGCTGTCAGTTCCAGCTCGCCTCCCCCGAGGACGAAGCCACCCTGGCCGTGCGGCGCAAGCTGCCCCCGCTGAACCGGCGTCAACTTGCCCGCCTGCCCGAAGCCGTCCAAGCCGATCATCAACGCTGGCAGGAGGCGGAACTCGCTACCCCACCGATCGAGAAGCTGCGGCGTCGCGGTCGATGCCTGGCCCTGTCGCTGATCGAGCTGGGCGAGGACCTCGAGTCCACCGAGCGCCAGCTCCTGCGTTGGCGCTTCCATCCGGCGCTGTGCCGGGAGTCGGCGCTGTGGGCCTGGGAACGCCACGCCCGGGCCCTGGCCGAGACGCGGCGGTCCGAATCCGACGACGCCGCCTGAGCGGCTGAGGCGATCCTGCCGTCAGAGTCGGGAGCGGAGCCGGGAGCCGCTGACGGCGCCGACCACGAGCAGGATCACGGCGATGATGAGCAGCCATTTGAGGCCCTCGAGGAACAGCCCGAGGCCCCCGATGAGCAGAGCCAAAATGAGCAGCACGGCAACGACTCCCATTGGTGTCTCCTTCTGTAGGCGGACATCAGCTCTACCCAAGTTCACAGCGAGTGACGCACGGCACCGCCTACCAGCTCGTAGGCCCGGTCGACGACGGGGCGCGCCTTCCAGCGAGGCGCCAGAATCTCGTCGGCGTCGTCGAAGTCCTGGTCGAAATGCTTCTCCAGGGTGGCGGCCACGCCGGCGTCGGTGACCGAGCAGTTGATCTCCTCTTGCAGGGCGAGGGAGCGGTTGTCCCAGTTGGAGGTGCCCACGTTGGACCACTTGTCGTCGACGAGGATCACCTTGGCGTGCATCATCGTGCGCCGGTACTCAAAGACGCGCACCCCGGCCTCGAGCAGATCGGTGTACGAGCGTTGACCGGCCCGCCGCACCAGCTCCTTGTCGGTGTGGCAGCCGTTCACCAGCAGGCGCACGTCCACCCCTCGCCGTGCGGCCTCCTCCAAAGCATGGACCACCGCGGATCGGGGGGCGAAATAGGCGGTGGTGATCCAGAGCCGGCGACGGGCACCCTGCACGGCGGCGAGGAACAGGGCCTCGGCCGTGGCCTGACCGTGACCCGGTGAGCTACGGCTGATCTGGACCAACGCCGTGCCTTCCTTGCGCCTCAACTCGGGCAGGTGGGCGGCTGACAAGCTCCGGTGGGTGGCCTCGGACCAGTTCTCCATGAAGGCACCCAGCACGTCACGGGCGGCCACGCCCTCGATGCGGAGGTGGGTGTCGCGCCAGTGCCGGGCGTCCTGGGCATCGCCGACCCATTCCTCGGCGATGCCGAAGCCACCGGTGAAGGCAGTGGCGCCGTCGGCCACCAGAATGCGCCGGTGCATGCGGTAGTTGAAGCGCTGCAGCTGGTACCAGTGTGGTGGGCGGAACCAGGCGAAGTTGACGCCAGCCTGCTTCATGCCCGCCACCAGGTCACGGTTCTTGGCGGTCGAGCCCCATGCGTCGAGCAGCACGCTCACGTCGACGCCGGCACGCGCCCGGTCGGCCAGGGCGTCGGCGAACCCGGCGGCCGTCGGCCCCGGCCAGAAGATGTAGTTGGAGAAGGCGATGGTGCTCGTCGCGCCGGTGATGACATCGAGCATGGCCGACAGCACCTCGTCGCCGTTGCGCAGCGCCGTGACGCTATTCTCGGGGCGCTGGGGCGCGGCGCAGGCGGCCTCGACCCATCGGGCGAAGGCGGGGGTGCCCGGCCCCGCCGGATCGGGCAGGTCGAAGGCGGTGGCCGCGTTGCGCCGGTACTGCGCCGCTTGGCCGGCGTAGACGCCAACGGTGCCCAAGGCGGCGGCGCCCGCCACCCGGGGAACGAGG
>JBPCLE010000022.1:0-18385 GCA_051003575.1 Acidimicrobiales bacterium | reverse complement strand
TGCCCTTGACCAGCACCGCGTCGCCGGCGCCGACCGGCCCCATCCGAGCCAGGGCCTCGCCGGCGCCGTCGACGAGCTCACCCCCTTAGCCCGGCGCGGCCACCGCGATCACCCGGATCCCGAGGTCGGCCGCCAGCGCCCCCATGCGGGTGTACTCGGCCGGCCCGACGTCGCCCAGTTCGGCCATGATCCCCAGCACCGCCGCCCGCCGGCGGGCCGGCAGCCCGGCCAGGCCGCGGAGCGCGGCCTCCATCTACAGCGGGGTGGCGTTGTAGGTGTCGTTCAATACCAGCGCCCCCGATGGCGCCCGGGGCAGCTCCATGCGCCAGGGCGACAGCCGGGCGTCGCCCAGGCCGGCGGCTGCCTCGTCGACCGCCGCCCCGCAGGCCAGGGCCGCGGCGGCCGCGGCGAGCGCATTCGACACCTGGTGGTGCCCCCGGACCTGGAGGGCCACCTCCGCACTGCCCCAGGGGGTGCACAAGCGGAACGCCGGCCGGAGGTCGCCGTCGAGCTCGACGCCCTCGGCCCGCACGTCGCCGCCGGCAATGCCGAACGTGACCACCCGCGCCGCGGTCCGCGACGCCATGGCCGCCACCAGCGGCGCATCGGCGTTGAGCACCGCGGTGCCGTGCGCCGGCAGGGACTCCACCAGCTCCCCCTTGGCCGCGGCCACGTCGTCGATCGTGCCGAAGAACTCCGAGTGCGACAGGCCCACCGCCGTCACCACCCCCACGAGGGGCCGGGCCACCGCACACAGGGCGGTGATGTGGCCCCGCCCCCGAGCGCCCATCTCCACCACGACGGCCTCGGTGCCGTCGGGCACGTCGAGCACGGTGAGGGGCACGCCCAGCTCGTTGTTGAACGACCTGGGGCTGGCGCTGACCCTGTAGCGACGGCCCAGGGCGCCCTCCAACAGATCCTTCGTCGACGTCTTGCCCACCGAGCCGGTGATGCCCACCACCCGGTCGGGCAGGCGCTCGCGCATGTGGGTGGCCAGTCGGGTCAGGGCCGCGAAGGTGTCCTCGACCACCACGCTCGTCCCTCGTCCCGGCGGGCGCTCCGTCAGGCAGGCGCCGGCGCCGGCGTCGAGCGCCGCGTCCACGAAGTCGTGCCCGTCTCGCGCGGCTCGGAGGGCCACGAAGAGCTCGCCCCCTCGGACCAGTCGGGAGTCGATGCGGGCGCCCTCGACCTTGGCATCCGGCCCGGACACCGTGCCGCCGGTGGCATCGGCCACCTCCGTGGCCCGTAGTCGCATCGTCCCTACACTGCCATCCGCCCGCCGGCATCCCCCTGCCGGCCCGGCACCTAGAGGTCACCTAGACTCGCCAGCCGTGCGCCTGGTCATCCTTTTCGGCGGGCGTTCGGCTGAGCACGACATCTCGTGCGTCACCGCCGCTCACGTCATCGCCGCGGTCGATCCCGAGCGGTACGAGATCGTGCCGGTCGGCATCGCGGAGGACGGCCAGTGGGTCATGGCGGACTGGCAGCCGGGCGCGACCGCCCTCGTAGCCGAGGGGCCAGGGGTCGATCCGTCGATCCTGACGCCCGAGTCCCTCGCCTTCCCGCTCGTCCACGGCCCCATGGGTGAGGACGGCACGGTCCAGGGCCTCCTGGAGCTGGCCGGCATCCCCTACATCGGCTCGGGGGTGCTCTCCTCGGCGCTGTGCATGGACAAGGCCATGGCCAAGGACGTGCTGGCCGGCGCCGGCATGGACCAGGTGCGCTACCTGGCCCTTCGCGATATCGAGGTCGACGACGGCGCCCTCGACGAAGCGGCGGCCGAGCTGGGCTTCCCCCTGTTCGTGAAGCCGGCCAACCTGGGTTCGTCGGTGGCGGTGACCAAGGCCCACGATGTCGAGGAGCTGGCCTCGGCGGTCAAGCTGGCCCTGGCCTACGACGAGTGGATCGTGCTGGAGGAGGCGGTCACCGCCCGCGAGATCGAGTGCGGCCTGCTGGGCTTCGGACGGCTGCGGGCGTCGTTGCCCGGTGAGGTGAGGCCGAGCCACGAGTTCTACGACTACGACGACAAGTACACCGACGGCGCCGCCCAGATCCTCGTGCCGGCGCCGCTGCCCCGCGAGGTGGTCGAGGAGGTCCAGGGCATGGCCCTGGCCGCCGGCCACGCACTCCGGGTCGACGGCATGGCCCGGGTCGACTTCTTCTACGAGGAGAACGGCCGGGGCCTGCTGGTCAACGAGGTCAACACCATTCCCGGGTTCACGCCGATCTCCATGTACCCGAAGATGTGGGAAGCGACGGGCATCGGCTACTCGGACCTCATCGAGCACCTGGTCGATGCCGCCCTCGAGCGTCATCACAGCCGGCTCGAGCGGATCGGCCGGCCGGGGCGCACCGGCTGAGCCGAACGCAGTGTTGCGGTTCGGTTGCGATCGGCTTCTGATTCGTGCCAGGGCCGTTCGAGCAGGATGGGACGGGGTACCTTCGACCGGACGCCGGGTTCGTGGGTCGCTCGCACCGGTGGAAGCTGGTTCGGGGCGGCAGGCTCGAAGGAAAGTCTCCATGGGCCGGGACGGTTAGCAACACACGACAAACGCCCGGATCGACCCGACGTGAAATACCCCGCCACCAACACCGGGAGCAGTCAGTCAGTACTCCGATCCCACATCGGAAAGCCGTTTCGGAGGTCTCGCTCGACCTCAGGGGCCCCGTGGTCGGCGACGCCGGCGACATGTGGCGCCTCGCCGCTGAGGCGACGACGCTCGATACCAACTCGCCGTACGCCTATCTGCTCGTCGGCACCCATTTCGCGTCGACATCGGCAGTGGCGGTGGATCGGGAAGGCGGCGGGCTCGCGGGCTTCGCGTCGGCCTACCGGCTTCCTGACGACCGCGATGTCCTGTTCGTCTGGCAGATAGCGGTCCGCAGCGACTGGCGTGGCTGCGGCCTCGGGTCGCGGCTCCTGCTCCACCTGCTGAGCCGCCCCGGCTCCCGCGGCGTCCGCCACGTCCAGGCGACCGTCACACCGTCGAACAGCGCGTCGTCCCGCCTGTTCCAGTCCTTCGCCCGGTCCCTCGGTGCGCAGTGGACGGCTGCTGAGCAGTACCCAGCGGATCTCTTCCCTGGCGAGGGACACGAACCAGAGGTCCTCCATCGGGTCGGGCCCTTCTCGACTCCAACCCAAGAGGTGACCACCACCAAGTGAAGTTCGCAAACGAGCTCGAATCCGATGTCCGGTCCTACTGCCGCACCTGGCCGACCACGTTCAGCCGGGCGCGTGGCTCGCGGATGTACGACACCGATGGGCGGGAGTACCTTGACTTCTTCAGCGGGGCGGGGGCGCTCAACTACGGCCACAACAACCCGCGCCTCCAGGCCGCCCTCCTCGACTACCTCGGCGGCGACCGGGTGGTGCACAGCCTGGACATGGCCACCGAAGCCAAGGAGCGGTTCCTGGAGCGCTTCGACGAAGTGATCCTGCGGCCCCGCGGTCTGGACTACAAGATCCAGTTCCCCGGCCCCGCAGGGACGACCGCGGTCGAAGCCGCGCTCAAGCTGGCACGCAAGGTCACAGGAAGGGAGCGGGTGGTGGCATTCACTAACGCGTTCCACGGGATGACCATCGGTTCCCTGTCGATCACCGGCAACTCCATGAAGCGCCAGGGCGCCGGCCTCCTCCTCAGCTCGGCGGTGAGCATGCCCTTCGACGGCTATCTGGGCCCCGATGTCGACACCATCGACATCCTCGAGGCGTTCCTCGACGACGGTGGGAGCGGGCTCGACACGCCGGCGGCGGTCGTGGTCGAGACGGTGCAGGCCGAAGGCGGGATCAACGTCGCCGGCCACGAGTGGTTGCGGCGCCTCTCGGCGCTGTGCGCCCGCCACGGCATCCTGCTCATCGCCGACGACATCCAGGTCGGCTGCGGTCGCACCGGTCCCTTCTTCAGCTTCGAAACCGCCGGGATCGTCCCCGATATCGTCTGCCTCTCGAAGTCGTTGTCCGGCTACGGGCTCCCCTTCGCGCTCACGCTGATGAAGCGCGAGCTCGACGTGTGGGAGCCGGGGGAGCACAACGGCACCTTTCGTGGCTGCAACCCGGCGATGGTGACCGCCACCGAGGCCCTCGCCTTCTGGGAGACGGACAGCCTCACCAAGTCGGTGAAGGCCAAGGGAGGCCGCGTCAGCGCGGTGCTCGACGAGATGGGCGCGGCGTACCCGGAGCTGGAAGCCACCGAGCGCGGCCGGGGGCTCATCCAGGGCCTGGCCTGCGCCGACCCGGGCATGGTCGACAAGATCGTCACCTCGGCGTTCGAGCGCGGCCTGCTCATGGAGACGTCGGGGCGGCACGGCAACGTGCTGAAGCTCCTACCGCCGCTGGTCATCGAGGAAGACGACCTCGAGCGGGGCCTGCTCATCCTCGACGAGGCCATCGCCGCCAGCCTTGAGGTGGCACCCAGGCTGGCCCGGGGGGACGAGGCACTGGTGGTCGCGTGATCGTCCGTACGCTGGACGACATCGAGGGGACCGACCGCGATGTCGGCGCCCCCACCTTCCGAAGCAGGCGGTTCCTCCTGGCCGGCGACGGCACGTCGTTCTCGTTCCACGACACCGTGCTGCTAGCGGGCACGACGACCTCGATGTGGTACCGCCACCACACCGAGGCGGTGTACTGCGTCGAAGGCGAGGGGGTGCTCACCAACCGGGAGACCGACGAGCGCCATGCCGTGCGTCCCGGCACCTTCTACTGCCTCGACCGCCACGAGCGCCACGAGCTGCGCGCCGATACCGACCTGCGGATGATGTGCGTCTTCACGCCGCCGCTCACGGGCGGGGAGGTCCACGACGACGACGGCGTGTACCCCCTCATGGCGGCGGCCGACACCGCCCGCCCCCTGACAGCATCGGAGGTTTCCTCATGACGACGACCACGGTGGCCGACCGCTACCCCTCGCGCACCGGTCCGAAGGCGGCCATCCTCGACCGCCTCGACCCCGTGGTCCGCGGCGGCCCGGGCGACGGTCCGCTCGACGGCGAGCAGCTCGATCGGTTCGACCGTGACGGCGTTCTCTTCCTCGACCGCGTGCTCGACCAGGCGGAGGTCGACGAGCTTCGCGCTCTGGCGGAGGAGATCCCCCGGCGAGCCGAGGTGCGGGCATCGGACCGGACCATCGTCGAGCCCGCCAGCGACCGGGTGCGATCGGTCTTCGAGGTCCACCGCCTCGACGACCGCATGCGCCGCCTGGCGGCCGACCAGCGCCTGGCCGGCGTGGCCCGCCAGATCCTCGGCAGCGACGTGTACCTCCACCAGAGCCGGGTGAACTTCAAGCCGGCCATCCACGGCCAGGGGTTCTTCTGGCACTCCGACTTCGAGACCTGGCACACCGAGGACGGCATGCCCGAGATGCGGGCGGTCAGCTTCTCGGTGGCCCTAACGGAGAACCGCCCGCACAACGGCCCCCTGATGGTGATCCCCGGCTCGCACCGGCGGTTCGTCGCCTGCGTGGGCGAGACGCCGGACGACCATTACAAGGCGTCCCTCCGCAACCAGGAGGTCGGCACCCCCGACGACGCCAGCCTGGAGGAGCTCTTTGCCCGAGCTGGCGGCCGGCTCCTCACCCAGGTGGGGCCGCCCGGCTCGATCGCGGTGTTCGACTGCAACGCCATGCACGGTTCGAACAGCAACATCACCACCCTGGCGCGCAGCAACGTCTTCTTCGTCTACAACAGCGTCGAGAACACCCTGGTCGAGCCGTTCTCCGCGGTCGCGCCGCGCCCCGAGTTCATCGCCGCCCGCAACTTCACGCCCGTCTGATCCACGCCCGGATCGCGCACTACATTCCTCCGCAGTAGGGGCGAGAGGGCGGGAGGAGCGGATCGATGAGCGGGCCTGATGCGTTTGCCGGCGTGTGGCAGCCGGGCGCCGGCACCCAGTGGGTGCGCGCCGGATTGTCGTGGGACCAGTTCAAGGCCCAGGACACGACCTACTTCGGGCAGGGCCTGCGGGTCACGTCGCTGGCCATCCGCGACACCAGGTTCGCCGCCGTCTGGCGGCCGGGGACCGGCGCACAGTGGATCAGGCCCGGACTGTCGTGGGAGCAGTTCAAGGCCCAGGACACCACCTACTTCGGCCAGGGCCTGCGCGTCGGCTCGCTGGCCATCGAGAACGGTCGGTACGCGGCGGTGTGGCGACCCGGCAGCGGGGCGCAATGGATCCGTACGGCCATGACCTGGGACGAGTTCAAGGGCCACGACGCCACCTACTTCGCCCAGGGCCTGCGGGTCACCACCCTGGAGTTCGAGAACGGGAAGTACACCGCGGTCTGGCGGCCCGGCTCGGGCACCCAGTGGGTACGGGGCGGCATGTCCTTCGGCGAGCTCGCCGGTCACGACCGGACCTACTTCGCCCGGGGCCTGCGGATCACGTCGCTGGCGTATGAGAACGGGCGCTACGCCGCGGTGTGGCGGCCGGGATCGGGGGCCCAGTGGTGGAGCTCACGGAGGGGCGCGGTCGACTTCGCCACCGAGGACAACGCCTACTTCCAGCGCGGGCTGAGGCTGGCGGCGCTCGAGATCCAGAACGACCCCGTCGGGGCCTACCGCTATCCCTGGGCCGGGGGCACGTCCTGCCGGGTGGGCCAGGGGAACAACAACGCGTCGGGCTCCCACACGCCCGGCCAGAGCCAGGCCTTCGCCTTCGACTTCTCCCTGCCCGCCGGCACCACCATCAGGGCGGCCCGGGCCGGCACGGTGGAGTGGCTGCAGGAGAACCTGACCGCCACGTTCAACCCCAACCAGGCCCAGGGGCCGAGTTCCAGGTGCAGGCCGACTCCACCGACTGGGGCCAGTCGGTGGCCCACACCTTCGGCGAGAGCTGCGAGCAGCCCGCCGGCGGCGCGACCGTCACCTCCGACAACAGCGCCTGACGCCCAGGGGATTCGTCGCGCCCTTGCGGGTCTACTCGCCGCCACCCCCTTGCTCCTCGGCCAGGGCGAACGCCTCCCATACGACCGCCCGGCTGTGCTCGCTGAGCGGCTCGTCGGGGAAGACCTCGGCGCAGATCCGCTCGACGTCGGCTGGCTCGCTCAGGCCCAGGCGACCGATCAACGTGACGAGGTCCGCCTGGTCCTGCGCGTACCTCCTCGCCGCGATCGCTTTCATGGCCACGAGGTGACGGGCCGACACCGAGCGCACCCGCAGGTTCGGGTGGTCGTAGATGAAGGGCTGGTTGGCGTCGGGTACCCGAGAGACGTAGACCGACACGTTCTCGTTCAGCCATCCATCGGGCAGGCCCATCTCTCGCGCCACGGCCCTGGCCTCATCCAGCACCGGCCCGTGCGGCTCGAAGAGGCCGTCCACGTCCCGCGTGACCCGGCGTGCGTCGTAGGCCAGGATCATGGCGGCTCCGCCGTACACGCAGATGTCGCCGACGAGGCGGCGACGCTCCAGACGGAGGGCCAGGCGGCGGAACGCCTCTCGTATCTCGGTGGCGCCGAGCAGGCGGTCGGCCATCACACCCGCACGAGGTCGCGCCGCTCGATGAAGACGCCACGGCGGGCCAGCGCGGCAGGGGCGTGCACGAAGGCCGCGGCCCGGGCAGAGGGGGTGTCGACCGGGAACCACCAGCGGTCGAGGAATCGGTCGGCGTCCTCGGCCCAGCGGGGGTAGCCCAACTGGTGGTGGAAGGCGAGGTGCTCGGCGAAGCCGGCAACCAGAGCGTCCCAGCGCTCGTCGCCGGTGGACCGTGGCCTATCGGCGATGAGGGCACCTTGGCGATCGGGAGGCTCGGACTCGAACTCTTGGAGGAATTCAAGCGTCAGAAGCCTGCGGTCCTGGTCGCTCGCAGCCTCGGACAGCGAGGCGGCCAGGTCGGCCAATGTCATGGGCCGGTAGGGGCCACGGCGCACGACCGCCCAGGAGAGCTCGACTCCGGCCGCCCGCACGATCCGGTCCAGCGTTGAAGTCGTCGGGTGCTTGGCCCCGGTCTCATACGCGGCGATCGTCGACTGTGTGGTGCGCGCCAGTTCTGCCAACGCCTGTTGGGTCAGGCCGGTGAGCTGCCGCACCTCCCGCAGGACTTCTCGCGCCTCCACAACGGGAGTATAGCCGATCAACGATAACACGATCCGGGACACCCTGGCAGCGGGCAGCCTTCAACGGGAATCCGGGATCGCCGGACCGGGCTGCCCCGGTAGCCTGACTGCCATGAAGAGCTACCTGGAGGCGGTCCGGAATCGGGTCGTCATCTACGACGGCGCGACCGGTACCAACCTCCAGCGCATGGAGCTGACCGCCGACGACTTCGGCGGGCCCGAGCTCGAGGGCTGCAACGAGCTGCTGGTCGCCACCCGGCCCGATGCCATCGCCGCGCTCCACAACTCCTTCTTCGAGGTCGGATCCGAGGTGGTGGAGACCAACTCGTTCGGGTCCCTGACGTACACGCTGGCCGAGTACGGCATCGCCGAGCGTTCCCATGAGCTCAACCTGAAGGCGGCGCAGATCGCCAAGGAGGTGGCCAGCGGCTACGGCGGCTGGGTCGCTGGGTCCATCGGCCCCGGGACCAAGTTCCCCTCGCTCGGCCAGGTGCGCTTCGGCGAGTTCCGCGACGCCTTCGAGATCCAGGCCCGGGCCCTGCTCGAGGGCGGGGTCGACCTGCTGCTCGTCGAGACCGTCTTCGACCTCCTCCAGGCCAAGGCCGCCCTCATCGCCTGCCGGCGGGCCATGGCCGCGGTCGGGCGGGAGGTGCCACTCCAGGTGCAGGTCACCATTGAGCTCACCGGGAGGATGCTCCCCGGCACCGAGATCGGCGCTGCGCTCGTCGCCCTCGACGCCCTCCGGCCCGACGTGATCGGCATCAACTGCGCCACCGGCCCCACCGAGATGCACGAGCACCTCCGGCACCTCTCACAGCACTGCCGGGTGCCGATCTCCTGCCTGCCCAACGCCGGCCTGCCGTCGGTGGTCGACGGCAAGATGCACTACGACCTCACGCCCGACCAGCTGGCCGAGCACCACGCCCGGTTCATCACCGAGCTGGGGGTGAGCGTCATCGGCGGCTGCTGCGGCTCCGGCCCCGAGCACCTGAATGCGGTGGTCGAGCGCTGCAAGGACCTGGAGCCGGCCCGCCGCAATCCCACCCACGAGGCCGGCGCGTCGTCGATCTACTCTTCCGTCCCGTTCCATCAGGACACCTCGTTCCTGGTGGTGGGGGAGCGGACCAACGCCAACGGGTCGAAGAAGTTCCGCGACGCCATGCTGGCCAGCGACTGGGACACCTGCGTGGCCATGGCGCGCGAGCAGGTGAAGGAGGGTGCGCACATCCTCGACGTCTGCGTCGACTACACCGGCGAGGACGGTGTGGAGGACATGGACGAGATCGCCGTCCGCTTTGCCACCCAGGCCAGCATCCCGCTGATGCTCGACTCCACCGAGCCTGCGGTGATCGAGGCCGGGCTGCAGTGGATCGGCGGCAAGGCCGTGCTCAACTCGGTGAACCTGGAGGACGGCGACGCCCCCGGCACGCGGCTGGACCGCTTCCTCACCCTGGCCCGGGAGTACGGCGCCGCCGTGGTGGCCACGTGCATCGACCAGGAGGGCCAGGCCCGGACAGCCGACTGGAAGGTACGGGCGGCCAAGGCCATCCACGACCTGGCGGTCGACCGCTACGGCCTGGAGCCGGGCGACCTGCTCTTCGACGCCCTCGCCCTGCCGCTGTCCACCGGTATGGAGGAGAGCCGGCGCGACGGCATCGAGACCATCGAGGGCATCCGGCGCATCAAGGCGGAGCTGCCCGGCGTCCACACCATCCTCGGGCTGTCGAACGTGTCGTTCGGGCTCACGCCGCCCGCCCGCCACGTGCTGAACTCCGTCTTCCTGCACGAGTGTGTCGAGGCCGGGCTCGACGCGGCAATCGTGCACGCGGCGCGCATCATGCCGCTGGCCAAGATCCCCGAGCGCCAGCTCGAGGTGTGCCTCGACCTGGTCTACGACCGCCGCACCGACGGCTACGACCCGCTCCAGGTGCTGCTGGGCCTGTTCGAGGGCGTCACCTCGGCGTCGATCGTCAAGGAGGACCGGAGCGGCTGGCCGGTGGGGGAGCGGCTCAAGCAGCGCATCATCGACGGCGACCGCGAGGGCCTGACCGCCGACCTCGACGAAGCCCTGGCGGCCAAGCCGGCGTTGTCGATCGTGAATGACGACCTGCTGGCCGGCATGAAGGTGGTGGGCGAGCTGTTCGGGTCGGGCCAGATGCAGCTCCCGTTCGTGCTCCAGTCGGCCGAGTGCATGAAGTCGGCGGTGGCCTACCTCGAGCCCCACATGGAGAAGTCCGAGCAGGGCGGGAAGGGCCGCATCGTCCTGGCCACGGTGAAGGGCGACGTCCACGACATCGGCAAGAACCTGGTCGACATCATCCTCACCAACAACGGCTACGAGGTCCACAACCTCGGGATCAAGGTGGCCATGGCCGCGATGCTGGCCAAGGCCCAGGAGGTGAAGGCCGACGCCATCGGCATGAGCGGGCTGCTGGTGAAGAGCACCCTGATCATGAGGGAGAACCTGGAGGAGCTGAACAGCCGCGGCCTGGCCGGCGAGATTCCCGTGATCCTCGGGGGCGCGGCGCTCACCCGCCGCTACGTCGAGCGTGACCTACGGGAGATCTACGAGGGCCGGGTGTTCTACGGCAAGGACGCTTTCGAGGGCCTGCACACCATGGACAAGCTCATGGAGATGAAGCGTTCCGGGGTTGAAGACCCGGACTTCGGGCGGGTTCCCCTCGGTCGCGTCGTGGTCAAGGAGGAGAAGCCGGCGCCGGCCGACCTCCCGGCCCGGTCGCCGGCGGTCGAGACCGACAACCCCGTGTTCGTGCCGCCCTTCCTGGGCTCGCGGGTGGTCAAGGGCGTCGCCCTCGACCAGCTGGCCGGCTACGTCAACGAGACCGCCCTGTTCCGCAACCAGTGGCAGTACCGGCCCGAGAAGGGCGAGAACGACGCCGACTTCAAGACCCGCATCCGGCCCACCCTTCGCGACGAGATGGCCAAGGCCACGGCCGCCGGCCTGCTGGTGCCCCAGGTCGTGTACGGCTACTACCCGGCCAACGGCGAAGGCAACGACGTGGTGCTCTGGAAGGACGAATCGGCGTCGTCGGAGTTGCTGCGGTTCTCCTTCCCCCGTGAGCGCACCGACCCGTTCCGCTGCATCGCCGACTTCTTCCGACCGGCCGACGCCGGCGACATCGACTACGCGGCGTTCTCGATCGTCACCATGGGCTCGGCGGTGTCGGAGGCCACGGCCAAGCTCTTCGCCGAAGACCGCTACACCGAGTACCTGCTCCTGCACGGGCTCGGCGTGGAGATGGCGGAGGCGCTGGCGGAGTACTGGCACCGGCGCATCCGGGAGGAGTGGGGCTTCGCCGACGAGGACGGGCGCCTGGTCGACATGCTCGTGCGCCAGGGCTACCGGGGCGGCCGGTACTCGTGGGGCTACCCGGCCTGCCCCGACCTGGAGGACAACCGGAAGGTGGCCGAGCTGTTGGAGGCCGACCGCATCGGCGTGGCCGTGAGCGAGGACTTCCAGTACGTCCCCGAGCAGACCACCTCGGCGATCCTCTGCCACCACCCCAAGGCCAAGTACTTCGTGGCCCGCGGTTAGGCCGGGCCCCGGCGTCCTGACGCTGGTCCTGGGCGTGGTGATCGGGCTCGGGGCCGCGAGGCGGGTGCGAATTGGCAGTGGGAGCGATGTAGGAGCTGGCGGTTCAGATCCTTGCGCAGCCGACGCGAACGGCGGCCGCCTCGAGCCGTCGATCTGCGGTCCATAGTGTGGCACCATCCGTGAGCGCCGTGGAGGCGAGCAGCTGGGCGTCGACGTAACCGATCCCGATCCCGTGCAGCTGGTGATGCTCGACAAGTGCCAGGATCTCCTCCGGGGTGGCGACCATGGCGCGAGGTAGGGATCCGAGAAGTCCGATTACCTCGCTTCGTCGAACGAGATGACCGAGGGCCAGCTCGCCCGCAACCCAGGGGTGGCCCAGCACGAGGCCGTCATCGAGGAGTCGTGCCAGGTCGGGCCGCCCGGTCCTGAGGTGCTCGACCCAAACGGATGTGTCGACGAGGATCAAAACCTACTGGCCGCGCCGCCGCGGTATCTCGCTCAGCGCCGGCTCGGTCCCACCTAGCCGGGCCAGCCGACGAGCACTCTCCCGCTGGATGAGGGCGCGTAGGGCCTCGCGGACCAGGGCGCTCTTTTCACGCGTCCCCGTGAGCCGTTGTGCCTCGGCGAGAAGATCGTCGTCTAGGGAAAGGGTCGTGCGCACACGGCACCTCCTGTTCGATGGAGTCATCAAGAATGACATCTTACGATGTCGCTTGCCGTGCCGCCGCACGGCCCGGGAGCGGCACTCCAAGCCTGGCCCACCTGCCCCTCGGCCTGATGGGCACATCGGTATCAGCAAGACCTCCCAGGGCCCGCCGGGCTACGGCAGGTAGCGCTGCCCGTCGTCGGCGCTCTTGATCTCAACCGAGCGGCTGGACCCGCCCGTGGGCACGATCCCGCCCCAGACCACCATCTCCTTGCCGGTCCACGCCTCGGCGCCGACGAGGCGGCCGGTCCAGGTGGGCAGGCGCCGCCACCGGTCGGTGGTCGGCGTGTAGGCGGCGCCGTCGGCGAAGAAGTTGTTGTAGGTGCCGGGCGATCCGCCCCAGATCAGCAGCTCCGAGCCGGTCCACTGCTGGGCGGTGCCGATCCGGGCGCTGATGGGCGCCGGCGGCAGCTCGCGCCAGGTGTCGGTGGCCGGGTCGTAGGCGGCGGCATCGTCGAAGACCCGGGCCCAGTCCTCCCCGGCCCACATCAGCACCTCCTTGCCGGTCCAGTTGGTCTGGACGAACCGCGGGGCCAGGGGCGACGGCGGGATGGGCCGCCAGCGATCGGTGGCCGGGTCGTAGGCGGCGCCGTCGGCGAAAGCCTCGTCACTGGTGCCCGCGCCCCAGACGATGACCTCCTTGCCCGTCCAGGCCAGGTCGACGCGATCGCGAGCGGGTAAGGAGGTGGATGCCAACGTCCGCCAGGTGTCGGTGGCCGGGTTGTAGGCGGCGCCGTCGGAGAAGTATTTGGTTTCGACGATGTTGCGGCCGCCCCAGAGGACGAGCTCGCGCCCGGTCCACACGCCCGAGGTGCGGCGGGCGGTCAGGGGCGACGCCGGCAGCGATCGCCACGTGTCGGTGGCCGGGTTGTAGGCGGCGCCGTCGTCGAAGACGGTGGTGGTGCCGACGCCGCCGCCCCACATCAGCACCTCCGTGCCCGTCCAGGCCGACGCCGTCCCGGTCCGCGCCGCCAACGGGCCGGTGGCGATCGTGCGCCAGGTGTCGTCGGCGGGGTCGTACGCGGCGCCGTCGGCCAGGGGGTCGACGTTGTCGAACTGGCACGGGTTGGCCTTGCAGGAGCCGCCGCCCCACACCACCATCTCCCTGCCTGTCCACTCGGTGGCGGCGGGGCTGCGGCCGGCGATCGGCGGGCTGCTCATGGCCCGCCAGGTGCCGGTGGCGACGATCTTGGGCGCCGCGCCGCCCCCGCCGCACGCCGACGCCAGCAACATGAGGGCGACGGCGGCGCGCCTGGTGCGGTGTCCCACGCCGACCATTCTGCATCGCCTGCGGAGCGGGCCGGCGGGCCGTACGCTGGCGGGGCGACCGGAGCGACACGCAGGGGGTTTCGGCATGGGACTGATCGACAAGCTCAAGGGCGAACTGGTCGACCTGATCGAGTGGATGGACGACTCCCGGTCCACGCTGGCCTGGCGGTTCCCCCGTTACAACAACGAGATCAAGAACGGCGCCCAGTTGATCGTCCGCGAGGGCCAGCGGGCGGTGTTCGTCTACCGCGGCCAGCTCGCCGACAGCTTCGACCCCGGCCCTCACGAGCTGACCACCGAGAACCTGCCCATCCTGAGCACGCTGCAGGGCTGGAAGCACGGCTTCAAGAGCCCCTTCCGCAGCGAGGTCTACTTCATCAACACCCGCCCGGTCACCGACCTGCGGTGGGGGACGCCCCAGCCCATCACCGTGCGCGACCCGGACTTCGGGATGGTGCAGGTCCGGGCCAACGGGCTGTGCGTGGTCAAGATCGCCGACGTGGAGGTCTTCCTGCGGGAGGTGATCGGCACCGACAGCGACGTGCAGGCCGAGGAGATCACCGAGCTGCTGCGCCGGGTCATCACTCTGGCGTTCTCCGACATGGTAATGGCCACCGGTCTGGGGGCCATCGATCTCCAGGGCCGGCAGGTGGAGTTGGCCGGCAAGCTCAAGGACTTCGTCGAGGAGCGCGTCGACGACGAGTTCGGGCTGACCGTCACCGAGGTCACCATGAACATCTCCCTGCCCGAGGAGATCACCCAGGCCATGACCGCCGGCGTGGCCCGCGGTGTCGAGCAGAAGGGTTTCCTGCACAACCTCGGCGACATCGGCCGCTACCAGCAGGTGGCCGCGGCCGACGCCATGGTGGCCGCCGCCGGCAACGAGGGCGGCGGGGCGATGGGCGACTTCATGCAGGCCGGGATGGGCCTGGCCATGGCCGGCCAGATGGGGAATGCCCTCCAGGGCGCCATGGCCCCCGCCGGCCAGGCGGCCGCGCCGGCCGCCGGCCCACCACCGCTGCCGGGGCAGGGCATGTTCCACGTCGACGTGGGCAACGGCCAGTCGGGCGGGCCGTTCAACGTCGCCCAGGTGCAGGCCGGCATCGCCAACGGCCAGGTTGGGCCGGCCACGCTGGTCTGGGCCCAGGGCATGGCCGGGTGGGCGCCGGCCAACACCGTGCCCGCGCTCCAGGCGCTGTTCGCCACCCCGCCGCCGATGCCGCCCCCCGGCGGCCCGCCCCCGGCGCCTCCCGCCCAGTGACGGCCGGCGACCCGGGCGCCCCGCCGCCCCTCCCCGAGCGGGCGCATCTCCAGCCCACCGAGGCGACCCGCACCTATCCCTGCGGGAACTGCGGCGGACAGCTGGAGTTCGACATCGCCCTCCAGAAGCTCAAGTGCCCCAACTGCGGGAACGTCGCCGACATCGTCGAGGACGCCGGCCGGGTCACCGCCGAGCAGGACTTCCACACCGCCGTCGCCCGGCTGCGCGAGCAGGCCGGCGTCGGCCCCCAGGTCACCGGGGAGAAAGAGGTCGTCTGCCAGAACTGCGGCGGGCACACCACCTTCACCGGCACCCTCGCCGCCACCCGCTGTCCCTACTGCGCAACCCCCATCCAGCGCGACGACGTGCACGACGCCCCGGCCCGCCTGCCCGTCGACGGGGTGCTGCCCTTTCAGGTCGACGAGGGGCGCGCCCGGGAGTCGCTGGAGAGGTGGGTCAACGGCCGCTGGTTCGCACCGAGTGAGTTCAAGCGGTACAAGCAGGCCGGGTCCTTCGCCAGCGTCTACGCGTCGTACTTCACCTACGACGCCGAGACCGACACCTGGTACCAGGGCCGACGGGGCGAGGAGTACACCGTTACCGTCGGCCAGGGCGACAATCGCCGCACCGAGACCCGGGTGAACTGGTACCCGGCGTCGGGCCAGGTCCACAACGCATTCGACGACATCGCCGTGCTGGCCAACACCGGCTTCGACCACGACCGGGTCACCGCCCTGGAGCCCTGGCCCACCCAGCAGGCCCGCCCGTTCTCGGCCGAGTACATCGCCGGCCACCTGTGCCGAACCTACGACAACGACGTGGAGGCCTGCCTGGGCGAGGCCCGCCGGCGCATGGACGCGGTGATCGACTCCACCGTCCGCCGCGACATCGGCGGCGATCGCCAGGAGGTCGACCGCAAGGACACCACGGTCCACGCCCTCACGTTCAAGCACCTGCTCCTTCCGATCTGGCTGCTCACCGTGATCTACGCCGGCCGGCCGTTTCAAGTGTTCATCAACGGGGTCACCGGCGAGGTGCAGGGCGAGCGGCCGTGGAGCAAGGTCAAGATCGCCGTGGCCGTGGTGATCGCGGTCGTCGTGCTCACGATCGTAATCGTGGTGTGGCGGAGCTCGGGAGGAGGGCAGAACCAGTGACCGTGATCGTCGTGCTGTTGCTGCTCGTCGCGTCGGCGGCCGTCGCCGCCACGGTCGTCGTACGCACGAACAAGCGCAAGTTCGCCGAGGCCAACGTGGTCGTGCCCGGCACTGCCACGCGGGCGCCGGCGGAGTGGGCCGGCGGCCATACGCCCGAGGCCCGGCTCCACCGGCGCCTGCGCGATGCCGTGGCCGCGCTGCGGGCCAACCCGGCCCTGGAGGACGTTTTCGCCATGGACGCCCGGGTGTCGCTGGAGCAGCAGGCGCTGGCTGTCGATGAGCGGCTCGTCGCCGTGGCTGCCCTGCCCGAGGCGGTGCGGGCCCAGCCACTGGCGACGGTGAGCGAGGCCGTCGAGGCCGTGGAGGCCGCGGTGGCCAAGCTGGTCGCCGGCCCCACCGAACGCAGCGGGCTCGACCAGGCCATGGTCGAGGTGGCCGAGCGGGTCTCGCGGCTTCAGCAGGGTGATACCGTTTGAGCAGTTGATCAAATAAACTGATCGGAGCAACTGCCATGGCGAAGTCGGGCCCCAGCGGAGCGGTTGCCCGTTCCATCCGGGAAGGCACCCGCTCCCGCATCGTGGAGGCCGCGGTCCAGACGATCAAGGAGCGCGGCTTCGCGGCCACGTCGGCCCGGGCCATCGCCGCCACCGGCGGGTTCAACCAGGCGCTGGTCTTCTACCACTTCGGCAGCGTGAACGACCTGCTCATCGCCGCCCTCGACCACACCAGCGAGCTTCGCATGGCCCGGTACCGGGCCGCCATCGACTCGGTCAGCACCCTGCCCGAGCTGCTGGCGGTGGCGAGCGAGGCCTACCGGGAGGACCTTGCCGGCGGTCACATCCAGGTGCTGGCGGAGATGATTGCCGGCGCGTCGGCCATGCCCGAGCTGGGGCCGGCGATCGCCGAGCGCCTGCAGCCGTGGGTCGCCTTCACCGAGGAGGCCGTCATCCGGGTCATGGCCGGCTCCAGCATCGGCCCCCTGGTGCCCAGCCGCGACCTGGCTTTCGCCATCGTGTCGATGTACCTCGGGGCGGCCATGCTGTCCCATCTGATGCACGACCCGGCGCCGGCGGAGTCGCTGTTCCGGACGGGCGCCACGGTGGGCCCGCTGCTGGAGCTGGTCACGCTGCGCGGCACGGTCGACGTCTGATGCATCCGCAACGGTCGGCTGTCCGTACGTGCAGGCTGCCGAGGTGGAGTGCCACCGACCACGTTGGCGGGCCGCGCTGGTCCTCCGGTTCTATGAGGAGCTCCCCGGCGCTCAGATCGCGCCGATGCTCGGGTGCCGGCCGGGGACGGTCAAATCACTCATCCATCGTGGGCTCGCCGAGCTGCGAAAGGTCGTGGAGCCGTGACCACCGAAGGGCCTGCGGAAGGTGCTGGCCCGCCGGGCCGAGGCCGTGGTCCCGGCGGAGCCGGAGTGGTCCCACGTTCCCGGGAGGATCGGCCCGCACCGCCGCCGTCGTTGGAGTGCGGCTGCGTCTGCGATCGCCGCGGTAGCGGCTTCGGACCTGTTCGCCCTGTGCTCCGCCGGCAGCGCCCTCGGAAGCTCGCCGAAGGACGTGTTCACGTCATCCGACGGCGGCCGTACCTGGGAGCTGGCCGGCATTGCGCCCTTCGGCGGCGTCGGCGGCTCGATGGCGGCGGCCTCGAGCTCGACCCTAGTAGTGCTCTGGCGCGTAAGTCATTGTGACTTGCGCGACCTTGAGTGGGCGGCCGGCGTAGGTCCACCTGAAGGGCTTCGCTCGCCGGTTGTGATCGTTGATGAAGGCGATGATCCGCGTGTCGAGGCGTGTCGGGTGTCGCGGACACGATCGGGGGCTGGCGAGAGTGTCGTCGAAGTCATGGCTGACGGTCGATGAACTCGTGCATGCCGGGGACCGTGAAGGCGAGCAAACCTCGCTCGGGGGCATACATCAGCCGACGTCCCCGCCTCCACCTTGGCGGTGATCCACCCGCGGCTGCTGACCCGATCGAGGAGCTCGTTGAGCAGGACCGTCTTGCCCACGCCCCGCAAACCGTTGAGGATCCAGCTGCGATCGCCTTCGCCGTGCTCCTCGGCACGTCGACGCACGATCTCAAAAGCCGAGAGGATCTGCTCTCGCCCGGCGAGAAGCGGCGGCCGGCGTCCGGCTCCCGGGCGGTACGGGTTGGCGACCGGATCCATGCTAAGAGTGTGTCATATCATCTAACGGTTGCGTTTAGACGCCGTTAGGTATCGTTACATAGCCATCAAGCACAGTCTTCCGGGCCGGGGCGGCGGCGCTACGGCGGGTGCCCGGCTGCTGTTCATCAGCGACGGGGGCAGGACGCGGGGGGCGGAGACCCACCGGGCCCTCGGCATCACGCCAACACCACCCGACGCACCCAATCGCTGTCGCCGGCGGTGAG
>JBPCLE010000021.1:0-10520 GCA_051003575.1 Acidimicrobiales bacterium | reverse complement strand
TTGGGTCTGTCGCCGGCGGTCACCGCGTTTATGGCCGCTGCTGGTGTGGTCGGCGCCGCCGCCTGTGTGCTGTGGCGCCGGTCCGAGGTGCCGGCGGGGAGCGCGGCGCTGATGGGCGCCCTGCTCCTGGCCGTGACCCCGGTCCAACCCTGGTACTCGGTCACGCTGCTGGCGGTGGCTGCCGTCGCCGCCCGGCCGGCGTGGGCGGCGGTGGCCCTGGCCGGCTACCCGTACTTCTTCGCCGTCCTCCTCGACTCGTCCCACGCGGTGGCGATCGGCCGGGTGTCCTACGGGCTGGCGCTGGTGGCCCTCGTCGCCGCCCGCTGGAGCCGAAGCAGATCCGGGGTGACGGGCGCGCCGCAGGTCGCCTAGGCTGGCGACTTGTCATCGCAGGGTCCTGTGGTGCAGCTTGGAGTGCACGCCGCCCTGTCAAGGCGGAGGTCGCGAGTTCAAATCTCGTCAGGACCGCGTAGTCGAATTCTGAAGTTCCTGGTCGGGTAGCTCAGTTGGTAGAGCGCGCGCCTGAAAAGCGCGAGGTCACCGGATCGACGCCGGTCCCGACCACGTGCCAACTTTCCGCCGTTTCCTCCCCGCGAGCCTGCTCGGCTTCGCCCTCGTCGCGTCCGGCTGTGGCGGTCACCCCGACGTCGACCGCCAGATCGCAGTCCGCTCGGCGTCGACCGGCGCTTCGTTCGAGCCGACCACCATCACGGTGAACAAGGACGACAACGTGACCCTGATGATCGCCAACCCGACCTCGGCGGTGCACGGCTTCAGCATCGAGGGCTACGGCATCCAGGACGAGATCCCCCCCGGCGGGGCGGAGAAGACGTTCTCGGCCCGGCACCCGGGTACGTTCAAGATCTACTGCCAGCTCCACGAGACCCATCAGGTGGCGACGCTGGTCGTCCGATAGCCCCGGTAGCGTTCGGTTGGTGGACGTCTTCGAGCGGATCGGCGCGGACGACTACGAGCAGGTGGTCTTCTGCCACGATCGGGGGTCGGGGCTGCGGGCCATCATCGCCGTGCATTCCACCCGCCTCGGGCCGGCGCTCGGCGGCACCCGCTTCTACCCCTACGCCTCGGAGGCCGAGGGCTTGGAAGACGTCCTGCGCCTGGCCAAAGGCATGACCTACAAGGCCGCGGCCGCCGGCCTCGACCTGGGCGGGGGGAAGGCCGTGATCTTCGGTGACCCCACCACCGACAAGAACGAGGCGCTGCTGCGAGCCTACGCCCGCCACGTCGACAACCTCGGGGGCCGGTACCTGACGGCCGAGGACGTGGGCACCACCCAGGACGACATGGACGTGGTCCGCAGGGAGACCCGTTTCGTGACCGGCGTCAGCCGGGAGCTCGGCGGTTCGGGCGACCCCTCGGCCGCCACCGGGTACGGCGTGCTGTGGGCGATGAAGGCGGTGGCCCGGCACCTGTGGGGCGACACGTCGCTGGCGGGGCGCCACGTCGCCCTCGCCGGCGTGGGCAAGGTCGGGCTGGCCCTGCTCGGGCACCTCGCCGAGGAGGGCGCCCGGGTCACGGTGGCCGACGTCCGGCCGGCGGCGGTGGAGGGGGCGGTCGGCCGGTTCGGGGCCGCCCAGGCGCCGGTCGAGAAGATCCACGCCACCGAGTGCGACATCTACTCGCCGTGCGCCATGGGCGGGGTTCTCGGCGCGGCGATGATTCCCGAGCTACGGTGCGCGGCGTTGGTGGGTTCGGCCAACAACCAGCTGGCGGATTCGGCCTCGGCCGGGCTGCTGGCCCGGGCCGGGGTGCTATACGCCCCCGACTTCGTGGTCAACGCCGGCGGCCTCATCAACATCGCCGAGGAGCTGGCGCCCGGCGGGTACCACCCGGACCTGGCGCTTGCGGCCGTCCGGCGCATCTTCGAGTCCGTCACCTCTGTCCTGCAGGTGGCCGAGGCCGGCGGGGTGACGACAGCGGAGGCCGCCGACCGGCGGGCCGAGCAACGCATCGACGCCCTGTCCGCCGTTCACCAGATCCGCCCGCGCGCGTAGGGTCCCACGATGTCCAGAGTCATCCACGAGCGGGCCAAGGCCCGGCCGGTCCCCCCGGCCCGCCACGTCCAGCTCGGGCTGTCGGCTGACGACGTGGTCGGCATGTTCCGCACCCTTCTCCTGGCCCGCTTCGTCGACCAGAAGGCGTGGAACCTCACCCGCACCGGCAAGGCCCGCTTCTACATACCGGCCGAGGGCCAGGAAGCGGCCCAGGTGGGCTCGGCATGGGCGCTCAGGGCGGGCCACGATCTCGCCCTGCCGTATTACCGCGACGTCGGCGTGGTCCTCGCCCTCGGCATGACCCCGTACGAGATCCTGCTGGCAGTGCTGGCCCGGGCCGACGACCCCAACTCCGGGGGCCGCCAGATGCCGAACCACTGGGGTTCGAGCCGGCTGGGGATCATCACCGGCTCCTCACCGATCGGCACCCAGTTCCCCCACGCCGCCGGCCTGGCCCTGGCGTCGACGATCAGGGGCGACGACCGGGTCACGGTGACGTGGTTCGGCGAGGCGGCGGCGTCGAAGGGCGACTTCCACGAGGCCCTCAACTTCGCCGGCATCCATCGCCTGCCGGCGGTGTTCGTGTGCGAGAACAACGGCTACGCGATCTCGGTCGGGATGCGCAAGCAGTCGGCGGTGCCCGACGTGGCCGACCGGGCCGCGTCGTACGGGATGGACGGGGTCGTCGTCGACGGGAACGACGTGCTCGACACCTACGCCGCCACCCAGGCCGCCGTGGCTCGCGCCCGGGCCGGCAAGGGCCCGACGCTGGTGGAGGCCAAGACCTATCGCCTCATGCCCCACACCACCGACGACGAGGACCGCGTCTACCGCTCCCGCGAGGAGGTCAAGTCGGCCCGCACCCGTGACCCGCTGCCCCGGCTGGAGCGGTACGTGCTCGAGCAGGAGCTGCTGTCGCGCGAGGAGGTCGACCGCCTGGAGGCGTCGGCCCGCGACGAGGTCAACGAGGCTGCCCGCCAGGCCGAGGCGGCGGGGCCGCCGGCGCCGGCCACGGCATCGAGCAGGGTGTACGCCCGGCCGCGGCCGAAGCGGCCGCCCGAGGCGTCGCCGGCGCCGCCCGGCGGGGTGGAGCGCAATGTGCTCGACGCCGTGCGCCAGACCCTCCACGACGTGATGGCCGAGGACGAGCGGGTGGTCGTGCTGGGGGAGGACGTGGGCCTGCTCGGCGGGGTGTTCCGGGCCACGCGGGGCCTCCTCGACGCCTACGGCGAGGGCCGGGTCATCGACACCCCGCTCGCCGAGTCGTCGATCGTGGGCATCGGCGTCGGGCTGGCGCTGGCCGGCATGCGGCCAGTGGTCGAGATCCAGTTCGCCGACTTCATGCACTCCACCTTCGACCAGATGGTGAGCGAGGCGGCCAAGATCCACTACCGCTCGAACGGCGACTTCGCCGTGCCGCTGGTCGTGCGCACGCCGTGGGGCGGCGGCGGCCACCGGGGCCCGTACCACTCCCAGGCCATCGAGGCGTTCTACGCCCATGTCGCCGGCCTCAAGGTGGTGGCCCCCTCGACCCCCGCGGATGTGGCCGGCCTGCTGCGCAGCGCCATCGAGGACCCCGATCCGGTCCTGTTCCTGGAGCACAAGAAGACCTATCGCAAGATCACCGGCCTGGTGCCTGACGGCCAATGGCGGGTGCCCATCGGGCTGGCCGAGGTGGCCCGCCCCGGCGACGACATGACCCTTGTCACCTACGGCCTGCACCGGCACCTGTCCCTGGAGGCGGCCGAGGTGCTGGCGCGGGAGGACTACTCGGTCGAGGTCATCGACCTGCGCACCATCTCGCCACTGGACACGGCGACGGTCCTGGCCTCCGCGGTGCGCACCGGCCGGGTGCTCGTGGTCCACGAGGACAACGTCAGCTTCGGTGTGGGGGCCGAGGTGGCGGCCGTGGTCTCCCAGGAGGCGTTCTACGACCTCGACGCACCCGTCCGCCGGTTGGCCATGCCCGACGTGCCGGCCATGCCGTATGAGATCGGCCTGGAGCGGGCGCTGTCGATCACCGCCGCCGATGTCGCCGCCGCCGCCCGGGCCCTGATGGAGGAGTAGCGGGCCGGGTCCCGCCGGCGGTGCGATGATTCGGGAATGTCAACCTGCACCGAGCACGGCGCGGCGACGAACCTGAGCTGTCGCACGTGCGGCACGCCGGTCTGCGCCGACTGTGCCGTCCGTACGGCCATGGGCGTCTCCTGCGCCGAGCATGCCGGCGGCGCCACGAGGGACGCGGTCGCCGCCCGGGTGCCGAAGGCACGGTCGGGCCCCGGGAGGAACGCGATGATCGCCGGCGCGGTGGGGTTGGCGCTGCTGGTGGCCGGCGTGGCCTTCCTACGCCCCTCCGGCGACGGCGGCGATGGCACCGTCGCCGGGGCGTGGACCGAGCTGCCGCCGGCCGGCCTGGCCGCCCGCAACGGCATGGCCTTCGTGTCGACGGGTCGGGGGATGATCGTCTGGGGCGGCAGCCCAACGGGTGGGCCGGCGAACGACGGCGCCATGCTGGAGCTGCCCGCCAACACGTGGAAGCCGCTGGCGCCGGCGCCGCTGGCCGGCCGCAACAACGCCTCGGCGGTCTGGACCGGGTCGAGGATGGTCGTTTTCGGTGGCCTGGCCCGGGGCGCCGGCTGCCAGCCGCAGTGTGCGTTGAACGACGGAGCGTCCTACGACCCCGCCACCGACCGATGGGCACCGATCACCCCGGCTCCGATCCCCGGCCGCAGTGGGCACAGCGCGGTGTGGGTGCAGGACCGCATGGTGGTCTGGGGCGGGGCGGTCGAAGGGGGCACGGCCTCCGCGGAGGGGGCCTCATATGACCCGGCGGCCGACGCCTGGACGGTGCTGCCGGCGGCGCCGCTCGACGCGCGCGTCGCCCACCGCACCGTCGCCACCGCCCACCGCATGCTCGTCTGGGGCGGGTCATCGGGCGAGGGGCAGGGGGGGAAGTACTTCGCCGACGGCGCCGTCTACAGCCCGGCCACCAATGGGTGGACGCCGATGGCCGCGTTCCCCGAGACCCGGGAGGGCGGCGGGCGCGACACCTTCAGCAGCGTCTGGACGGGCGAGAAGATGCTCGTGTGGGGTGGCTACAGCCGCAACAGCGCCTGCAACCCGTGCAGCCACGAGGACGGGGCCATCTACGACCTGGCCGACGACAGCTGGACCTTGATGTCGCCGTCGGTCCTGAGCGGCCGGGGTGCTCACCGGGCGGTGTGGACGGGCCGGCAGATGGTGGTCTGGGGCGGGTTCAACACCACCGAGCTGAGCGACGGCGCGGCCTACAACCCCGCCTCCGACACCTGGGCTCCCCTGCCGTCGGGGCCCATCCTGGCCCGCCAGGGCCACGCCATGGTGTGGACCGGTGACCAGGCGGTCATCTGGGGCGGCCACGGTCCCCACGGTGAGGGCGCCGATGCGCAGGCCAACCACGACGACGGCGCCGTCCTTCGACTCGGCAGGTAGTGGCGCGCTCGTTGCAAGGCCCGGTCCGGGGCCTGATCGGGGGCGCTGTCGCCGTGGCTGTCGTGGTCGGCGCCGTGGCCTTCTTCGGCACCGCGGAGCCCGACCGTGACGCACCCGCCGCCGGCACGTGGGAGCCGCTGCCCGACGCCGGCATCGCCGGGCGCAGCCAGCCGTCGGTGGTCTGGACCCGCACCGCCATGGTCGTGTGGGGCGGCGAGGGCGACGCCGGCCCGCTCGGCGACGGCGCCGCCTACGACCTGGCCGACGACCGCTGGGCGCCGCTCCCGCCGGCGCCCCTCGGCCCCCGCCAGGGCCACACCGCGGTGTGGACCGGCAACAAGATGCTCGTGTTCGGTGGCGAAGGGCCACGGGAGGGGTGCGAGGGCCTGTGCCCGCTGGCCGACGGTGCCGCCTACGACCCCGACAGCGCCACCTGGTCGCCGATGGCAACCCCTCCGATCGGGGCCCGCCACGGCCACTCGGCCGTGTTCGTCAAGGGCCGGATGGTGGTCTGGGGCGGGGCGGGGGAGGGTGGGGCGGCGCTCGGCGACGGCGCCTCCTACGACCCGGCGACCGACACATGGGCCGCCCTGCCCGCCCCAACGATGGCGCCCCGGGTAGGTCATCGGGCGGTGGCCACCACCGACAGCATGCTCGTGTGGGGCGGGTCGTCGGAGGAGGCGGAGGGCGGCCGCTACTTCGCGGACGGGGCGATCTACAGCCCGGCCACCGACCAGTGGCGGACGATGGCGCCGGCCCCGGCCTCGTTGGCCGGCCGCGACAACGCCGCCGGCGTGTGGACCGGCACGGCGCTGGTGGTGTGGGGCGGGTTCGGACGCAGCGAGGAGTGCACGCCCTGCTTCTACGGCGACGGCGCCGCCTACGACCCCGTCGCCGACACCTGGGCCCCGATCGCCCCGTCGCCCCTCGGCGGTCGGGGCGCCCACCGTGCGGTGTGGACGTCGCGCGACATGCTGGTCTGGGGCGGCTCCGACGCCGAGGTCCGCGCCGGCGGCGCCCTCTACAACCCCGTCGACGACACCTGGATAGGCATTGTCGCCGGCCCCCTGGCCGCCCGCCCGCACCACGCCATGGTGTGGACGGGCAGCCCGCTGGTGATCTGGGGCGGGGCCGGCGCCGGCGGCGCGCTGGACGACGGCGCCGTGCTGACGATGTTTGCCCACTGACCTGTTCGCCCACTGACCTGTTCGCCCACTGACGCCCGCCCCTCCGGGGACGGCGGGGCGAATACACCTGTGCCCAGCTCCAGCCAGGTCATCGTCGTTTCGCCGCGGCGTCCACCCGGCCGGCGGGCCGAGGAGCGCCGCCTGGTCACAACGTGCCATCGACATCACAAGCCACCGTTGGCCGGCAGAACGAGATGGCGAAAGTGCTGTTCAGAGGCACTTTCCGGCACTCGCTAGCACCCCCCGATCCCCGAAAATGGGACTACTATGGTCGAGGCGAGCGTCAACGGAGCCGCCATGACAGAGACTGCAGGGCATCCCCTTCAGGAGCTAGAGAAGGTCGTCATCCGTTTCGCCGGCGACTCGGGCGACGGGATGCAGCTCACTGGCGACCGCTTCTCGGTATCCAGCGCCATCTTCGGCAACGACCTGTCGACCGTCCCCGACTACCCCGCCGAAATTCGCGCCCCGGCCGGGACGCTCGCCGGCGTGTCCGCCTTCCAGATCCACATTTCCGACCACGACATCCTCACCCCCGGCGACTCGCCCAACGTCCTGGTGGCCATGAACCCGGCCGCACTGCGGGCCAATCTCGACGATATGGCCGCCGGGAGCACGCTGATCGTCAACGTCGACGCGTTCGCGGACCGGAACCTCGTCAAGGCCGGCTACGACGGCAACCCGCTGACCGACGGCTCACTCGCCGGGTTCACGGTCTTTGAGGTGCCGATGACGTCGCTCACGCTGGAGGCGGCCAAGCCGAGCGGGGCCAAGTCCCGCGACGCCGAGCGGTCGAAGAACTTCTTTGCCCTCGGCCTGGTGTCGTGGATGTACAGCCGCCCCGCCGAGCTGACCCTGCGGTGGATCGGGCAGCGCTTCGCCAAGACCCCGACGGTGGCCGATGCCAACACGCTGGCCTTCAAGGCCGGCTACAACTTCGGCGAGACCGCCGAGCTGGTGGGCGGCCCGTTCACTGTCCGGGCCACGGCGTTCGAACCGGGCAGCTACACAAGCATCAGCGGCAATACCGCCTTGGCGTGGGGGCTGGTGGCTGCCGGCCAGCTGGCAAGGCTGCCGGTCCTGCTGGCGTCGTATCCGATCACGCCGGCATCGGACATCCTCCACGAGCTGTCCAAGCGGCAGAACTTCGGGGTGCGGACCATGCAGGCCGAGGACGAGATCGCCGCGGTGGGCGCCGCCCTGGGCGCGTCCTACG
Source organism: Acidimicrobiales bacterium (assembly GCA_051003575.1). Lineage (GTDB taxonomy): Bacteria > Actinomycetota > Acidimicrobiia > Acidimicrobiales > AC-14 > CADCTB01. The sequence continues at coordinate 2,634 of JBPCLE010000021.1, read as the reverse complement.
GAGGCCATCTCGGCGTCACCACCACGAGCGGCCCGGGCATGGACCTCAAATCCGAGACCGTCGGTCTGGCCGTCAGCCTCGAGCTGCCGCTGGTCGTGATCGACGTGCAGCGGGGTGGGCCCTCGACCGGCTTGCCGACCAAGACCGAACAGGCCGACCTGCTCATGGCCATGTACGGCCGCCACGGGGAGGCACCGCTGCCGATCGTCGCCGCGCGCACCCCCGGGCACTGCTTCTACGCCGCCATCGAGGCCGTGCGCATCGCCCTCAAGTACCGCACCCCGGTGATCCTGCTGTCCGACGGCTACCTGGCCAACAGTGCCGAGCCGTGGCGGCTCCCCCAAGTCGACGAGCTGCCCGACATCAGCGTGGACTACGCCACGGCCACGAAGGTCACCGACGCCGATGGCACCCCCGAGTTCCTCCCCTACCTCCGCGATCCGGTGACCCTTGCCCGCCCCTGGGCCGTCCCCGGGACCGCCGGGCTGGAACATCGCATCGGCGGGCTGGAGAAGGCCGACCGCACCGGCGCCATCTCCTACGAGGCCCACAACCACGAGCTCATGGTCCGAACCCGAGCGGCGAAGATCGCCGGGATCGCCGCCGACATCCCGCCCGTCGCCCTGGACGATCCGGGCGGCGATGGCGAGGTCCTCGTGCTCGGCTGGGGCTCGACCTACGGGTCGATCGTGGCCGCCGTGGAGCGGTTGCGCCGCCGGGGCAAGCGGGTGGCCCGCGCCCACCTCGTGCACCTCAACCCCTTCCCCGCAGACCTGGGCGACGTCCTCGGCCGCTACCGCATGGTGCTGGTGCCCGAGAACAACCTGGGCCAGCTCACCGCGCTGGTCCGGGCCCAGTTCCTCGTCGACGCCCGCGCCATCACCAAGGTCCAGGGCCAGCGATTCCTCTTCTCCGAGATCGAGGCCGCGGTGCTGGCCCTCATGGAGGCAGGTCCGTGACTGACGTCAGCGTCCCCATCACCACCAAGAAGGACTGGGCCAGCGACCAGGAGGTGCGCTGGTGCCCCGGGTGTGGGGACTACTCCATCCTCAGCGCGGTGCAGATGCTGATGCCCGAGCTGGGCATGCGGCGGGAGAACACCGTGTTCATCTCGGGGATCGGCTGCTCCAGCCGTTTCCCGTACTACATGAACACCTACGGGCTGCACTCCATCCACGGCCGGGCCCTGCCCATGGCCACCGGCCTGGCCGTCAGCCGCCCCGACCTCGACGTGTGGGTGGTCACCGGCGACGGCGACGCCCTGTCGATCGGCGGCAACCACCTCATCCACGCCCTGCGCCGCAACGTGAACCTCACCGTCCTGCTCTTCAACAACCAGATCTACGGGCTGACCAAGGGCCAGTACTCACCGACCAGCGAGGAGGGCAAGGTCACCAAGTCGACCCCCTTCGGCTCCGTCGACCATCCCTTCAACCCGGTCAGCCTCGCCCTGGGCGCCGAGGCGACGTTCGTCGCCCGCACCCACAACCTCGACCGGGCCCACATGATGGAGATGTTCCGCCGGGCCCACGACCACCGGGGGACGGGCTTCGTTGAGATCTACCAGAACTGCAACGTGTTCAACGACGGCGCGTTCGAGAAGATCACCGCCCGTGAGGCACGGTCGCGGATGCTGATCCCGCTGGTCCACGGGCAGCCGGTGCGGTTCGGGGCCGACAACGAGGTGGGGGTGATGGTCGACGGCCAGGGCCAGGCCCGCGTCGTGGCCGTGGCCGACGTCGGCCAGGACGCCATCCTGGTCCACGACGAGCGCCGCGACGACCCCGGCCTGGCATTCCTCCTCGCCCACCTGGCCCGGGGCCCGTCAGAGCCGACACCCATCGGCGTCTTTCGGGCCGTCGAGCGTCCCGACTACGGCGCCCTGCTGAACCACCAGGTCGTGGCCGCGGTCGAGCGCCTCGGCCCCGGCGACCTGGCCGAACTGCTCGCCTCGGGCACCACCTGGCAGACGTAGCCGCACGCACTACCGGCACCGGACTTGCCTCAGGGGGCGAAGCCATGGCGCCCGTTCCATGCCGGGAACGGTGCTTTCTACATGCGATTCCGCCGATCTTCGCGTGTAGCTACCCCGGGGACAGGGGTGGCCCCCGAGCTGACCGCTCAAGATTCGACCCCGGAGGCGCCGATGTTTCCCTAGCATGTCCTCTGAGCGACTCGGGGCGCTGACGCCGGTGAAGGCGGAGGCACGCGTCCTCGTCATCGATGACGACGACGATCTGCGCTTCGCCACCCGATTGGCGCTGGACTCCGCCGGGTGGCACGTCGCCGAGGCGGCGACGGCGGCCGAGGGCCTTCGGGCCATGGACGACGTGGACCCGGATGTGGTCCTGTTGGATCTCGGCCTTCCCGACGCCGACGGCTTCAGCGTGCTGGCCGAGTTGCGGAGCTCGGACCGCACGGCGTGGGTGCCGGTGGTGGTGCTGTCCGGCCGCTCGGATCCGGCCGGGGGGAGCCTTTTGCTGCTGGCGGGCGCGCAGGACTACCTTGTGAAGCCCTACTCGACGGCGGAGCTCCACGCCCGCCTGGTGGCGGCCCGGCGGGTCGCGGTCCAGCCCCGCAGCCTCGCCGACTCCGAACGCGAGCTACGCCTGCTGGCTGAGCACACGACCGACA
>JBPCLE010000020.1:0-7746 GCA_051003575.1 Acidimicrobiales bacterium | reverse complement strand
TCGCCGCGCTGGAGGGTGTGACGTCGGTGCGGGGTCGGGGGCTGCTCCTGGCCGCCGAGCTCGGCCACCGCCCGGCCCCCGAGGTGGCCGGCGCCGCCCTGGCCGCCGGCCTGGTGATCAACGCGGTGACGCCCACCGCCGTCCGCCTGGCCCCGTCGCTGCTGGTCACCGACGACGAGATCGACGAGGCCCTGTCGATGTTGGAAGGGATCCTCGCGTGAGGCATTTCCTGGAGGTCGACGACCTGTCCTCCGCCGAGCTGGCCGCCGTCCTCGATCTGGCCGAGCAGCCCGACCCGCCGGCGGTCTTCGCCGGTCGGGGGGCGGCGCTGCTGTTCGAGAAGCCGTCGAACCGGACGCGCCTGTCCATGGAGATGGCGGTCGTCCAGCTCGGCGGCCACCCGGTGAGCCTGCGCAACGACGAGGTGGGGATCGACACCCGGGAGACCGCCGAGGACCTGGCCCGCGTCTACTCGGGCATGTGCGTCCTCATCGGCGCCCGGGTCTTCGAGCATGCCAAGCTGGAGCGGATGGTGGCCGTCGCCACCGTCCCCGTGGTCAACCTCTTGTCCGACGACGCCCACCCCGTCCAGGCCCTGGCCGACCTGCTCACCGTCCGCCAGCGCTTCGGAAGCCTCGAGGGGCGCACGATGGCCTACGTCGGCGACGGCAACAACGTCTGCCGCTCGCTCATGGCCGCGGCGGCGGTGGCGGGCATGGCCATGCGCGTGGCCACCCCCGTGGGCTACGAGCCGCCTGCCGACGGGGTGAGCGAGCTGACGCACGACCCGGCGGAGGCGGTCGCCGGCGCCCACGCCGTCTACACCGACGTGTGGGCGTCGATGGGCCAGGAGGACGACGCCGCCCGGCGCCGGCAGGAGTTCGCCGGCTTCACCGTCGACGACGAGCTGATGGCGAAGGCCGCGGCCGGCGCCGTGTTCCTGCACTGTCTGCCCGCCCATCGGGGCGAGGAGGTGGCGGCGTCGGTGCTCGAAGGCCCGCAGAGCGCGGTGTGGCAGCAGTCCACGAACCGCATGCACGCCCAGCGCGGCCTTCTCCTGTGGCTGCTGTCCCGGTGACGGCCGGGTTTGGTCAATCGGTGGCGATATACCGACCCCGATCGACCACACGCGCCCCGGGGGGTGGGAGGTGAGGCTGGCACGCGCCGCCCGGCAGGCGGCGCCAAACAAGCACTTGAGCCAGCCATGAGGCTGGCACGCTCCGCCCGGCAGGCGGCGCCAAACAAGCACTTGAGCCAGCCGTGAGGCTGGCACGCGCCGCCCGGCAGGAGGCGCCAGACAAACAACTGAGCCAGCCATGAGGCCGGCGAAACCACAACGCCAACACCGCGTGGCCCGCATGCTCGAGGAGCACGCGGTCACCAGCCAGGACCAGCTCGTGGACCTGCTGGCCGCCGACGGCGTCGTCGCCAGCCAGGTGACGGTGTCGCGCGACCTGGAGGAACTGGGAGCGGTCAAGGTGCGCATGGCCGGCGGCGAGGCGGTCTACGCGATCCCCGAGCTCCCCAAGGACCGGTTCGTGCCCGAGAGCCACCTCCGGCGGGTGCTGGGCGAGTGGCTGGTGGAGGTGTCGCACTCTGCCAACCTGGTGGTGCTGCGGACGCCTCCCGGCTCGGCCCACGTGGTGGGCTCGGCCATCGACCGGGCCGGCCTGGCCGACGTGCTGGGCAGCGTGGCCGGCGACGACACGGTACTGGTGGTTTGCAGCGAGCGGGTGGGCGGGGAGCCGGTTGCCCGACGGTTGTCCGAACTGGCCGGGCTCTAGAGAGGAACCCTGAGATGGCAAAGAAGGTTGTGCTCGCCTACAGCGGCGGGCTGGATACGTCGGTGGCCGTGCGCTGGATGGCCGAGGAGTGGGGGGTCGACGTGGTGGCCGTGGCCGTCGACGTCGGCCAGGGCGGCGACATGGACGTCCTGCGCCAGCGGGCGCTGGCCGCCGGCGCGGTGGAGGTCGTCGTCGTCGACTGCGTCGAGCAGTACGCGGACGACTACGTGGCGCCGGCCCTGAAGGCCAACGCCCTCTACGAGGGGCGGTACCCGCTGGTGTCGTCGCTGTCGCGTCCGATCATCGTCGAGCATCTGGTCGAGGCGGCCCGCGCCTTCGGCGCCGACGGCATCGCCCACGGCTGCACCGGCAAGGGCAACGACCAGGTCCGCTTCGAGGTGTCGACCCGGGCGCTGGCCCCCGACCTGGAGGTGCTGGCGCCGGTGCGGACCTGGGGCCTGAGCCGGGAGGACTCGATCGACTACGCCGCCCGCCACGGCATCCCGGTGAACGTCACCCGGGCCAGCCCCTACTCAATCGACGAGAACCTGTGGGGGAAGGCCATCGAGTGCGGCGTGCTGGAGGACCCGTGGGAGTCGCCGCCCGACGACGTCTTCACGCTCACCCGGCCGACGGCCAGCGATCCGGTCGACCTGGTCATCGGGTTCCAGGCCGGCGTGCCGGTCTCCGTCGACGGCAAGGAGATGGCCCTGGCCGAGCTGGTCGTCCACGTGGGCGAGGTGGTCGGCTCCTACGGCTGGGGCAGGGTCGACATGGTCGAGAGCCGGCGGGTCGGCATCAAGAGCCGAGAGGTCTACGAGTGCCCGGCCGCCCTGGCCCTGATCATGGCCCACGCCGACCTGGAGGGGCTCACGCTGGAGCGCGACGTGCAGCACGAGAAGGCCCGCCTCGAGCCCCGCTGGTCCGAGCTGGTCTACGACGGCATGTGGCACTCGCCGCTCAAGGCCGCCCTGGACGCCTTCGTCGAGGAGACCCAGCGGTACGTGACCGGCGAGGTGCGGCTGCGGTGCGAACCGGGCCAGTGCAGGGTGGCGGGCCGGCGCAGCGATGTCGGCCTCTACGACTACGGCCTGGCCACCTACGACGCCGCCGACAGCTTCCACCACTCCGACGCCGCCGGCTTTGTCCGGCTGTGGAGCCTCGGCGTGCAGACCTGGGCCAGCCGCCAGGCCCGGCCGCGCGGGTGACGCTCTGGGCCGGGCGCATCGAGGGTGGGCCAGCGGAGGAGCTGTGGGCGTTCACGACCAGCCTCGACGTCGACCGGCGGATGGCGGCCGACGACGTGGCCGGCTCCCGGGCCCACGTGCGGGGCCTTGAGCGTGGCGGCCTGCTTTCGGGGGAGGAGGCGGTGGCGCTCCTCGCCGCGCTGGATGCCGTGGCCGGCGAGCTGGCTGCCGGCACGTTCGCCTTCGTCGCCACCGACGAGGACGTGCACACCGCCGTCGAGCGACGGGTCACCGAGCTGGCCGGTCCGGTAGGTGGCCGCCTGCACACCGGCCGGAGCCGCAACGACCAGGTGGCTACCGACCTCCGGCTGTGGGCCAAGCGGGAGCTGGCCGGCGTGGCCGGGCGGGTCCTCTCGCTCCAGGCGGTCCTGCTGGCGCGTGCGGAGGCCGCCGGCGAGGCCTACCTACCCGGTTACACCCACCTCCAGCGGGCCCAGCCCGTCCTGCTCGCCCATCATCTCCTGGCCCACGGCTGGGCGTTGGCGCGCGACCTCGACCGTCTCGTCGACACCCGGCGGCGCCTCGACGTGTCGCCGCTCGGCGCCGGCGCCCTCGCCGGCTCGTCCCTGCCGCTCGACCCGGTGGCCACCGCCACCGACCTGGGGTTCGCCGGCGCCTTCGAGAACTCCCTCGACGCGGTGAGCGACCGCGACTTCGTGGCCGAGGCGCTGTTCGACCTGGCCCTCCTCGGGGTCCACCTCTCCCGTATCGGCGAGGAGGTGGTGCTCTGGTCGAGCGCTGAGTTCGGCTTCCTGCGCCTGGCCGACGCGTGGGCCACCGGCAGCTCGATGCTCCCGCAGAAGAAGAACCCCGACGTAGCCGAGCTGGCCCGCGGCAAGACCGGGCGCCTCATCGGCCACCTCACCGGGATGCTCGTCACCCTCAAGGGCCTGCCGCTGGCCTACAACCGCGACCTCCAGGAGGACAAGGAGCCCCTGTTCGACGCTGTGGAACAGGTCAACCTCGGCCTCGCCGCCGTCGCCGGGCTGCTGTCCACCGCCGAGTTCGACACCGCCCGCATGGCCGCGGCCGCCGATGCGCCGGAGACGGCCGCCGCCGCCGTCGACCTGGCCGAGTGGCTGGTGGCGGAGGGCACGCCCTTCCGCGACGCCCACCACGTGGTCGGTGGCCTCGTGCGGGAGGCGGCGGCCGGCGCCTCCCTCGCCGCGCTGGTCTCGGCCCACCCCCAGCTCGGCGCCCCGGCGGCGGCGTTGCTGGAGCCCGGTGCCGCGGTGCGCCGGCGGACGACCGCCGGCGGCGCCGGGCCGGCGCCGGTCGCCCACCAGCTGGAGCGGTTCCGCGCCCGCCTCGCCCTCGATCGGGGCAGGCTGTCAGGGTGAACCGACGGCTGCTGGTCATCCTCATCGCCCTGGTCGGGACCGCCGGCGTGGTGGTCGCCGGCCTCGCGCTGTTCTTCCCGGAGGAGGACCGGACCACCTTCGCCCAGCCCGGGCCGGTCCGCGGCCTCGAGGTCGACGTCGAGGTGGGCCGGGTGGAGGTCGTCCCCGGCGGGAACGGCGAGGCGATGATCACCCGGACCCGCCGCTACCTGGTCGGGGCGCCGGCCGCGAAGGAGTCGCTCGTCGACGGCGTGCTCACGATCGAGGCTCGGTGCGACCGTTTGGTCTCCGCCGGGTGCGCGGTCGACTACCGGATCGAGGTGCCGGCGGGCGTGCCGGTCCGCATCCGCGCCGGGCGGGGCCCGGTGTCGGTGGCGGAGATGACCGGCATGGTCGAGGTCACAGCCGGCGCCGGCGACGTCCGGCTCGTCCGGACCCGGGGCCCGGTCAAGGTCGATACCTCCGCCGGCAACCTGGAGGGCGTCGACATCGTCGCCCAGTACCTCGACGCCGCCACCGGCGCGGGCCGTATCCGCCTGTCGCTGGCGGAGCCGCCCGGGCGGCTCGGGCTCACGACCGGCGCCGGCAGCATCGACGTGGCCCTGCCGGCGGTCGAAGGCGGCTACCGGGTGGCGGCCGACGCCGGCCGCGGCAAACCCGACATCAGCGTCGAGCAGAACGAGGGAGGGAGCCGGGCGATCATCGCCAAGACCCGCTCGGGGACGATACGCGTCCACCCCCGCTGAGGGGGCTCCTGCCCCGGGCGTTCTTCGCCGCCGACAGTCGGGACCTCGCCCCCCGGCTCCTCAACCAGGTGCTCGTGCACGGGGAGCGGGTGGGACGGATCGTGGAGGTGGAGGCCTATGCCGGCGCCGCCGACCCGGCCAGCCACGCCTACCGGGGCCGGACGGCCCGCAACGCCACCATGTTCGGGCCGCCGGGCCACCTGTACGTCTACTTCACCTACGGCATGCACTTCTGCGCCAACGTGGTCTGCGGGCCGGCCGGCGAGGCATCGGCGGTGCTTTTGCGGGGGCTCACGGCCCTCGCCGGCCTCGACGCCATGCGCGGGGCGCGTGGCCCGGCTGCCCGGCGCGACCGTGACTTGTGCAGCGGGCCGGGCAAGCTGTGCCAGGCCCTCGGCCTCGACCGGGCCTTCGACGGCGCCGACCTGGTCACCGGCGACCGGGGCGTGTGGGTGGCAGACGACGGTACGCCGCCGCCCGAGGCGCCCGGGGTGAGCGGGCGGATCGGGATCTCGGTCGGCGTCGAGGCGCCGTGGCGGTTCTACGTGCCCGGCGCGGTCGGGATCTCGCGCGACCGTTGAGGCTCCCTCGGGTACGGTCCGGCCGTGGCCATGGGTGTGTTCGACGAGCTGCGGTGGCGGGGCCTGGTCCACCAGGTCACCGATGAGTCGCTCGGCGAGAAGCTGGCCGGCGAGCGGTTCACGCTCTACCACGGCATCGACGTCACGGCCGACAGCCTGCACGTCGGCAGCCTGGTCGGCGTGCTGGTCCTGCGCCGGTTCCAGTCCTACGGGCACCGGCCGGTGGTGCTGCTCGGTGCGGGCACGACGCGCATCGGCGACCCGAGCGGCAAGCGGGCCGAGCGGCCCTTGCTCGCCCCGGAGCAGATCGCGGCCAATGCCGCCGGCATCCGGGCCCAGCTGGAGCGCCTGCTGGACTCCACGCCGGGCCCGGCCGGCGCCGTCCTGGTCGACAACACCGAGTGGCTGGCGCCGATGCCGCTGCTCGACTTCCTCCGCGACGTGGGCAAGCACTTCACGGTCAACGCCATGCTGGCCAAGGAGTCGGTGAAGGCGCGCTTCGCCGAGGCCGACATCGGCATCTCCTTCACCGAGTTCAGCTACATGCTGCTCCAGGCCTGCGACTACCTCCACCTGTTCGACGCCGAGGGGTGCCGGCTCCAGGTTGGTGGCAGCGACCAGTGGGGCAACATCACCGCCGGCATCGACCTGATCCGGCGGGTGCGGGGCGCCGAGGCCTACGGGCTGACGTGGCCGTTGGTGACGAAGGCCGACGGCACCAAGTTCGGCAAGAGCGAGGCCGACAACGTCTGGCTCGATCCGGAGCGCACCAGCCCGTACGAGTTCTTCCAGTTCTGGATGAACACCGACGACCGCGACGTCGGCCGCTACCTGCGGACGTTCACCGGGTTGGGCGAGGAAACGATCGCCCCCATGGCGGATCGGGCGAGCAGCCTCGCGGTGCACCAGGCTCTGGCCTCCGAGGTGACCAAGCTCGTCCATGGCCAGGCCGCCGCTTCGGCCGCGCAGGAGGCATCGGCCGCCCTCTTCGGAGGGGACCTCAGGGCGCGGAGCGAGGCGGCGCTGGAGTCGGCATTCGGGGACGCTCCGTCGACCGAGCTGACCGTGGCCCGACTTGAGGCCGGCGTGTCTCTCGTCGACCTGCTGGCCGAGACGGGGTTGGTGGCGTCCAAGTCGGCGGCCCGCCAGGCCATCAGTCAGGGCGGCGTGTCGGTCAACGGCGTGAAGGAGGCCGCGCTCGACCGGCGCCTGGAGACAGCCGACCTGCTTCACGGCCGGTTCGTCGTCCTCAGGCGCGGGAAACGGAGCTATCATGTCCTGCACGTCAGGTGAGCCCGCTCAGAGAAGCGGGGTTGCCGGACGGGCCGAGAGGTGATAAGTTCTCCTCTTGCGCCTGACGCATGGGTTGGTCCGCAAGACCGAGCCTGCGACAGTCGAGCAGAGGCACCAACGTCTCCGGACGTGTGCCCAGCCAGCGCTCCTTGAAAACGGAACAGAGAGCTAGAAGCCAGTGCGGGCGACCCCCAACGCATGGGGTCGCATTGTATTTGCACTGAAACGGACAACACTGGATGCGAATCCAGAGTCAGATGTTTCTGTGCCAGTTGGCGAACGAGGGTCAGTTCCCTCGTCAGCCGACTCTCCGATTTTGTGCCGACCGCGATTCTCGGGAGGCCAAAGTCTCGATGGAGAGTTTGATCCTGGCTCAGGACGAACGCTGGCGGCGTGCTTAACACATGCAAGTCGAGCGAGGTCCATCCGGTGGCAACACCGGGGAAGACCTAGCGGCGAACGGGTGAGTAACACGTGAGCAACCTGCCCCGAAGACTGGGATAACACCGGGAAACCGGTGCTAATACCGGATGCCCTCCTCTGGTCGCATGGCCTAGGGAGGAAAGACTGCACTTTATAAATGCAGCTTGCTTCGGGAGGGGCTCGCGGGCTATCAGCTTGTTGGTGGGGTAACGGCTCACCAAGGCGACGACGGCTAGCTGGTCTGAGAGGACGACCAGCCACACTGGGACTGAGACACGGCCCAGACTCCTACGGGAGGCAGCAGTGGGGAATCTTGCGCAATGGGCGAAAGC
>JBPCLE010000019.1:0-8483 GCA_051003575.1 Acidimicrobiales bacterium | reverse complement strand
TCTCCCAGCCCCGATGAGCCCGCCTCTCCCCCGGCGGGGCGAGGTCTGGCTTGCGGATCTGCCCGGCGACAAGATCCGTCCGATCGTGGTGATGACCCGCGGAACCGTGATCCGCTACTTGCACTCGGTCGTCGCCGCTCCAGTTACGTCAACGGTCCGGGGGATTCCCACCGAAGTTGTCCTGACAACGGACGACGGACTGCTCCACGCCTCGGCTGCCAACTTCGACAACCTTCAACTCGTGTCCCGATCGCGACTGATTCGGCGTGTTGGCGTCCTGTCCGATGCGAAGCTTGCCGAAGCGTGCAATGCGCTCCGTTTCGCAGTGGCGTGCTGAACTCGCTTCAGCCCCGACCCGACTGTCGCTCTGCGCGCAGCCCTTCCTGAGCGCGCCGGCGGAGGGATCCACCGCTCGGTACCGTCTGTCATGAGCCAAGAAGAGCCTTCGGGCCGCCGCTACCCCTTGAGCCCGCACCAGACAATGGCCGTCGTGCTCGTGATCCTGTCGGTGGTGTTCGTCGTCGAGAACCGCCAGGAGGCGACTATCCGCTTCCTTGTCCCCGAGATCACCGCGCCGCTCTGGCTGGCCCTCGTCGCCGCCGTGCTCCTTGGCGTCGGCATCGGCGCCCTGCTCGCTCGTCAGCGCATGCGATAGACCGGACCGCCAGGCCTCACCCCGGCCACGCCGATGAGCGGTCTCGCGAGCCGGTTGGCTAGGTTGGGCGTCCCTATGCCCCGCATCGACATCGAACTGACAAGCTCGCGCCCCGACGGCACCTGGACGTGGCGGGCCGCCGGTGCGCGCCAGCCCAGGGGGGTACTCGACGCCGAAGTGCTGCATGCCGGCGCCAAAGTCGGCGACGTCGTCAAGGCCGAGGCCGACTTCGACCTGGACGGGATCAACGTCACCTCGGTCACGCCGCCCAAGGCCAGGAAGGCGCCGACGGAGGTGCTCCCCCTGCTCGGCTCGGGCAAGGAGGAGGCGCTGGTCACCCACAGCCCGATCAAGCCCGGCCGCGACGGTGACGAGCGGGGCCGGCGGGGCGATCGACCCTTCGGAGGTGGTGGCCGGGGCCCCGGCGGGAGGGGCGAGCGGGGCCCGGTGGGGCCGGACGGGAAACCTCTCGGCCCCGGCGCCACCCGCCCCCGTGCGACGCCGGCGCCAGCATCCGCGCCCCGCGACGGGGCGCGGCGGGAGGGTCGCGGGCCCGGTGGCCCCGGCCAACGCGAGCGGGCGCGTCCAGACCGGCCCGAGCGTCCCCGCTCCGAGCGGGGCGACAGCGGGCGACCGGCGCGCGAGGACGGTGCCGGCCGCGACCGCCCCGCCCGTGAACGCGGTGGCCGCGACCGGCCTGCTCGGCCGGCATCCGCCGCCACCTCCCGTCCGAAGCCGCCGGCCAAGAGGCTCCAGCCGGCCCGCGCTCACCGTGAGGCCGCCCTTGGCGCCCTCGCCCCCGAGCAGCGGGCCATCGCCGAGCAGCTGCTGCGCGGCGGCCTGCCCGGAGTGCGCGCCGCCGTCGAGGAGCAGAACAACGCGGCGCGGGCGGCCGGCAGCCCGGAGATCCACGCCGACGCGATCCTCAGCCTGGCCGAGGGCCTGTGGCCCGGTCTGCGGGCGGCAGAGTGGCGTGACAAGGCCGAGGCGGCGGCGGCCATCGTCGACGAGATCAGCCTGCGCGACCTTCGCACCGTCGTGGCCGGGGCGGACGCGGCCGGGCGTGACGAGGAGAGTCGCGCGTTGGCCTCCCAGCTTCGCGAGGGCCTGGAGCGGCGGGGCGCGGCCGAGCGCCAGGCTTGGATCGACGAGATCGGTACCTGCCTCACCGAGGGGCGGGTGGTGCGGGCCCTGAGGGTCAGCGGACGGGCCCCCGAGCAGGGCCTCCGCCTGCCTCCCGAGCTCAATACCGGCCTCACCACGGCGGCAGGCGAAGCCATGGCGGCGGACACCGCACCCGACCGGTGGCTCGCCGTCCTCGAGGCCGTGGTGGCGTCGCCGGTGCGCCGCAGCATCACCCCCAAGGCCCTACCCAGCGGCGCGGACGACGAGACCCTCAAGACCGTACGCGCCGCCATCTCCAAGGTGCCGGCCCTCGGCCCGCTGCTCGGCGAGTCGCCGACGAGCCGACCCCTGCCTCCCCCGCCGCCCCGCCGGCCCCCGCCGCCGCCGGTCCAGGCCCCCAGCGCCGCGCCTGTCGCCGCGCCGCCGGTCGCCGAGCCCCTGAACGCGCCAGCCACTGAGCCCGTGGCGCAGTCAGCCGCCGAGCCCACGGACGCGCCGGCCGTCCCCGAGGCGCCTTCAGCCCTCGTTCCCGAGGCCGCGCCGGCCGCCGCGCCCGGAGCGGCGCCGGCCCCGGAACCGCAGGTCCCACCGCCCGCCGACCCGTCGGCGTCCGTTGGCGGCGCCGAGGGCCAGTCCGTGGCGCCGGCGACCATGGGCATCCCCGACGCCCCCGAGGCCGGCGCCGGCCCGGGCACGGTGAACCCGCCGGCATAAGCGCTCGTCCCCGGTCCTCCCTCCACTGCGACCTCGCCGCGGGAGGAGGGTCAGGTGATCACGGGCACGATGCCGTGGTCGTGCAGGAACTCGGCAAGGCCGTCGGCCAGGCGGAGGTGGGTGACCTCGTCGAGGGCCACCCACGCCACCTCAGCGGCGTCGGTGCCGGGGACCGGCAGCGTGTCGGGCCCGTCGAGAACGGTGACGAAGAAGTCGAAGATCACCAAATGGCGACCGTCGCCGATTCGCTCCACCCAACCGACGAGGTCGTCGCACACCCCCTCCAGGCCGGTCTCCTCGGCCAGCTCGCGCACCACCGCCTCGGCCAGCGTCTCCCCGCCCTCGACCCGCCCTCCGGGCACGCTCCACTCCCCTGCTGCCGGCCCGTGGCCGCGCCGGACGAGCAGGATGCGCTCGGCGGCGACCGCCACCGCTCCGACGCAGACTTCGGGCCTCACCCGGCCTCGTCCTCGAAGCGGTGGTGCATGACCAGCTGGCGGGCGGTGAAGCCCGACTCCTCGAAGAAGTTCTTGGTGGCCCGGTGGCCGGGCAGGGCCATGGCGTCCATCCCGACGCACTTGCGCGCCGCGCACCACGAGAGAAGGTCGTTGATCATCAGCTCGCCGAGGCCCACCTGCCGGGCGCCCTCCTCGACGAAGATGTCGTCGATCACCCCCAGGACGCTCCCGTCTGCCAGCTGCTCGACATGCGCCACGGCGTACCCGACGACCGTGCCGTCGATGGTGGCGACCAGCACCCGGCTCTCGCTGTCGTCGAGCAGATCCCCCAGCCGGCCCTCGATCGGCTCCTGGCGGGCCTCACGGGCCTTCCAGACCGCGCCGCCGCGCGTGGGCGCCAGCTCCTCGATGACCGCCCGGTTCAGCTCCGCCAGCCGGGGAAGGTCGGCGGGCGCGGCCGGACGGCACGCCTCCTCCACTCAGGCGCCGCGAAGCTGGTCGATGCGGGTAAGGACCGTCTTGCGGCCGCGCGTCGCCTGCTCGTAGGCGCCCACGGCGTCGAGTTCGGCCGGCGTGAGCCCCTCGAGCCGGGGGACGACCTGCGACGCCGAGAGCGTGTCGTAGCCGGGGATGGCCAGCTCGCCAGCCTCTGGCGCCGGCGTGGCCGCCCCCGCGCCCCGCTCCGGCGCCGCCGGTCGGCGCCCGTTGGTGGGCGTTCTGGGCCCGGCATCCGGACCGCCGGCGCCTTCCCGTGGGTGCTCCCGCAGGCGCTTCAGAGCCGTGTCCGCCCGACGCTGGCCCTGACGGACCGCCAGCTCGCCGATCATGCGGGCGGCTGTGACCTGCCCGCCCATCCGCTGGCGGCCCTTCTCGGCCAGTTTGGGCACCAGGTCCAGCGCCTCCAGCACCAGGCCGAGCGGCGCATAGACCAACAGGTCGAGGAGCTGCTCGCCGGGGTCGTCGCGGATGCTCATGGGCCTCAGCCTACGACCGCTGGAGCGTCCCTCAGACGCAGTCGCGGCAATAGCCTCGCTGGGGGTCGGCGAGCTGGCTCGGGTGCTTGACGAGGAAGCACGACTGGCAGACGAACTCGCCGGGCCGCTTGGGGACGACCTTGGTCGATCCCTCGGCCCGCTCCTCGGTGTCGGTGGCCTCGTCCTCCTCGTCTTCCTCCTCTTCGGCGACGACGAGGCGATCCTTCAGGATGACATCGAGCCCGGCCTCGACGTCGTCCGGGTCGACATCGTCCTCGTCCTCGTCCTCGTCGTCGTCGTCCGCCGCGGCCGGCGGGTCGACGACCTTGGCCGCCTTCCCTGCCTCGCTGACATCGCCGTCCTCGCTGACATCGTCGTCCTGGACAACATCGTCGTCGCTGACATCGTCGTCCTCGACAACGTCGACGTCGTCGACAACGTCGTCGTCATCCACAACATCGTCTTCGACCTCGTCGAGGACATCGGCGTCGTCCTCGATCAGGTCCTCCTCGTCATCGTCGTCAATCGACTCGAGATCGACGATGTCAGGGTCGTCGGGCTCGTCGACGTCGTCGAGTTCCTCGTCGGGTTCATCAGGCATTCGGGCGCGTCCGTTCCAAAATGTGGGGGTTCGGGGCGGGGAGCATAGACGACCCCGCGGCGCCTGCGACCAACAGCCGGGACGACGTCAGGACCCGGGAGACCGTTGGTACCGCTCCGTAGCCCTCCCGCGGGGTTCGGTGGCCGGCCCGGCCCCCCGTGGTGGGTTATAAGAACGTTCTCTACTTGGTCTCCCGAGCCCCGCGCCTGCCCTCAGTGCGCCCCCACCACGGCACCACTTCAGCGGCGCCGTAGCCCACGACCCGGGGGTGTGGGGCGTCAGGGACAGAGGCGAGCATGGCGCGATCAGGCGAGCGGTGCAAGGGCCACCACGGTGCCTCTGACCAGCCACTTTGTGGAACACCGCAGGTCAGGGATAGTGATATTTCTGACCTCGATTTCAGGTCGAGGCTTTCCCCGGCGGGGCGACGCGCCGGGCTTCGGCCCGTCGCTCGCCAGGGAGCCGCTCCAGGCCGGCGCCGCCCTCGCTGTGGTCGACGAAGCGCATCAGACCTGCGACGATGCTGTGCCCGGCCTGCTCCTCGATCAGGCGGTGCATGTCCTGGCAGATCCGCCGGTAGGACGGGTGCCCGGCCGGCGACGTGCGTAGCTCCAGCATGTGCAGGGCGGCCCGGGCGTTGAGCTCCATCGAGTAGCGCAGGCGGTAGGCGAGGGAAACGGCGTAGGAGGCCTGGGCCGGGAAGGGACCCTCCATGGCGTCGTAGAGCGCCGCCGAGCAGGCCATGGCCTCCTCGAAGCCGCCGGCCACCCCTGCGGCGACCACATCGTCGGCCATCACGTAGCCGTGGCGGGGCGTCAGGGCCTGCCACTGGATGGTGAGCATCCGGTGGCGCTGAAGATCGCGGAAGGCCCCGTAGTCCGACAGGACGTCGAAACGGTAGGAGAGGTGCTCCAACGCCCGCCCCGGCTTGTGCCGGCGTTTGTGGCGCTCCCCGACGTAGGCGGCGGCCACGGCCCGGCGCTCGTCGGCCGACAGCGTCCGGACCCGGGCCAGTATCTGGTCGTCGGGCAGGTCGAGGTGCGGGTAGACCATGGCGGCGAGGAGCTTGTCCTCGCCCTCGGGGTCGAAGTCGACGAGCGTGACCGCTGGCCGGGGCTCGGGTTCGGCGCCGGCGAAAAGGCGCGCCGCCACCTCCGCGGTGGCCCGGCCGGCGCCGGCCAGGTAGGCGGTCCACGCCCCGCCGCGGTCGGGCCGGTCGAGACGGGTCAGGAACGAGGGGATGACCTTGCGCAGCTCGGCCACCATCATCTCGGCGTAGGCCCGCACCTCGGGCAGGGCATGTCCCCGCATGCGCAGCAGCAGCAGCTCGTAGGCCTGTCCGGTGCCGTAGATGCCGACGTTGGACAGCGCCGCGGCCGGGAGCAGCCCCCGGAGGGCGTCGAAGGCCTTGGCCTTGATCGACTGGCGGTACACGAAGTCCGAGTCGCCCGGCTCCTTCGGGTGCCGGGTGCGGTAGTGGTCGCCCAGGACCGGCACGAGGGCGGCGTAGGTGTCGAAGAGGTGGTCGAGGTCGGCGACATAGCGGGTGCCGAGGGGCGACGCCAGCACCGCCGGGTCGCGGTGGTAGCGGTAGCGGCCGCCCAGACGGGCGTCGTAGGCGACGTAGCGCGTCGACTGTTCCAGGTACGCCATGAGCCGGCCCCACTCGAGGACCTTGGTCAGCAGGTTCGACGCCTGCTCGCACGCCAGGTGGACCCCGCCGAGCTGTGCCACCGAGTCGTCGCCGTACTCGGTGAACACCCGGGCGTAGAGCTCCTCGGCCCGCTTGACGCCCACGGTGGCGTCGATGGTGGCGTCGCCCTCGGTGTCGAGGTCGCCCACGAACTCGTCGAGGAAAAGCCGGCGCAGGCTCTTGTGCGACCGGGAGTAGCGGGCGAACAGGGCGCCCTTGACCACCTCGGGGAGGTTGACGAGGGCGAAGACCGGGCCGTCGAGGTTGGTGAAGTAGCGCCGGAGCACGTCGGCCTCCGGCTCGGTCCACTGCTCGACGACGTATGGATGCATGGACCGGCGAGATTACGGTCCCGAGCCGAACGTGGCGCGGACCTCCTGTGCCGCACCGTCGGTGAGCCACAGATCCAGCACGGTCATGGCCATGGCCTTGGCAGCGTCGAGGACCGCCCGGTCGCCCTCCGCCGACACGGCCCACCGGGCGAAATCGGCGGAGTGGAGGGCGACGTCGGGCGGGCTGACCGCGATCATGGGGTGGATGGAAGGCACGAGATGGCTCACGTTGCCCATGTCCGTACTGGCGACCACGCGGGTCGACGGAGTCGGTTCGTGGACGGCGCGGCCGATGGCCTCGCTGTTGGCGCGGTACAGGTCGATCAGGACGGGGTTCGTGCGCAGATCGCTATACTCCGGGCAGGTGGGCCGCACCTCGATGCGGCAACCGGCGGCGGCCGCGCCGGACTCGAGGCAGGCCAGCACCCGGGCCTTCAGGGGTTGGAGGCTCTCGATCGACGCCGAGCGCACGTACCACTCGGCCACGGTGTGGTCCGGGACGATGTTGGGCTTCTCGCCGGCGCGGGGGAAGACTCCGTGGATGCGATCAGTGGACGCGATGTGCTGGCGCAGGGCGCCCACCGCGTTGTAGCCGAGGACCATGGCATCAAGGGCGTTCCGGCCCAGATGGGGCGCGGCAGCGGCGTGGGCGCCGGCCCCGAAGTAGTCGACCCGCCATGTGGCGATGGCGATGATGTCGGCCTCGGTGAGGTCGGCCCCGCAGGGGTGGACCATCATCGCCGCGTCGATCCCTTCGAACGCCCCCCGCTCCCCCATCACCACCTTCCCGCCGCCGCCCTCCTCTGCCGGCGTGCCCAGGACCACGAGCCGCCCGCCGGCCTCCTCGGCCAGGGCGCCGGCAGCCAACCCCGCCCCGAGGCCGGCGGCCGCGATCACGTTGTGGCCGCAGCCGTGGCCGATGCCGGGCAGGGCGTCGTACTCGCAGATCACGGCCACCGCAGGGCCGGCGCCGGAACCGATCCGCTTCTCGAAGGCGGTATCGAGGCCGTAGGCACCGGCCTCCGTGCCGAGGGCCGACGCCAGCACGTCGGCGGCGAACGTCTCGGCGAAGAGCAGCTCGGGGTGGCCGTGGATCCGGTGGGAGACCTCAAGGAGGAGGTCGGCCCTGCGGTCGACCTCCTCCCGTGCCCGCTTCTTCGCGTCCTCCAGGTCCATCCCGGCCCAGGCTACGCCGGGCCGGGATGGTGAGGACATGGGCTACCGCTTGAACTTGTCGGCGACGTCGTCGACGAACTTCTTCACCTTCCCCTTGCCCTGGTCGATCTGGCCCTCGCGCTTGAGGTCGTCGTCGTCGGTCAGGTCGCCCGCTGCTTCCTTGATGCGTCCCTTGAGGTCATCGGCGTTGTCGACCATGCGATCTCTCCTTCTTGTGGGTGAGACAGGTCTTCCCTGCCGGCGGGCGGAGCTAACAGCGAAACTGGCCTGGGCGGCCGCCGGTACGCCGCGGCACACCGGCCCGGGTCACTCCCGCCACTCGCGGTCCTCGCGGTCCCATTCCTCGTTGCGGGCCTCGACCCGGTCCTTCCAGTGCTCGGCCGCCTCCCGGGACTCATACGGGCCCAGCCGGTGCTCCGGCGGGCACCCGCCGGCACCCTCGGCCCGCCCGTGCTTCAGACACCAGTACCAGGATCCGGCCATGGGCCCACTGTGGTCCAGTTCGGGCCGGCGCTCAAGAAGCGCGCCGGAAACGACGATAGGTACGAGGAGGGCCTGCCAGCCCACGATCGACATCGCCGCCGGGGAGGTGACCGTCACGCCCACGCCCATACCGTCCGAGCATGACCGGCCCCGCCGGTTCGGATCCCGTTTTCGCGCCACCCGCGTCCTCAAGCCGGGACCGCCGGGCGAGACCCTACGCGGAGGCGAGACCGAGGAGGGCAGCAACGGCACCACCCAGACGGCGGCCGATC
>JBPCLE010000018.1:0-12221 GCA_051003575.1 Acidimicrobiales bacterium | reverse complement strand
CTGCGGTCGATACCCGAGGCGCGGTTCCTCGTCGTCGGCCCGGACAGCCCGATCGAGCCCACCCTGCGGGGGGAGCTGACCGTGGCCATCGAAGACAAGAGTCTGGGGGGGCGTGTCGGCCTCGCGGGGCGCCTGGCCGCCGACGACCTCGCGGCAACGGTGGCCGGAGCGTCCCTGTTGGTGCATCCCGCCCACCGGGAACCTTTCGGGCTGGCCGTCGTAGAGGCGTTGACGCTGGGGACACCGGTCGTCGCCTATGCGACCGCCGGTCCCTCCGAGATCCTGCGGACCGGCGGTGGCGCGCTCGTATGTGTGGGCGACACCGGGGGGTTGGCGAAGGCGGTGCTGCGGGCGCTCGACGACCCGGAGGTGCTGGGGCATTGGAGCGCCGAGGCTGGCACGACGGCCCGCCGATTCCGGCTGGAGGCGACCGTGACCCGCTATCTCGACGTGCTCCAAGGCGCTGCCTGGTCGGGGCGATCGTCCACGAAATGGTCCGCGACGACGATCGGCGTGGCGCCGCCCGAGGCGTCCGGGGTGCGGGATTATGGCCTGCTTCTCGGTCGTGAGCTCGAGACGCGTGCCTTCGCCATCCACCAGCACTGGCTTGAAAATGGGGGCGACCGGCTGCTGCCTGCGTTGCGGGTATCGACACGACTCGTCACTCTCGCTCTGACCCTGCCGGCCAAGGGAAGCGTCATCTGGCACTACAGCCCTGTCGCGTACGGCTACCGCGGGATTCCGGGCCCCGGTGTCGTCGTCGGTGCGCTCCTTCGCGCCCGAAAATGCCGGGTCGTCTCTGTCCTCCACGAGCTGGCGTACACCTACCGTCCCGGGCTGGACCCGCCGCGGGCCCGGGTGAAGGCGCTCGCCCAACAGCTCGCGCTGCGTGCCGTGCTGGCCGGCTCCGACGAGGTCGTTGTAACCACCGATCGCCGCGCCGCCGCGCTGGCGAAGGGAACGGCCGGCCGTCGGGCCGGCGTCCGGGTCATCCCGGTTTTCCCGACGATTCCGACCGAGCCTTTGAGCCGCGTGACGCCCGAGCCTACCGGGCGACCGTTGACCCTCGCCGTTCCGGGGTATGCCGGTGACGGCGTGCGGGCGGACGTCCTTGTCGAAGCCCTTTCGCTCATCGGCCCCGCCGAGGACGTCCGCGTAGTGCTGATCGGCGCCCCCGGAGCCGAATCGCCCGGAGGCCACCGCTGGTCTGCGCTGGCCTCACAGCACGGCGTCGAGCACAGCCTCGAGTTCACGGGTGTCGTCGATCCCCCCGAGTTCAGCCGTCGACTGGCGCAGTCGACCGTCGTGGTCCTGGTCAACGAGGAGGGCCCGAGCAGCCGGAAGACGACGCTTGCCGCCGCACTGGCGCACGGCCGTCCGGTGGTATCGCTTGACGGGTACAACCGGTGGGACCAGCTGATCGAGGCGGGTGCCGTCTGGGTCGTCCCGTGCGACCCGGCGGCCCTAGCCTCGTCGGTGGCCCGGCTCAGAGACTCACCGGTCGAGCGGGAAGCGCTCGGCGCCAGAGGCGCTGCGTTCGCGGAGGCTTGGATGAGCCTCCCTCGAGTTGCGGACGCGTTCCTCGAACTCCTGACGGGCGCGTCCGGTCAGGAGGATAGGCCCACCGGATCGGCCGGCGCAGCCAACTTGGCCGCCGCTGCGCCCTTCGGTCTGTCCAGCCATCACAGGAGGAACCAAAGGTAACCAAGGGTCGGGGGTCGAGGGCGGCCGGGCGGGCCATGGCATTCAAGCTGATCCATTCGGCCCAGTACCGGTGGCGAGCGGAGAACGGGTCACACCTCGTGGTCCTCGTCCGCGCACGTTTTCGAGAAGGGGGTTATCGTGACGATTCCTCCGGTACATGACAGCGTCAGGCAGTGGTCCCCTGGAACAGACCGGGCTTGCCTTGCATCGAGGGCGCGGGATCGATGTCGAGGAGGTCGACCAGCACCGACGGCGCCACGTCGAGCACGCTCACCAACGCCCTGCTCCTATCGGGCCCGAGGCCGCTCCCATAGGCCAGCAGCATCCCCTCGGGGACGTGATAGGCGGTGTTCCCACCGCCGAGGCGCTTGCGCACAGCGATCCCGATGTCGCCGGGGCGAAATTGCCCAGGAGTCCCGTCGACGGCCACCAGTGAGAGCTCGTCGTCCTCCTTGGTGCCGGGATGGTCGTAGTCGATCTCGAGCGACACGGTGCGGCCATGGACGGTGACGTCGCGAAACATGGCCCGGGAATCGGTGCCGACCACCGACCCGAGGGCCGACAGGCTTGCGTGGGCAGCCTTCTCGTCGTCGAACTTCAGCGAGACGCGCGGGTACATGGCCAAGCCGGCCTCGGCGGCGGGCAGGCCCATCGCCGCCAAGAGGGCATCCGGCCGCTCGAGCACGAAGGTCTGGTCGAGATGTCGGTACGGGATCGGGCCCTGTCCCATACTGGCGGCGATGATCAGCACCGTCGCCGGATTGGCATTCATGTAACGTAGGACCCTGCCGAGGTGGCGATCGAACAAGTCCATCGCCGTCGTCACGAACCCGGCGAACACCTCGTCGGCTTGGTACCCCTCACGCTCAGCGTACTCGGGCGCCCAGTCGCCCCAGTAGCGGTGCATCATGCCGGCGACGTGGTTGGTGAAGAAGATGCTGAGCCTCGGCTTGGTCCGGCGATGGAGCTTCCAGAAAAGGTCGAAGCTGGGCACGACCTGCATGGCCGGGCGCCGGCCCTTGTAGCGATTGTCGCGCACCTCGCCCAGCAGCTGGCCGACGAGGGTGACCACCGAGGACGGCGCCAGCCCGCGCCGCAGGAGGTCGAGCCCGACCGCCACCATCTCGGTGGGGCTGGGCGCAACGTTCGACGAGAAGCTGTTCTCCTTGGTCATGGCCAGGTTGAACCGCTGGAAGCGCTCCAGGCCGGCGGGGCAGGTCTCGGGCGTGCGGCTGAAGGTGTCGGGAACGAAGAAGCCGCCGTGGGCGAACGGGCGCGGCGGCCAACTCTGCAGCGGGCCCAGCAGGCCGACCGCCATTCCGGCCGCCTCGACCACGTCCCACAGGGCGGCGCCGCGGAAGGTGGTGGGGTCCTGGCCCAGGTCGAAGGAGTTATGCCCATCGGTGTACATCGAGGTGTGCAGGGTGGGCCAGGTCCGCCAGGGCTGGAGGCGTACGGGGTCGTCGTCGATGGTGGTCATCGAACGACCGGTTCTCAGCATCCCGGCCAGGTGGGAGCTCGGCCGCGCCGCGACGTAATGGTCGACGATCTCCCAAGGGACCTCGTTCAACTCGTAGAGGATGACGTCTCGTTCGACCATGTTCTCCCCCACTCGCCGACCCACGCCGATCCCATCATCGCGCGCTTGCTGGCGCCGGTCCGCCGGTTACCATCCGCCGGTGAGGGAGACGAGGGAATCTACCGGATCCCCTTACCTCCACCGGGTACCGGCCGCCGAATCGTCCCCGTGCCCGCCCCGAACGTGACCACGATCACCCGGAGGCCCGGTCAGCGCCTGGTGCCGTGGGTCCGCCGGTACCCGGGGGCAGTACCTACCATGGCGGTGCTCACCTTCGGCCTGGCTCTCGGGGCCGCCACCGCCTCGCCGTCATCAGTGCGGGTGGCCATCACTCTCTCGACTGCTCTTGCCGTAGTCGTCGCTGTCCTGCGCTCGCCCCGCCAGGCGGTCATCGGCCTGCTCGTCTGGCTCACCGTCTTGGGCACGTTGCGACGAATCCTGACCGGCCTGGGTTCGCCCGGCGACAACGATCCGCTGTTGTTGATGGCGCCGGCCGTGGTCACCGTGCTGGTGATCGTCGCCGCTCGTAACGGCGCCTTTCGCTCTCGCACACGGCTCACCAATGCCGTCTTGGCGCTCAGCGGGTTGCTGCTGGCGGGTGCGCTCAATCCCCTTCAGGGTGGCATCGCCGTCGGGTTCGCTGGGCTCCTCTTCGTGCTGGTTCCCGCCTTGTGGTTCTGGGTCGGCCGATCGCTGCTCGACGACCGGACGTTTGCTCGGATCCTTTGGCTCGTCTCGGTCCTCGCCCCGCTGGCGGCGCTGTATGGCCTCTACCAGGTCTATCGCGGCTTCCCTCCCTGGGACGCCAACTGGATCGAGGACCGGGGCTACGCGGCGCTTCAGGTGGGTGACGCCCTGAGGCAGTTCGCGTCGTTCAGCTCCGCAGCGGAGTACGTCGGCTTCATCGCCATCGGGATGGTCATCTGGGCTTTGCGTCTGCGACACCGGAGCACACGTGCCGTGGCCATCGTGCCGCTCGCGCTCATCTCCTGGGGGCTGGCGTTGGCGTCGGTGCGGGGCGCGCTGGTCGTCCTTGCCGTCACCCTCGGGATGCTCTTCGCCATCGCCCGTGGCCTCGGCCTCCTCAGGACGGTGATGGTCGGCGTGGGTGCTCTGCTCCTCCTCGGCTTCGCCGTCTCGCAGATCGACCCGGGCCAAGTTGGAGGCGGCCAGAGCTCAACGCTTCTGAGTCGTCAGGTGACCGGTCTTTCGGACCCGCTCGACCCCGGGAACTCAACCTTGCCCGTCCACATCGACGCGCTCATCGGCGGTCTCCGTGAAGTGGTCGTCAGCCCCCTCGGCCGGGGCACCGGATCCGCCTCCATCGCCGCCGACCGCTTCGGTGACGCGTCCCAGATCACCGACGTCGACCCCTCCAACGTGGCCGTGGCCCTCGGGCTGCCAGGACTGGTTGCCTACCTCGCCATCGTGGTCCTGGGGCTGCGCCTGGCCCTGCGCCGGGCTCGCAGCGGTCGGGACTTCCTGGGATTGGTCGCCCTCGGCATCCTCCTGGTGACCTCCCTGCAGTGGCTTACCGGGGGCAACTACGCGATCGCTCCCTTGCCGTGGCTGGTCCTGGGCTGGCTTGACCGCCAGTCCATCCCAGGCAAAGCGGCTCTATCACGGGGCACCGTCCCAGTTGAGCAGGCGTCGGAGGCACCCTCCGTTCCGCTACCGTTGCCCGGTAGGACTCGAACCGCTGGTGAACGGGAGCAGGGCTGATGGGTAGCGATGAGCTTCGCCTCGACAGCGAGCGAGTGTTTTGGGATCACCACGTCCCAGCCCTTGATCGTTGCCTCGAGGAGTACCGGCAGGGACCCGATCCGAACACTGCGGCGCTGATCGACGCACTAGAACCACTGACCGGTCGCTCCGTTCTGGACTTCGCCTGCGGTGCCGGTGTCATGAGCGCATGGCTGGTAGCCCGGGGTGCTGATGTGACCGGGGTTGATCTGAGCGACGGAGCCGTCGAGCGAGCTGAAGAGCTCTTCGAGGCCCTCGGCCTGGACGCCACTTTCGTAGCCGAAGATGTCGCCGTCCTTGCCTCGAACGAAACCAAGCGGTTCGACCGGATCACAGGGAGGTACGCCCTCCATCACGTCGATCCCCAGGTGATCGCCCCGCTGCTCGGACGGTGCCTGGCCAGCGACGGCAAGGCTGCGTTCGTCGAGACCATGGTCACCAATCCCATCCTCCGGCTCGCTCGGAAGCACTCGGTGGGCAAGCTCGGGGTCCCCCGCCTGGGCACCCTCGACGAGCAGCCTCTGACTCAAGACGACGTTGCGTTCCTTGCCGAAGTGTTCGGTGCATCGAATGTCCAGGTGGCCGAGCTGGCATTCTTCAGGATCTTCGACCGTCAGTTGTTCCGGTACCGCTCGCCCAGGGCTTCCCGTATACTCGGTGGTGTCGACGACTTCCTGGGTCGATGGGACAGTCTCCGCTTTCTCAGCTACAAGCAGGTCTTGATCTTCGAGCGCCGGGAGTAGTCCGATCTACGCTGAAGCTTTCGCGGAGAGGAATGTGCGGGTCGCCCTGGCCCACGACTACCTGACGCAACGAGGTGGGGCCGAAAGGGTCGTTCTGAGCATGCGCAAGGCATTCCCGCAGGCGCCTGTGCACACGTCGCTGTACCGACCCGATCTCACCTTTCCCGAGTTCGGGTCCCAAGAGGTGCACACCTCGCCGCTCCAGCGGGCGGGTGCACTGTTGGACGACCACCGTCGTGCGCTGCCCCTGCTGGCGTGGACGTTCGGACGCCTTCGCGTGGACGCCGACGTGGTGCTGTGCAGCTCGAGCGGTTGGGCTCACGGCCTGCGGACCAGCGGTAGGAAGATCGTCTACTGCTATACCCCCGCTCGTTGGCTCTACCAGACGCAGCGCTATCTGGGTGACGCCTCGGCTGGGGTGCGGGCCACCCTGGCGGTGTTGGCACCGGCTCTTCGCCACTGGGATCACCGCGCTGCCCGATCGGCTGACCGGTACCTCACGTCCTCGACTGCCGTCCAGGAGCGGATCCGTGAGCTGTACGGCATCGAGAGCACCCTGGTTCCGCCTCCTCACACCATCGATCCCAAGGGACCGCAGGAGCCGGTGATCGATCTGGCGCCGGGCTACGTGCTGTGCGTTGCTCGCTTCCGACCGTACAAGAACATCGACGTGGTGGTCTCGGCCTTCCGTTCTCTGGTCGGCGAGCGTCTGGTGGTGGTGGGAGAAGGCCCCGACCGAGCTCGTCTGGAAGCCTCGGCCGGTCCGAACGTCCGCTTCATCGGTGGGGTGGACGACGCCCAGCTGCGTTGGCTCTACGCCAAATGCGCCGGCGTGGTGGCGGCTTCCTACGAGGACTATGGCCTGACGCCGTTGGAAGGTGCGGCGTTCGCCAAGCCGAGCGCCGTGCTGCGCTGGGGCGGGTTCCTCGACACAGTCCAAGCCAACCGGACCGGGGTCTTCTTCGACCAGCCTGACGCCGGGTCAGTGGCCGAGGCGGTCAAGGAACTCCTCGGCCGTTCGTGGGACGACGTTCACATCCTGGCCCACGCTGAGAGGTTCAACGAGCAGCGCTTCATCGACCGTCTGCGAAGTGTCGTGGCCGAAGAGGCTGGAGCGAGAACAGGGTCGGCCAGACGGCGCAGCGGAGAATCAACGAGCCCGCCCGAGGCTCAGATAGGATGAAGGTGCGAGTGGAACTACGGCAGCTCGCTTCTGCATACCGACAAGCGACGAGGGTGATCGTTGAGCCTCATTTTTGAGGAAGTTCCCAACGCTCCTCCCGACGCCTCTCCCGGGTCATACCTTCCGGCCAAGCCGAAGTGGGAGCGGGACTACTCGATTGCCCTCTTCGCCATCGATGTTGTCGCTCTCAGCACCGCCGCCGCACTTGCCCAGTTCCTGCGCTTCGGATCGGTCGACTCGTCCCTGAGCGTTGGCGGGAGGGTTGTGACCTACGCCGCAGTCGCTGCGTCGATGGTGTCGGTATGGCTGGCCGTGATTCTGTTGAGCGGCGGCTACAGTCCCCGGGTGGCCGGCGTCGGCTCCGAGGAGTTCCGGCGGGTGTTCAACGCCGCCGTTCGCTTCCTCGCCTTGGCGGCGATCGTCTTCTACGTGACACGGCTCGACGTGGCCCGGGGCTTCATCGCCGGGTTCATTCCCGTGGCGACCGCCCTCACCATCGTCGGGCGCTACTCGGCCCGAAAGTGGCTGCACAGCCGCCGGGGCCAGGGGCGCTACCTGCACCGGGTGGTGGTGGTCGGGACCATCGAGGCGGCGACCGACCTGGCCTGCCACCTGCAGCGCTCGCCCTATGCCGGCTACACCGTGGTCGGCGCCTGCATCCCCGCTCCCGTGGAGTTCCTCCGGGTGGGGGAGGACCAGGTTCCCGTCCTCGGCGTGCCCGGAGTGAGCACCCTCGATGTGCTGGCGACCGCCGGGGCCAATGTGTTGGCCATCGCCGGCGACAGCGCCCTGCCGCCGGGGTCGTTGCGAGCGCTTGCGTGGGAACTCGAGGGCACCGGTATCGACCTCATCGTCGCCCCGGCGGTGACCGACGTGGCCGGGCCCCGCATCGCCATCCGCCCGGTGGCCGGCGTGCCCCTACTTCACGTGGAGGAACCGCAGCTCAGTGGACCGGCCCGGCTGTTCAAGGAATGCTTCGACCGCAGCGTCGCAGCCATCGCCCTGATGGTGCTGTCTCCTTTGTTCCTGGCCATCTCCTTGGCAGTTCGCAGTTCCAGCTCGGGGGCCATCCTGTTCCGACAGGAGCGAATGGGTCGCCAAGGAAGGCGCTTCACGATCCGTAAGTTCCGCACCATGGTCGACAGCGCCGAGGACGAGCTCGCCCATCTGCTCCATCTCAACGAGCAGGATGGCCTGTTGTTCAAGCTGCGAAACGACCCTCGCCGTACCCGGGTGGGTTGCTGGCTGCGCCGGTTCTCCCTCGACGAGCTTCCCCAGCTCTGGCACGTGGTGACCGGTCACATGTCGCTGGTCGGTCCTCGCCCGCTACTGCCCACCGATGTGGAGCGCTACGGCGAGGACGTCCGCCGGCGGCTGCTGGTCAAGCCCGGCCTGACCGGCTTGTGGCAGGTGAGCGGCCGGGCCGACCTGGCCTGGGACGAGAGCGTCCGCCT
This sequence comes from Acidimicrobiales bacterium, assembly GCA_051003575.1. Classification (GTDB taxonomy): domain Bacteria; phylum Actinomycetota; class Acidimicrobiia; order Acidimicrobiales; family AC-14; genus CADCTB01. The sequence continues at coordinate 3,815 of JBPCLE010000018.1, read as the reverse complement.
CGATCTCTACTACGTCGACAACTGGTCGCCGGCCCTGGACTTCCTCATCCTGTGGAAGACCGTCAACGCCGTCCTGCGGGGTCGAGGGGCGTACTGAGGCGATCGCTTCGGGAATGAACGCGCCCTAGGCTCGCCGGCGCTCAGACCGTGCCCACTCCGGAGTCTTCCTCGCCCCGGGCGGCCCTGCGGTTGCGCTCGGCCAGGTAGAGCACGAATCCGGCCACGAGCAGGATCGCCCCTATGCGCACCAGCATCTCGATGTTCTCGGCGCCGGTTTTGGCCAGCGTGCCGTCGCGGCCGGCTGGGCCATTCCGGGAGCCATCGTCGCCCTTCCGGGAGCCATCGTCGTCAGCGCCATCCGGATCGACGACTGGTAGGGGCGTGGTGGTGGGTGGCGTGGCGTCGTCCGGATCGACGGCTGGTGGGGGCGTGGTGGTGGGTGGTTACTGGACAGCGAACGCGGTGCCGGGCGTCAGTACGACCAACAGCGCCACGACGACCATCAGCTTTCGGTACATCAAATCCTCCACTCATAGCCGTCCGCGAGCAGTTCCTGCTGCGAGTATGCCCGAAGCCTACGCGGATGTCGACAACCTGCAGCCCCAACTCAGCCAGCATGGCGGTGAATCAGCCCTGCGGCTCCAGAAGGAGCCGCACGACTTCGTCCTGGTCGGCGACGACCGTGGCGACGGCGCGACGCCGGCCGTCGAGCTCGGCACCCTCGGCTTCGACGATGCGCCAGCCATGGGGTACCTCGAACGTGGCGGTGATCGCCTCCGACACAAGCAGTGGCTGGTTGAGCAGGTCCAGCTCGTACCACCCCCCTTCCACGGCGGCAACCGTTCCCTGCAACTGCAACTCCAGCGTGCGAGTGGTCTGGGCAGGGATGCCGAGGAAAGAAGAGTAGACCCGCCGCCCCAGCTCCTCGGCGGCCGTCAGATCCACGGGGACGCCGTTCCAGGTGGCGCCGGTCAACGCCAGTGGGGTGTAGACGGAGACGAAGGTACGGTTTTCCCCGGCCTCGAATCGCTCATCGAAGGGCCCGATGACATAGCGGGGTAGCCCCGTGTCGGGTGCCTGGTTCTCCATGTCGACCCGCAGTCGACCCGCCACGGCCACGCTGTCTCCCTCGGGCCGGAGCAGGACGTCGTAGCTCGTGGTCCGCCGAAGGTAGTAGTCGACCTTGTTGGCAGCGACGTTCTGGTTGACTACTAGTAACGAATCACTGTCGACCGGATCGACCTGCCCGGCGATGCTCAACCCCTTCACCAGGGCCTGCTCCTCGGGCCGGGTGAACCACAGGCTGAGGTGGCCGCCGCGCGCCGCCGGGCCCAGAACTCCGACGATGCGGGCAGGGCTGCCGAGGTCGGTGGTGCGCAAGGCGTCGACGGTGGCGGAGGCCACGGTGGCGAGAAAGTCGATGCGTTCGTCGACGTCGTCCTCGAAGGCCACGTACGCCTGGTTGAGGGTGATGTCGACCACATTCTGGGCCGTGATGGCCTCGGGCCAGCTCTCCACCACCACCGGGCCCGTCAGCGCCAGCAACGCCGACAGCCCAATGGGATCGATCCCGATCACCCCATCCACCGGCTGGCCACCCGACTGGGGGTACAGGCCCGACATGACCGAGGCGACGGTGGGGAAATCGGGCGACAGGTTTACGCTCTCCCAGGTGCTGGCCACCTGGAAGGGGGTGTAGCGCTCGAGGTAGTCGTAGGGCGCCGCGAGCACCTTCACCGCCGGGCCGGCCTCGTTGAGCTCCTGGTGACGGCCGATGCGGTCGAGGCGCAGGCTCCCGTTGTCGGCCACCAACTCGCCGTAGTTGCCGAGGAAACCACCGGTGGCTCGCAGCTCGGCGTTGTTTTGGATGGCGAGGAAGTACCGCCGGGTTTCGTCGCCGCCCAGGATGGCCGGCACCACGGCTGCGGCCTGGGCCGCCGACTCGGCGTCGGCCGACGCCCGATCCAAACGGGCGTCGAAGCCAACCAGCTCATCGCGCAGCGCCGGGAGGAGGTAGGCCCGCTCGACGCCGGCTGCCACGGTACGGGCCTGGTCCAGGTCAGTGGCGGCCTCGGCCAGGTCGGGGGCGAGTCGGCGGATCTCGTCGACGGGCACCGTGCCCGAGGAGACGGTGAGGTTCTGGGGGGCAGCGGTGGTGACGGCGACACCGGTGCCGGCCAGCTCGGCGCCCACCCCGCTGAGGGTGCGGACGGCGGAGAGGTTGGGCCCCAGTACCGGAACGGCGAGACCGAGCGTGGCCAGGGGGTGGTCGAGGCGGTCAGCGGCGGAGGTGAACGCCGCCTCGGCCTGGTCGAACGCCGAGCCGGCGGCCTCGACCTCGCCTCGCCGGGCCGCCTCCAGCCCCCGCTCGGCGGCCGCCGCTCCGTCGACGACCAGTCCCCGCACGCTGAACAGGGCCAGGCCGGCGGGCACGGCGAGTGCGACGGCCAGGAAGGCGGTGGCCAGGATGCTGCGGCGGACGACGGTGGACAGCCCGGGTGCCTTGTTGCGGTGGACCTTGCCGTTGTTCGCCGTTGCCAGCAGCACGATTCCGGCCATGGCGGCGCCGGCCACGGGCGTGGCAACAGGGACGATCTGGCGATCGGCCAGCACCGCCAGCGCCGCCAGCAGCGCCGACGTCCCGCCGAGGATGCTCAACACCACCCCCCACGGCAGAGGAATGGTCCGCAATCGATGCGGTAGCCCGTCGGGTCGGCGGGAGGTGAGAGGGCGACGGCGGCGGAGGCGATCGATCACCATCACGGCGGCGTTGAGCAGGGGCACCGTGAGGACAGGGAGAACCACCAGCGCACTCAGCGGGGTCGAGGTGGCCGGCGTGACATCGACCACCAGGGCAGCGAGCAGGAAGCCGCCGAAGAGGGTTCCGGGCTCCCCGAGCACGAAGGTCCTCCCTGTGCCCACCACCAGCAGACCGGTGAGGCCGCCGGCCAGGGCCAGGGCCAGGGTTGCGACGCTGTCCTGGCCGGTCCCGTAGGCCATCACGCCCAGGGCGGCGGCGGCGGGAGCGACCGCCCCGGCCGCAGCCCGAGGACCGACATCGAGCAGGCGCATCGACTCGACCATGACCACCAGGAAAACCACCACGACGACAACGTTGGTGACGGCGGTACCGGTGACACCGGTGCGCAGACCGAGGGCGACGGTGGCCACGGCGGCCACGGACTCGGCGGCGATGCGCAGGAAGGGTCGCAGCGGATTGTGCTGGAGGGCGAGACCCACCGCCCCGAGGGCGGCAGCGATGGCGAGCAGCCCGAACGACCGGCCGTCGAGGCGATCGGTGCCGAACCCCAGTGCCCCCGCCACGGTAGCCACGGCCAGAACGGTGCCGGTGATGGGGATGCGACGTCGCCGGCGGCGCCGGTCCTGCTCGTCGGGCGCCGGCGCCAGGCGGTCGGCTCGCAACGACAACCATCCGCACAGGGCGGCAACAGCTGTGGCGGCGGCGAAGACCAGGGTTGGCGTCGGCACCTAGAGGTGGCACCTGGAGGTGGCCGCAGACCAGCCCACGCGCCCCGAGCGCAACGCCGGAGTACGGGTGCAGCGTCTGAGGAGCCTGTTCACTACCGACCATTCTTGCCCCGTGGAGGGCACAGTGCGACTCGGGGGAAGGAGGTGTCGTCTTGAGTGCACATGAGATCCCGGCGAAGGGTCGCAGTCCGCTCCCGTGGTGCGACGTCGAGCGCATCGCAGAATGGCGGGCAGTAGCGAGTAGCCTCCGCCAGCGTGGTTCTTCCGTTCTACCCGCCCGGTGACGACCCCGGGCCCAGCTTCGCCGATCTCCTGCGCCGTAGCGG
>JBPCLE010000017.1:0-4307 GCA_051003575.1 Acidimicrobiales bacterium | reverse complement strand
GGAGGTCGGGGGAGGGACAGGTGTAGGGAGACGACAGCGACGGGGACGTGTCCACCATCGCCGACGACACGTCGGGGGTCACGCCGGGGGAGTGGGCGCCTTCCCCGCCGCGCACCGGCGCCGCGGTGTTCGCCCTGGCCAACCCCGGCGGGCGGGGCCTGCGGGTCACCCTGGGCTCGGTGGCGTCGGTCGGCCGCACGTTCCGGGGCCCGAGGGGCCGGCGGGTCACCGGCACCGTGGAGCACACCGCGCCCATGGTCAAGGGCTCCTCGGGCGGGCCGCTCGTCGACGCGTCGGGGCGGCTGGTCGGCCTCAACACCAACCGCCTGGGCGAGGGGTTTTACGCCGCCCTGCCCGCGGGTGAGGATCTGCGCCGGCAGGTCGACGCCCTGAGCCGGGGCGAGTCGCCCGTGCGGCCGCACCTGGGCGTGGGCCTGGTGCCGGGCCGGGCGGCACGCCACATCCGCCGGTCGGCCGGCCTGCCCGACCGCGACGGCGTGCTGGTCCAGGAGGTGGAGGAGGCCAGCCCGGCGGCGAACGCCGGCCTGCGGCGGGGTGACCTGATCGTGGAGGCCGGCGGCTCGGCGGTGTCCAGCATCGACGACCTGTACCGGGCCGTCGACGGTCTGGGTGCCGGCGAGGCCCTGCTGCCCGCTCCGGGGGCCGCTCGGGCCCTGGCACTCAGCCTGGTAAGGGGCGCCGAGGAGCTGGCGGTCAGCGTGACGTTCGCCGGCGGGGGTGCGCGCGAGGAGGGATCCGCGTGACGATGGCGGTCGAGGAAGAGGCGTCCGCCCAGAAAGAGGCAGCCCTCGACGCCTACTCGAGGACGGTCATGGCCGTCGCCGAGCGGCTCATCCCGTCGGTGGCCAGCCTCCGGGTGATGGGGCGGGTGCCCGGCGGCCGCCAGCACGAGGGGTCGGGCTCGGCGGTGGCCGTCACCGCCGACGGCTTCTTGCTGACCTCGGCCCACGTCGTCGAGCGGGCCTCGGGCGGCGTGGCCGTCTTCGCCGACGGCGCCGAGGCCGAGTTCGACGTGGTGGGCGCCGACCGGCTGTCGGACCTGGCCGTCATTCGTACCAGCGCCGGCGGCGACCTCCACACCGCCGAGCTCGGCGACGCCGACCGCCTGCGCGTGGGCCAGCTCGTCGTGGCCATCGGCAACCCACTGGGGTTCGCGGGCTCGGTGAGCGCCGGCGTGGTGAGCGCCCTCGGCCGGTCGTTCGCGGCCACGGCCAGCCGGTCCAACCGCATGGTCGAGAACGTGATCCAGACCGACGCCGCCCTGCACCCGGGCAGCTCCGGCGGGGCTCTCGCCAACGGCGCCGGCCAGGTGGTGGGCATCAACACCGCCGTCGTGGGCCCCGGCGTGGGGCAGGGCCTGGGGCTGGCCGTGCCGGTCAACGCCACCACGCGGGGCATCGTGGCCGCGCTGATGGCCGACGGGCGGGTGCGGCGGGCCTACCTGGGCATCGCCGGCGGCTCGCGGCCGCTGCCCCCCAAGGCGGTGGCCGCCACCGGGAGGGACAGGGGCATCGAGATCCTCACCGTCGTCGCCGGCAGCCCTGCCGACCGTGGCGGCCTGCGGCCCGAGGATCTGCTTCTGGGCGTCGACGGCCACGGGGTCACCAACGTCGGCGACCTCCAGCGGCTCATGACCGGCGAGCGGATCGGGCGCCAGGTCGGCGTGGAGGTGTTCCGCCGGGGCAAGGTCCAGACGGTGCCCGTGGTGCCGGTGGAGCTGCCCGACTGAGCCCGGGTGTGGTCAATTGGGGGTGCTCTGACGCCCCGGATTGACCAAACCTCAATCGGTGAAGGCCATGCACACCACCGGCGGGCCGGCGGCCACCGTGGCCCAAGAGCCGCCGGCGTCGTCGGACAGGTAGACCCGGCCGGCGAAGGTGCCCAGGGCGGCGAGGTCGCCGTCGGCGACGAGGCAGAACGTGTCGACGTTCCCGGGGAAGCTCCCGGGTAGGCCGATCGACGTGCGGCGGAACGGCCCGTCGGCGTGGAGGGGCCGGCGGTAGAGCGCGGCCCGGGCGCCGTCGGGGCCGGTGCTGACCGACAGCAGCACGGTGTCGCCGGCCACGGCGACGGCGCGGGCGTAGGTGGCGGCGAGGCCGTCGTCGACCACGGTCCAGGTATCGCCCCGGTCGGCGCTGGTGGCGAGGCCGCGGGCCGTGGCGGCCAGGACGGTCCCGTCGCCGGCAACGACCACCTGGTGCACGTCGAGGTCGATGTCGAGCGTGGGCTCCCACGACGCCCCGCCGTCGGCGGAGCGCAGGATGCCGCCGACGTGGACGTTGACGTAGAGCGTGCCGTCGGGGCCGGCAGCCATGGTCCGCACGTCGGCCGGCGCCCCCCATGGCGTGTACCAGGCGTCTCGGCCCGGAGCGGCCTCGAACGACGCCAGCCGCTCGCCGGCGGGCAGGCGGACCAGGTGGCTCCCCTCGGTGCCGAGCAGGGCGCCGGCGCCGTCGGGCAGCACGCAGGTGGCCGGCGGCCCCTCGATCGGGGCGCCCAGCCACTCGCCGTCGCGCCAGACGCTGCGCCCCTCGACCAGGGCGAGCCCGCCGGCGATGGCGGTGACGTGGCGGCCGGCAAGGTCGGTGTGGCCGTCGTCGACCCGGTGCAGGCCGCCGGCCGTGCCGACCAGCAGGCTCATGTGCCGGGCCTCCGGACGCACTGCCCGACGAAGCTGGGGGAGCCGCTCATTGCCCCGGTACGTTACGGGACGCGATGTCCATCCTGGGCCGGGCGATGCGCCTCCTCATGCCCGGCGTGCGTACGGTGCACGCCCAGGTGGCCCGCTACGCGGCCGAGTGGGAGAAGGCCAACGGCGCGGCCCTCGCCGGCGCCGGTCCCCTGTGGGCCGTGCTGGGCGACTCGACCGCTCAGGGCATCGGCGCGCCGTCGTGGGACGAGGGCTACGTGGGCCAGCTCCGGCGGGCGCTCGACGACGGATCGGGGCAGCCGTGGCGGGTGGTCAACCTCTCGCGGTCCGGGGCTCGCACCGACGACGTGCTCGACCGCCAACTGCCGGCGCTGGAGGATTTGCCGGCGCCGGCCGATCTGGTGACGTGCGCCATCGGCGCCAACGACGTTATCCGGCGGGTGCCGGGTCTCGATGAGCGGCTACGGGCGATCATCGCCCTGCTGCCCCCACTGGCGATCATCGCCACGTTGCCCCAGGGTCTGACCCGGGAGCGGACCGAGGCGGCCAACCGGGTGATCCGGGAAGAGGCGCCGGCCGCCGGGTTGGTGGTGGCCGACGTGTGGGCGCGCACCGGCCCGCCCTGGCATGGCAAGTACGCCGGGGACCGCTTCCACCCCGGCGCGCTCGGCTACGCGGACTGGGCGGCGGCGTTCGGCGACATCCTGCATCTCGCCCTGCCGACGCCGTAGTCTCGGGCCCGTGTCGGTGTACCCCCTGAAGCTCAGCGACATCGAACTGGCGCGCTACGAGTTGATGGCCGCGCATGCTCGGGAGGCCGAGGCGGATCTGTGGGCCGCTGCCGGCATCGTGGCCGGCGCCACCATCGCCGACATCGGCTGTGGCCCCGGCGCCGTCTCCGTCGCCCTCGCTCGCGAGGTCGGCCCCGGCGGGCGGGTGCTCGCCTTCGATCGGACGGCGGAGGCGGTGACGATGGCCCGGGCTGTCGCCGAGCGGGCCGGCGTGGCCAACGTCACCGTCGAGGCCGCGAGCGCCGACGCGACACCGGTGCCCCCGGGCAGCGTCGACGTGGTCATGATCCGCCACGTGCTGGCCCACAATGGGGGGCTGGAAGCGGCGATCGTCGGGCATGCCGCCACGCTGGTCCGTCGTGGCGGTTGCGTCTACCTCATCGATATCGACATGACGGCCCTCCGGACCCGACCGACCGACCCTGATATCGACGACCTCAACGCGCGGTACAACGAATGGCACGACCGGCAGGGCAACGACCTCTCCGTGGGGCTTCGCCTGTCCGAACTGCTGGAGGGCGCGGCCCTGGAAACGGTTGAGTTCCGGGGCCGGTACGACATCGTTGCCGCGCCGCCCGGATTCCGCCCCCCGAGCCTGGCCGCGAAGGATTCGTTGGCGTCTGCCGGCCTGGCGACCGACGACGATGTCGCCCGCTGGGAGGCGGCGTTCAGCCGGTTCGACGCCCTCGATCCCCGGCCGGTGGTGTTCGCCCCGATCTTCTGCGCCATCGGGCGCCGGCCTACTGGCAGCTGATCGTCCGTAGCGGCATCCGGGGCCCGTAGCGGGGGGCGGGGCGGGGGCGGGCGCGGGAGAGCGGCGGGAGCGTGCCATGCAGGCCTCGGAG
>JBPCLE010000016.1:0-7629 GCA_051003575.1 Acidimicrobiales bacterium | reverse complement strand
GGGGGGTGTGGGGTGTGGCGTCGGCCGGTTCGCTCCCCTCCCCCCCCGCCGGCCCCCTGGTCACCACCCCGTGTTCGCGGCTGGTCTGCTTCGCCGGTCTCGGCCCCGGCGAGGTGACCCTTTCCGGGGCCAAGGTCGTGGGGATGGCCCAGCGCCGCTCCCGTGCCGGGGCCCTCTTCCAGTGCGCCGCCCTGCGCGAGTGGCGTCCGGAGCGGCTGATCGACCGGCTCGCCCTCTCCGGCGACCAGCGCCGGCGGGCCGCACGGGAGCTGGCCGGCGTGGCCAGAGGGGTCGACATCGACGTGGACGCCTTCCTCCGCCTGCTCCCCTGAGACGCGGAAGGGCCCCTCCCGTGGGAGGGGCCCTTCGACTCGTGGCTCCGGCTTCCTAGAACAAGCAGAACAGGAGGGGGAGGAACACGATTGCGATGCCGAACACTGCGGTGTTGGTGGCCGTCGGGGTGACGATCACCGGCCCGCTGGCGCCGGTGCCACCGGAGGTGCCGGACGCCGCCTGCGGGCTGCTGTGAGAGCCCGAGGTGGCCGAACCGGTGTTGCCGGTGTTGGTGGCGCTCGACTGGGCCGAGACGCCGCCCGAGCTCCCCGACCAGGCGTCGGGGGCGACGGTGACCGTCGTGGTCCCACCTGTCCCGCCGTTGGCGGAACCGGTGGCGACGGAAGAGCCGCCCACTGCGGACGACGCCCCGATGGTCAACAGGGAAATGTTGACCGCTGGTGCGCCGGGCCCGGCCCGGACCAGGGTGATGCCGGCGTCGCCGCCCAGCCCGCCGAGGGCGAAGATGCCGGTGCCGTTGACCGCGTTGCCGGACGTGCCGGACGTTGCGTTGGCAGCGGCGCCTGCTCCCGAGTTGGCAGCACTGTGGGCGTCACCGATGGACACTGCCGCACCGGTGTTCCCGGATCGTCCCGAGTTGCCGGATCTGGCGTTGCCACCGAAGACGAAGGCCCCGCCCAGGATGGCGTTGTTGAACGCCATCGGATTGGACGTGGCCCCTCCGGTGCTGCCGGTGGTCCCCGAATTTCCGGAGACCGCCACGGGGTTGCTGACGGCGTTGGAGAAGGCAGGGCCGGTGTGGCCGTGGTTCGTGGCACTGGACTGTGCCGACGAGCTCCCGGTGTTCCCGGTTGTTGCAATGGGGGTGACATTGACGTTCACCCCTCCTCCTGCTCCTCCGTTCGCCGAGCCGGCGGCGACACTGCTGCCGCCGATGGCGGCCGACGAGCCGATGGTCCCCAACGAGAGGTTGAGGGCCGGCCCGGCGGCGCCGGAGACACCGACAGCGAGGCCGCCGTTGCCGCCGAGGCCGCCGATGGCGGCCACGCCCGTGCTGTTGACCGCCGCGCCCGTGTTGCCCGACGCCGCGTTGCTGGTGGCGCTGGCACCCGAGCTGGCGTTGCTGTTGGCGCTGCCGATGGCGACGGCAGGACCGGTGTTCCCCGAGCTTCCGGAGTTGCCGGACTGCGCGTTGCCGCCGATGGCGACGGCCGTTCCCAGGATCCCTGAGTTGGTGGCCGTCGGGTTCGAGGTCGCTGCCCCGGTACCCCCAGTGCTCCCGGAGTTGCCGGACACCGCCACGGGGTTGCTCACGGCCGACGAGGATGCCGGCCCAGTGTTCCCGGTATTGGTTGCACTGGACTGGCTCTTGGCCGACCCGGAGTCTCCCGATGTGGCGACGGGCTTGACGTTGACCGTCGAGCCACCGCCGGAACCGCCGTTGGCCGACGTTGCGGCCACGCTGGAACCGCCTGCGGCGGTACTGGTCCCGATGGTGCCTACCGACACGTTGTTGGCTGAACCACCTGCACCGGACCCGGCAGCGGCAACGCCGCCGCCGCCCCCGCTCCCGCCGGCGGAGATCACGGTGGTCTGGTTCACAGCGGCCCCCGTGGAGCCGGAGCCGGACGTGGAGCCCGAACCGGCGCCCGAAGAGGCGGTGCTGTTGGCACCTCCTGACGCGATCGCCGGCCCTGTCGAGCCCGAGCCCCCGGAGTTCCCAGACACGATCTGGGCCCCGGATGCGGTGGCAGACAGGAACAGCACGGCGAAGACGGCGGCGACTGAGGCCAGGACGGCCCAGCCGAGCCGGCTGATGTTTCGGATGGTTGCGATATTCATGCGAATCACCTCCCTCCCGACCTGGGGGGCCGGCTCGCACCGGTCGTCCAGGTTTCGGCACCCCCGCCCTGTGGAGAGGTCACTCAAGAGCGCTTGTCTCGTGCAGGGTGGTGATGCGCTGGCGATGCTACCTGCGCGTCAGAGTTTGTGGGACCGCCCCCGCGTCAGCCGGTGGTCACCGCCGAGCCAGGGGCGACGAGGTGCACCCAGGTCTGGCCGGGCGGGATGGCGATGGGCGCCCCGTCGGAGTCGACGAAGTTGGTCACCGAGGCGGGGGAGGCCTTGTGCCAGGTGCCCCGGACCATGGTGCCGGCGGCGAACACCCAGGCGTCGCCGCTGCCGAGGACCTCGGGGTACTGCACGTTGTAGTCGTCGACGAAGTACTGGTAGGGGGTGAACTGCACGATCACCGTGGTGGGGGCGATGCGGCCCTCCTCCACGAGGTGGGGGACGCCGTCGGTGGAGCGCAGCCAGGTACTGGATTCGGGGGCCCAGGTGTAGTCGGCGGTGACCCAGTCGGCGGGGACGAGGGAGATGTTGGTCACGGGCGAGGCGCCCGGCCCACCGAAGGACTGCCCGTCGCGCAGGAAGGTGGCGAATGCCCGGGGGGAGCCGGTGTCGGCGGGCACACGGGAGAAGAGCCCGGCGGTGGAGGTGTACAGGTTGTGGGGGGCGACCCGGTCGCCCCGGCGGTGCATCACCTCCACGTCGTCCTCCATGACCAGGGTGAGCGGGGTGTCGGCGGCGACGGCGACGGCGCCCGGGCTGCCGCCCGAGAAGGCGAGGACCCCGTCGAGGGGGGTGATGATGACCGGATCGGCCGGCCGGACCGAGCGTACCGGGCCGACCGTTTCGGCGTCCTGGGAGTGGTAGACAGCGATGAAACGGGTGACCCCCTCGGTGAACTCCTCGTAGACGACATCGGCGGCCAGGATGCCGGCCTGGGGCCGGGCGGCGGCGATGTTGTCGATCTTGACCGCCACCGCGGCCCGCCCGGCGGTCCCGAGGTCGGTGGCCGGGCGCCCGGAAAGGGCGTACCTCGGCGGCGCAGGGGCGGTGGTCGTGGTGGTCGGCGCCACCGTGGTGCTGGTGGTGGTCGGCGCCACCGTGGTGCTGGTGCTGGTGCTGGTGGTAGTGGTGGTGGTGGTGGTGGTCGGCGCGGCCAAACCGGTCAAACGGGCGCAGGCGCCGGCCAGCGCGGCGGCGAGGATCAGCAGCACCGCCAGGGGGGCGGTCCGGGGGCGAGCGGGCACCGGCTCAGTTCCGCCGGAGGAGCCGGCGCCAGCGCGAGGAGAGCTGGGGCATGTGCATGTGGGGATGGCGGGCGCTGTGCAGGCGCTCCTTGCGGAGGGCGTCGACATCGGTGTCGTCGAGGGGAGCGAGGGCCCCGAGGACCGACGTCAGCAGATGGTCGGCAAGGCCGGGGTTGCGGGCCAGCACGGGGCCGTGGAGGTAGGTGCCGACCACCCGGCCCGCCACCACGCCCTCGGTGCCGTCGCCCCCGTCGTTGCCCTTCCCGACGACCACCCGACCGAGGGGATGGGCGCCGGCCCCCAAGGTCGTGACCCCGCCGTGGTTCTCGTAGCCGGTGAGGTCGGGGAGGCCGAGGTCGGGCGCCGGCGTGACGACCACCTCGCCCACCCGGCGGGGCCCGTCGTCGCGGTGGGTCTCGCAGTCGAGCAGCCCGAGACCGTCGTGGACCTTGCCGTCGTCGCCGGCGAACCGGCGTCCGAGCACCTGGAGGCCGGCGCAGACGGCGAGCACGGCGGCGCCGCCGGCCACCGCATCCTGGAGAGCCGATCCGGAGCGGAGCTCACGCGCCGCGAGGGCCTGTGGCGCGTCCTCGCCACCGCCCATCACGTAGATCTGGCAGGCCCGGGGGATGGCTTCGCCGGCGTGGACGTCGACGACCTCGGCCGCGAGGCCCCGCCAGCGGAGTCGCTGGGCCAGGACGGTGGCATTGCCGCCGTCGCCGTAGGTGCCGAGCAACTCGGGGTACAGGAGGGCGATCGAGACCGGCTCAGCCACGGCGCGCCGCCGCCGGCCCGGCCCCGCCCCGACGTGGCCTCTGGGCCGGCGTGGCGCGCCCCGCCCGGCGGGGGCTGGCGGCCAGTGCCCGGCGGGCATCCTGGAAGGAGGTGTAGTTGGCGACGAAGTCGACGTCGGGCTGGGGCCTCGTCGTGCGGGCGGCGGCGAGCGCGACCGCCTTGCGGTAGTCGGGCTCGTAGGTGTGGCGGACGTCGGCGTAGCGCAGGCGGACGGCGAGGTCGCGGCCCCGCTCGCCGGTTGCCACGATCAGCCGGCCCCCGAGCTGGTCGAACGGGACGTCCCACAGCCAGGACGGGTCGCGCCCGTCGGCCACGCCGGCGTTGATCCCGATGACGACAGGGGTGGGGGGCGGGCGGATGAGGCCCAGGGCCTCGGCCCAGCCGGCCGGGTTCTTGGCCAGCAGGAGGCGGACCCGGGCGCCGTCGAAGGTGAGCACCTGGTAGCGGCCGGCAACGGCCCGCACCCGGGCCATGGCCCGGACCGCCCGGCGCGGGTCGACGCCCACGACCAGGGCGGCGGCGACGGCCATGGCCGCGTTGGCGACGTTGACCCGTCCCGGCAGCTGGAGGCGGATCGGGAGCCGCCGGCCGTCGGCGAGGACCAGGTCGGTCCCTTCGAGCCAGGCGTCGGGCCGGGGCCGGGCCAGGGGGCAGGAGGAGCAGGACCAGTGCGGCCCCCCGCGCGCCACACGGTTCTCGAACCACCGGATGCGGCTCCCACAGTTGGGGCAGGCGGAGGCGTCGGCCCGCCACCGCTGGCCGGTGCCCACCCACCGCACGCCGCAGCGGTCGCCGGTGGTCGACGAGGGGTCACAGGCGCCGGCGGCCCAGGTGACGAGCGGATCGTCGGCGTTGGCCACGACGACCGTGTCGGGCGAGGAGGCCAGGGCCAGCCGCCAGTCGGCCGCGTGGCGGCGGACCTCTCCGAAGCGGTCGAGTTGGTCGCGGCTGAGGTTGAGGAGGACGACCGCCGTGGGGTGGACGGCGGCGATCGCCTCGGCCAGGTGGCCCTCGTCGACCTCGAGGGCGACGGTGGACCCGGCCCGGCCCCAGAACAGGCTGCTGACCAGGCCGGGGAGGAGGTTGGCGCCGGCCGAGTTGGTGCTGACCGGCCCCCGCGTGGACATGGCGGCGGCCAGCAGCCGGGTGGTCGTGGTCTTGCCGTTGGTGCCGGAGATGGCGACCGACTGGTGGCCGGCGGCCATGAGCCCCAGGGCCCGCTGGTCGATGGCGAGGGTGACCCGGCCGCCGATGACCGACCCTTCCCCCGCGCCGACCAGCCGGGATGCTCCGGCGATCGCCTGCCCGGCCAGCGTCGCCACTCTGGTGCGGAGAGGGAGATCCACCAGCCGCATCTTTGCCCACGGATCGGCGGTCGCGCGTTCACACACGTTGACCCCTTGGGGAGAAGGGGGTTAAAGTGGGGCTCCGTGGTTGTAAGTGGTGGGAGCCGTGATGCTGGCGATGAAGCCGAGGACTGTGCTGTGGGCTTCGTGCCGGGGGGATTCGTGCCGGGGGTGCTTGTCTCGGGTGACCTCTCCTTGGACGGTGGATCTGGGAACGGTGGATCGAACTGATGTTCCTAGGAGAGTATACCCCCACGCTGGACGACAAGGGGCGGTTGACCCTGCCGGCCAAGTTCCGGGAGCAGTTGGAGACCGCCTACCTCACCAGCGAGGCGGAGCGGTGCCTGGCGATCTGGCCACCGACGGAGTTCGAGGGCCGGGCCAGGGAGCTCCGGGAGGCGGCACGCCACGACGCGGCCAGCCACGACCGGGCCACCTTTTTCTTTGCCGGCGCCCAGGAGGTGACGCCGGACAAGCAGGGCCGCATCGCCATCCCGGCGCCCCTGCGGGAGTTCGCCGGCCTGGGCGAGGGCCCGGTGGTGGTGACGGGCGCCTTCGACCACGTGGAGATCCGGCCCCAGCACTCCTGGCAGGAGAAGAAGAGCCGGGGCGAGGAAGCGCTGGCGCGCCAGCAGTTCAACGGGGCGTGAGGGGCCGCGGCGGTGAGGCCGCGCCCCGCCACCTGCCCGTCATGGTGGCAGAAGTCGTCGATGCGCTGCGACCCGCGCCGCCCGGCGTCATCGTCGATGCCACCGTCGGCGCCGGCGGGCACGCCGCCGCCCTCCTCGACGCCATGCCGGACCACACCGTGCTGGGGCTTGACCGCGACGACGAGGCCCTGGGCCTGGCCGGCGAGGCCTTGGCCCGCTTCGGCAGCCGGGTCGAGCTGCGGCGGGTCAACTTCGACGACCTCCCCGTCGCCGCGGCCGGCCCCATCTCCGCCGTCCTCTTCGACCTCGGCGTCAGCTCCATGCAGCTCGACGAGCCGGGCCGGGGCTTCTCCTATCGGGGCGACGGCCCGCTGGACATGCGAGCCGACCGTCGCCAGCCCCTCACCGCCGCCGACGTGGTCAATGGGTACGACGAGGCCGCACTGGCGCGGGTGTTGGCCCGCCACGGTGAGGAGCGGTTCGCCCGCCGTATCGCCCGGGCGGTCGTCGCCGCCCGCCCGGTGCCGACCACAGGCCGGCTGGCCGAACTGGTGCGCGACGCCATCCCAGCGCCGGCCCGCCGGCGGGGCGGCCACCCGGCCAAGCGGACGTTCCAGGCGCTGCGTATAGAGGTCAACGGTGAGCTGGCCACCCTGGGCCCCACCATCGACGCCGCTCTCGACCTGCTGGTCAGCGGGGGCCGGTGCGCCGTCCTGGCCTACCACTCGGGCGAGGACCGGATCGTGAAGGACCGCCTCGTCGAGGCCGTCACCGGCGGCTGCGCCTGCCCGCCCCAGCTGCCCTGTGTCTGCGGGGCCGTACCCACCGTCCGGCTCCTCTGGCGGGGCGCCCATCGCCCCGGCCCCGCGGAGCTGGCCGCCAATCCCCGTTCGGAGAGCGCCCGCCTGCGGGCCGCCGAGAAGCTGGAGGTCCCTGCGCCGTGACTGCATCGACGTTCGCCCCCCGTCCCGAGCCCCGCCGGCGGGCGCCGGCCGAGGCACCCGCCCGCGCCCCTCACCTGTGGCTGGTCCGCCCCGAGACCCGGTCCCGGCGCGCCCTGCGCCTGGTCACCGGCGCCCTCGTGGTCGCCGTGTTCGCCGGCTTGTTCGCCATCGTCGCCGTGCGGGTCGTGCTGGCCCAGGGGCAGGGCGAGATCGATCGGCTGACAACGTCGATCGAGGCCCAGCAGGCGGTTCGCCAGGACCTGCGCATGGCCGTGGCCGAGCTCGAGGCGCCGGCCCAGATCGTCGGGGCGGCCCGCGCCCGCCTGGGCATGGTGACGCCGGCCAGTGTGACCTACCTGAACCCGCCGGCGCGGTGACGGCGCCCACCCGGTTCAGCCCGGGCTACGCCCCGCCCCGGCCAGCGCGCCCGACCCGCCCCGAACCCAGGTCCGCCACCGCCCGCCCGGAGCCGCGGGCCCGCCGCCCCGCGGCGCCCGCCCCGCCC
>JBPCLE010000015.1:0-5766 GCA_051003575.1 Acidimicrobiales bacterium | reverse complement strand
CCTTCTCCTGGTCGCGGAGCTTGGCGGCCTGCTCGAACTTCTGGTTCTCGATGGCCTGTTCCTTCTCCTTGCGGACGCGGGACAGGTCGTTCTCGAGCTCCTTGTAGTCCGGCGGGGACTTCATGCGCCGCATGACCATGCGCGACCCGGCCTCGTCGATGAGGTCGATGGCCTTGTCGGGCAGGTGCCGGTCGGAGATGTAGCGGTCGGAGAGGTTGGCGGCGGCGACGATGGCCTGGTCGGTGATGGTCACCCGGTGGTGGGCCTCGTAGCGGTCGCGGATGCCCCGGAGGATCTCGATGGTGTGGGCCACCGTGGGCTCCTCCACCTTGATGGGCTGGAAGCGGCGCTCGAGGGCCGCGTCCTTCTCCAGGTGCTTCCGGTACTCGTCCAGCGTGGTGGCGCCGATGGTCTGCAGCTCACCCCGGGCCAGCATGGGCTTCAGGATGGAGGCGGCGTCGATGGCGCCCTCGGCGGCGCCGGCACCCACCAGGGTGTGGAGCTCGTCGATGAACAGGATGATGTCGCCCCGGGTGCGGATCTCCTTGAGCACCTTCTTCAGGCGCTCCTCGAAATCGCCCCGGTAGCGGGACCCGGCCACCAGGGCGCCCAGGTCGAGGGTGTAGAGCTGCTTGCCCTTGATGGTGTCGGGCACGGTATTGGCCACGATCTGCTGGGACAGGCCCTCGACGATGGCGGTCTTGCCCACGCCGGGCTCGCCGATGAGCACCGGGTTGTTCTTGGTGCGGCGGGACAGGACCTGCATGACCCGCTCGATCTCGCGCTCGCGGCCGATGACCGGGTCGAGCTTCTTCTCGCGGGCCAACTGGGTGAGGTTGCGGCCGAACTGGTCGAGCACCAGGGAGCCGGCCGGCGTGGCCTCGCCAGCGGGGCCGCCGGCGGGGGCGCCCTCCTTGCCGGCGTAGCCGGAGAGGAGCTGGATGACCTGCTGGCGCACCCGGCTCAGATCGGCGCCCAGCTTGACCAGCACCTGGGCGGCCACGCCCTCGCCCTCACGGATGAGGCCGAGGAGGATGTGCTCGGTGCCGATGTAGTTGTGGCCGAGCTGGCGGGCCTCACGCAGCGACAGCTCGAGGACCTTCTTGGCGCGCGGCGTGAAGGGGATGTGCCCGGACGGCGACGAACCCCCCTGGCCGATGATCTCCTCCACCTGGGTGCGCACGGCCTCCAGGGAGATACCGAGCTGCTCGAGGGCCTTGGCAGCGACCCCCTCGCCCTCGTGGATGAGCCCGAGCAGGATGTGCTCGGTGCCGATGTAGTTGTGGTTGAGGAGGCGTGCCTCCTCTTGGGCCAACACCACGACCCGGCGGGCTCGGTCTGTAAATCGTTCGAACAAGGTGAACCCCCTAACGGGGACGGCGGGCTCTTCGAGCGGTCAGTACGTGCTCTACGGGCAAGTGTAGTGGCGCCCGCATGAAACTGAACACTCACCCGTCCCGCCAGATTCCTCTCTTCGAGGCATTTGACGTAGCGTCGATCCGTGGTCAGCCTCGCGCCGCTCCTCTCGCTGCCCTGCCTTGAAGACGATCTGGCCCGGGTGGAGAAGGCTCTTCTGGCCAACGTCCGCACCGGAGACCCCTTCCTGGCCGAGGTGGCGAGCCACCTGATCACCGCCGGGGGCAAGCGCCTGCGGCCGGCGCTGGCGGTGGCGGTGGGCGAGTTGGGCGGGGGCCCGGCCGACGACGACGTCATCATGGGCGCGGTGGCCGTCGAGCTGGTCCACCTGGGCTCGCTCTACCACGACGACGTCATGGACGAGGCCCGCACCCGGCGCAACGTCGACTCCGTCAACGCCCGCTGGGGCAACCTCGTGGCCATCCTGGCCGGCGACTTCCTCCTGGCCCGGGCCTCGGAGATCGCCGCCTCCCTGGGCACCGAGGTGGCGGGGTTGCTGGCCGCCACCATCGGGCGGCTCTGCGAGGGGCAGGTGCGGGAGCTGGCCCAGACCTTCGACGTCACCCGCTCCGAGGAGTCCTACCTCATCTCCATCGCCGGCAAGACGGCGGCGCTGATGGCCACCGCCTGCCGGGTGGGCGCCATCACCGCCGGCATCGACCGGCCGGGCATCGAGGCCCTCACGGCCTACGGCGAGCAGGTGGGGATGGTGTTCCAGATCGTCGACGACATCCTTGACGTGGTGGCCACCGACGAGGAGCTGGGCAAGCCGGCGGGCAACGACCTGGTGGAGGGCGTGTACACCCTGCCGGTGATCCGGGCCCTGGCGTCGGCGGGGTCGTCGGAGGCCCTGCGGGGCCTGCTGGGCGCGCCGCTGGAGCGCCACCAGGTCGACACGGTCCGGGAGATCATCCACTCGAACGGCGCGGTCGGCGCCGCCATCGACGTGGCTCGGGCCTACGCCGGCGAGTCGGCGGCCACGCTGGCCGGCGTGAGCGCCGGCGGCGAGGGTGGCAGCCAGGTCATGGCCGCCCTGGGCTCCCTGGGCGACCACCTGATCGAGAACATCCCGGCCCGCGCCGAGTGAGCAAAATTCGTCGTCAGACAACGAACTTTGCACACTCGGTCGCTCAGGACTCGGGGCGGAGGGTGGGGAAGAGAATGACGTCGCGAATATTGGGCGCATCGGCGAGGAGCATGACCAGGCGGTCGACGCCGATCCCGAGGCCGGCGGTGGGCGGCAGGCCGTACTCGAGGGCGCGCAGGTAGTCCTCGTCGACGGACATGGCCTCGTCGTCGCCGGCCTCTTTGTCGGCGGCCTGGGCCTCGAAGCGGGCCCGCTGGTCGACGGGGTCGGTGAGCTCGCTGAAGGCGTTGCCCAGCTCCCGGCCGGCGACGATGGGCTCGAAGCGCTCGACGTAGCCGGGCTTCGAGCGGTGGGCCCGGGCCAGGGGCGACACCTCCTGGGGGTAGTCGCAAACGAACACCGGGCCCCAGATCTCGGCCTCGGTGGTCTTCTCGTAGATCTCCAGGACCAGCTTGCCCGGGCCCCACCCCGGCTTCACGCTCACCCGGCACCCCGCCGCGATGGCGCGCAGGTCGTCGACGGGCATGGCAACGTCGACCTCCACGCCGGCGTGCTCGGCGATCAGCTCGAACATGGTGGCCCGCCGCCAGGGCGGCGTGAGGTCGAGGTCGCGGCCGCCGTAGGTGAGCCGGGTGGTGCCGCAGACCTCCTGCGCCAGCCCCGAAACCAGCTCCTCGGTGAGCGCCATGGCGTCGGTGTAGTCGGCGTAGGCCCAGTACAACTCCAGCATGGTGAACTCGGGGTTGTGGCGGGGCGAGATGCCCTCGTTGCGGAACACCCGGCCGATCTCGAACACCCGCTCCAGCCCGCCGGCCACCAGCCGCTTCAGGTACAGCTCGGGGGCGATGCGCAGGAACAGGTCCTGGTCGAGGGCGTTGTGGTGGGTGACGAACGGCTTGGCCGTGGCCCCGCCCTGCACCGGGTGGAGGAGGGGTGTCTCGACCTCGAGGAAGCCGCGGTCCTCCAAGAACCGGCGGGTCAGGGAGATGACCTCGCTGCGCAGGAGGAACGTGCGCTTGGCGTCCTCGTTGACCCACAGGTCCACGTAGCGCTGGCGGTAGCGGGTGTCGACGTCGACCAGCCCGTGCCACTTGTCGGGAAACTGGCGTCGGGCCTCGGCCAGCACGCACCAGTCGTCGACCCGCACCGACAGCTCGCCCCGGCGGGTCCGCACGACCGTGCCGGTGACACCCAGCCAGTCGCCGAGGGAGAGGGCGCTGAACGCCTCGAACTCCTGGGTATGGGCCGCGCCGGCGAAGAGCTGGATGCGCCCCGTGGGGTCGGCCAGCGTGGCGAAGGCCACCTTGCCCTGGGCCCGCCGCAGCAGCATGCGGCCGGCAACGGAGACGCGCTCGTCGGTGTCAGTCCCCTCCGCCAGGCCGGCGTGGCGCTCGTGGAGCTCGCCGGCGGTGGCCGTGCGGTCGAACCGGTAGGGCGGGGGTGTGCTCACTCCGTGTTCATAGCGTGGATGAGGCGCAGGCCACGAAGGGTCAGCCACGGCTCATGGTGCGCGATCGTGGTCGACAGGGGCGAGATCAGCTCGGCCAGGCCGCCGGTGGACACGACCGTGCATGCGCCGAGCTCGGCCTGGAAGCGCGACACGAGCCCGTCGACGGCCGACGCGTACCCGTACAGCACCCCCGACTGGACCGACTCGGCGGTGGTCTTGCCGATGACCCGCCGGGGCGTGGCCAGCTCCACCCACGACAGGGCCGAGGCCCGGGCGAACAGGGCGTCGAGGCTGATCTCGATGCCGGGGAGGATGGCGCCCCCCAGGTACTCGCCCTTGGCCGAGATGGCGTCGACGGTCGTGGCCGTGCCGAAGTCGACCATGACCGTGGGGCCGCCGTAGCGCTCCCAGGCGGCCACCGCGTTGGCGATGCGGTCGGGGCCGACCTGGCGGGGGTTGTCGTAGAGGATGGCCATGCCGCTGCGGGTGCCCGGCTCCAGCACCACCGGCGCCACCCGCAGGTAGCGCTCAGCCAGCGTTCTGAGCACCGCGGTGAGGCGCGGGACCGTGGAGGAAACGACCATTCCGCCGACCTCGGCGAACGACGCCCCGTGCTGGGCAAGGAACTGGGAGACGAGCAGGGCGTGCTCGTCGGAGGTGCGGTCGGCGTTGGTGGCGATGCGCCAGTGGTCGACCAGGTCGTCGCCGGCGAAGAGGCCGACGACGGTGTGGGTGTTGCCGGCGTCGATGGCGACCAGCATCAGCCGGCGCCGGCGGGGATCACGACGATGTCCAGGCCGATGTCGAGGATGGGCGCGCTATGGGTGAGGGCGCCGATGGCGACGAGGTCGGCGCCGGTGCCGGCGTAGGCGTCGAGGGTGGCGAGGGTCACTCCCCCGCTGACCTCGACCAGGCACCGCTGGCGACCGCTCTGCGCGGCCTCAGAGGCAACCAGATCCACACAGTCGCGAACCTGGGCCGGCGTCATGTTGTCGAGCAGCACCAGGTCGGCGCCGGCGGCGAGGGCTTGTCCGAGCTGGCCGGCGTCGTCGCACTCGACCTGCACCGTGCGGCCGGGCCACAGCCGGCGGGCGGTGGCGACGGCGGCGGCGATCGAGACCCCGGCCAGGTGGTTGTCCTTGACGAGGATGCCGTCGGAGAGGTTGGCCCGGTGGTTCACGCCCCCGCCGGCGCGGACCGCGGCCTTCTCCAGCGACCGGAGGCCCGGGGTGGTCTTGCGGGTGTCGCGGATGGCGACCCGGCCGTCGGCAAGGTCGACGTAGCGGCGGGTCAGGGTGGCGATACCCGACAGGTGGGCCAGGAAGTTGAGCGCGGTGCGCTCGGCGGTGAGGATCGACGCCAGGGGCCCGACGACGCGGGCGACGGCGTCGCCGGCCCGCACCCGATCGCCGTCGGTGGCGGTCCAGGCCACGGCGATGCGGGTGTCGACCTGGGCGAAGGCCTCGTGGGCGGCGGCGCTGCCGGCCAGGACACCGTCGGTGCGGGGGACGACGACCGCGTCGCCGCCGGCCTTGGCCGGCAGGAGCGACGCAGTGAGGTCGCCCAACGGCCCGATGTCCTCGGCCAGGGCGGCCCGGACGACCTCCTTCACGCCAGGACCAGCCGGCGGGCGAAGGCGGGCGCCGCCTCGGGGAAGTCGGTGCGGGTGTGGCAGCCGCGGCTCTCCTGCCGGGCGAGGGCGGCCGCCACCACGCCGGCGGCGACGGTGGCCAGGTTCCGGGTTTCGTGGATGTCGAGGCGGTCGTTTGGGGCCGGCAGGTCCGGGCCCACGCCGGCCAGCGATGCCGCGTCG
>JBPCLE010000014.1:0-12514 GCA_051003575.1 Acidimicrobiales bacterium | reverse complement strand
GCGCCCTGGGACCCACCCGCGCGTGGGCCCGAGGAGGGGTGCGAGAGCGGCCGAATCGGCACGCTTGGAAAGCGTGTGTGGGGCAACCCACCGTGGGTTCGAATCCCACTCCCTCCGCTCAGTGCCGGCAGTAGACCACGACCAGGGGGCAGGTGCGGCCGCCGTCGGGGGGCGGTGAGGACGGTGGAGGGTTCCCGGGCGGCGGGCTCTCGGGCGCTGGTGCTGCGGGGGGTGGGTTCAAGGGTTGTGCGGGAGCGGGAGCGCCGGCGCCGCCTGGACCCAACAGTAGCGGCCCGCCTGCCCAATCCAACTGGTAGGGCCGTCGTCTCGGGTTCTGCCGCAGCGACCGGAACGCGTGCGCGTAGGCATCCTGCACGCTGGGACCCGAGGCCCCCTCCAGCCAGGCCTGGCGCACCATGTGGTGCACCAGGTAGGACGCGTTCAGGGCGCTGCTCTCGTAGGCGAGATGGTTGGCGTCGGCCGCCCCGGTGAGGATCCGACCCGGAGCCATGGCCTCGGTGAAGCCGCCCGCGTAACAGGTCGCTAGCAGGAGCCACATGCGCTTGTCCAGGGCGGGAGCGAGCAGCCCCGCCAACTCGACGTCGGTCATCGTCGCCCCGTCGGCCAGCACCAGTTGCTCGGTGTCCTGGTCGAGCTTGCGAACGTGACCGGCGTAGGCGAAGACCAAGGTGCTGCCGCGCCCGCCCTGGGCGACGAGCGAGCGGATCGCCGTGGTGACATTTCCGAGGCGCGCCTGCCCATCGCGGAGCACCACCCGGTTCCCGGCGGGCACCCCGAAGTTGTGGAGGGCCGCGTCGATCGTGTCGGCGTCGGCGACGGCCGACCGCAGGTCGGACTTGCTGCCCGGGTAGTCGTCGATGCCGATCACGAGGGCGAAGACCTCACCCGCGCCCCCGCCGGACCGCGACGGCACGAACTCGGGGGGCGGCAGGGACGGCTCGGCCAGCTCCCCCACGAGCTCTCCGGGCGGGACGATGGCAACCTCCGCCCCCGGCGCGGCCGTCTCGGCCGCGTTGGGGGGAGCAGGTTGGGGCGTCACCCCGGGCGGTGGCGCCACGACGGGGAGCGCTCTTTGGGCTGAGCCGGCCGTCGCGGCCGTACGAGGCATCAGGTCGAGCCGGACGAAGATCGTCACCGAGGCGAGGAGGAGCGTGACCGCGGTAAGGAGCGCCGTCGTCCACCGCAGTGCCCGCATGCTGATCCCCCTGGCGTCTCGCTCTCGACCGGACGGCCCCAGCACCGTCCGAACGGAGTCCCCCTTTGGTTCGCCCCTCCGTCCGGGTTCTCCTGCTTGGGACCCGCGGGGTCCACTGGCTGGTTAGCGTCGCTCGGAAGTGTCAGAGCGAGCCGCGGACGTGGATGTGGACGAGGCGATGGCGATCGCCCTCGAGGAGGCCCGCCGGGCCGGCGAAGCGGGCGAGATCCCGGTCGGTGCCGTCCTGCTGGTCGACGGCGCGGTGGTGTCACGCGCAGGCAACCGGCGCGAGCGCGATTCCGACCCCACCGCCCATGCCGAGATCCTGGCCCTGCGGGCCGCAGCCGCGGCGAGCGGTTCCTGGCGCCTGTCGGGAGCGACCCTCGTGGTCACCCTCGAACCGTGCCCGATGTGCGCCGGAGCGCTGGTTGCCGCCCGGGTGGAGCGGCTCGTGTTCGGCGCCGCCAACAGCGACAACGGCGCCTGCGGCACCCTCTACAACCTCTGCTCCGACCCCCGCCTCAACCACGAGGTGTCCGTGGTGCCGGGTGTTCAGGCCGAGGCCGCCGGCGCGCTGCTGACGGACTTCTTCGCTCCTCGCCGCACCTGATCGCCTTGGAGGCCGTGCCGGGCCCGCAGGTAACCTGGTCGACGGAGAGCTGCCAGAGCGGACGAATGGGACGGTCTCGAAAACCGTTGTGGCTTTCGGGTCACCGTGGGTTCGAATCCCACGCTCTCCGCCATTATGGGCCTCAGTGGTCGGGCCACAGTCGCCGCAGCGCAGTGGAGACGCTCCGCCCACGCGGCAGCCACCATGATGCTCCGAGCCGGGGCTCCGCCCGCCGAGGTCGCAAGACGCCTGGGTCACTCGGTCGACGTGTTGATGAGGGCCTACGCCGGGACCTTCGACGACGAGCGAGAACGCTCCAACCAGCTCCTCGACAAGGCGCACAGCTACGGCGCAATGGCGGTCGTCGGGCTGGCCGCCGTTGATGTGGTTATGGCGTCGTCCCCAGGGTTCGGGTCGACTGGGCGCTCCTCGAGCGTGGCCGGTCGCCCTCGACCTAAATCACAGTCCTTCGGTTGACTCGATCGGCACATCGTCCCCTTCGCGAGTGAACGCCGCGGTGGGACCGCTGCCGGGCCTTCCGGTGACCAGGAGCCAAATCGCGACGAGGACCGCCGTGAGGGAGAACCATTGGCTGCCGGTGAGGCCGAGGCCGTGGGTCTCGTCGATGCGGAAGAAGTCCTCGACGACCCTGCTGGTGCCGTACCAGGCGACGAACACCAAGAACAGTGGTCCGGTGCGGAGGCGGCGTCTACCGAGCCAGAGCAACACGGCGAGCAGGACCAGTACCGAGGCGAGGTCGTATAGGGCGGGCTGGTGCACGGCCTGGCCGATGGGGGCGACGCACGGCGACGAGGTGTCGGCGCCGGTGCACCGGTAGCCCAGGAAGAAGTCGGTGGGCTTGCCGAGATGGTCGGCGACCACCAGATCCCCAACCCGTCCGATGGCGATGCCCAGCGCGAGACCGGGGGCGGCGGCGTCGAGGATCGGCCACAGGGGGTGGCGGCGGCGGTGGAGGTACGGGAGCGCCACGACCATGGCGGCGGTGATCCCGCCGAGCAACGACGCGCCGCCCTCCCACACCCGCAACGCCTCGATCGGATTGTCGCGGTAGTCGCCGAGGTGGTTGAGCACATAGGCGAGACGGGCGCCAACCAGGGCGGCGATGATCGCCCGGGTGAGCGCGGTGTGGATGTGCTCGTCGGGGATGCCCATGCGCCGGGTGGCGCCGAGGAGGAGCTTGGCGCCGGCCAGGAACCCCACCGCGGTGCCGATCCCGTGCGGGGAGACGGCCAGCGGGCCGAGCTTGAGCTCGACGATCGGGGTGTAGTCGAGGAAAGCGAGGCTCACTGTGGGGTGTCCCGGTAGCGCAGCTCCCAGGTGCGGCCGTCGTCGGTCGAGCGGTAGATGCCGGTGACGTCATCGGCATCATGAGCCGCGGCGTACAGCGCGTCGGGGGCCGCCAGGAAGGCCTGGGGTGCGCCGACGAGTGCGCCGGTCTGGGCCCAGGTGGATCCGTCGTGGTGCCAGACGGCGCCGTCGGGGTCCACGCCCCACAGCCCGGCGTCGATGTCCCATGCGAGGGTGACGAGGGGCGGGCCGTCGGCCTCGGTCCAGGTGCGGCCGCCGTCGGTCGATTCGGTGAGTCCGGCGGGGCCGGCACCGAGGATGTGATCGGCGTCGTCGGGATCGACGGCGAAGCCGAACAGGTCGAGGGTGGAGCGGGTCTCCCAGTCGGTGCGGTCCGCCGACACCATGAACCGGCCGGTGCCGGAGTCCCAGCCGTACGCCTGGTCGTGGGCGAAGGCGAGGCCGTGGAAGTCGACTTCTCCACTGAGCGAGATGCTGGTCCAGGTGGCGCCGGCGTCGGTCGATTCGATGAGCCCGAGCCGGCCCGGTTGCCCGGCTCCCATGCCGGCGACGTCGGGGTGGCCGGATCCGAGGAAGTGGTCGGGGCCGGCCACGGTGAAGCCCATGGTGTCCTGGAAGCTGTCGCCGATGCGTTCGGCGTCGTCGCCGTCGGCGGGGAGGCGGAAGGAGCCGTTGTGAGTGGCGACGATGAGGGACCCGTCGGCCGGGTTGATGCCGAGGCCGTGGACGTGGGACACGCGGGGGTCGGCGGCGAGTTCACCGGGGCGGGGGTCGTCGTCGCGTCCCGCGATGCGCACTCCTGTCCACACCAGGACGGGAACGGCGATGGTGGCCACGGCGACGAGGGCGATCTGGTCGCCGCGCAGGCGGCGACCGGCCTTCGGGCGTCGAGCTTGGGGGGTCATGTGCATACCTCCGGTAGGTGACGAGCCTTGTAGCCGACCTCGGAGATGGCGGCGATGATCTGGTCGACGGTGAGCCGCAGCGCGGGCACAGCTGCGAATAGGTAACCGCCACATTCAATCGCAGCTGGCCCCACGTAGGGACCTTCGGCGTCCGAACTACCCCTCACTCGGTTGCGAACCATACCCTACAGGGGTATGGTTCAGTCGTGCCCGGATACGACATGAACAAGGACGATCTTCTCAAGCGCCTCCGCCGCGTCGAGGGACAGGTGCGAGGCATCGCGCAGATGGTTGAGCAGGACCGCTACTGTATCGATGTCCTCACGCAGATCTCCGCGTCGACCAAGGCCCTCCAGAGCGTGGCGCTCGGGATGTTCGACGACCACCTCCGCCACTGCGTGGCGGACGCCGTCGAGAAGGGTGGCCCCGAGGCCGAGCAGAAGCTGTCCGAGGCGACGGCCGCCGTCCAGCGCCTCTTGAAGACGTGAGGAGCTCGAGATGACGCCGGACCACGCCGTTCGTGACCACCCGGTGGCCGATGGTGCCGGGTCGCCGGTCGCTTCCGAGCACTCCGCCGGTGGTTCCGCGTCAGGTGGCAAGCATGGCGGCCACGACAAGCACGCCGGCCACCACGTCGAGATGTTCCGGCGGCGGTTCTGGTGGAGTCTGCTGCTGACCGTGCCATTGGTGCTCACGAGCCACATGGTCATGGACTGGTTGGGCTACGACCTCGACTTCTACGGGATGGACTCCGTCGGTCCAGTGCTCGGCACGTTCGTCTTCCTCTGGGCCGGTTGGCCGTTCCTGGCGGGCGGGGTGCAGGAAGCTGAGGACCGCCAGCCCGGGATGATGCTGCTGATCGCCATGGCGATCACGGTCGCCTACGGGGCGTCGCTGGCCACGTCCCTGGACTGGTTCGACCTCGACTTCTGGTGGGAGCTGGGGGCGCTGATCTCCATCATGTTGCTGGGGCACTGGCAGGAGATGAAAGCCCTCGGCCAGGCCCAGGACGCCCTCGCCGCGCTTGCCGCCCTTCTGCCGGATGAGGCTGAGCGCGTCGGTCCCGACGGCTCGATCGAGATCGTCCCAGCTGGTGGACTTCGCCCCGGCGACGTCGTGCTGGTGCGCTCCGGCGGTCGCGTTCCTGCTGACGGAGAGATCGTCGAGGGGGAGGCCGAGCTCGACGAGTCGATGATCACCGGTGAATCCCGACCCGTCGCCAGGACAGTGGGCGACAGGGTGGTGGCGGGCACCGTGGCGACCGATTCCGCGATCCGCGTCCGGGTGACCGCGGTCGGCGAGGACACGGCGTTGGCCGGGATCGGCCGGCTGGTGGCCGAGGCTCAGGCGTCGCAGTCGCGCACTCAGGTGCTGGCCGACCGGGCCGCCGCCCTCCTCTTCTACGTGGCCGTGAGCGCCGCCATCGTCACCGCCGTCGTCTGGGCATCGTTGGGCGACGGCAACGAGGCCGTCGTGCGGGTCGTCACCGTGCTGGTGATCTCGTGCCCCCACGCGCTCGGGCTGGCCATCCCGCTGACCACATCCCTGTCAAGTGCGATGGCCGCCCGCAACGGCATCCTGATCAAGGATCGCCTCGCGCTCGAGGCGAGCCGCAGCATCGACGCGGTCCTGTTCGACAAGACCGGCACCCTAACCAAGGGCGAGCACGTGGTCATCGGCGTCGCCGCCTCCGCTGGGCACACAGACAGCGACATCCTGCGGATCGGCGGTGCGGTCGAGGGCGACAGCGAGCACCCCCTCGCCCGGGCCATCGTCACCGCCGCCCGCGAAGCCGGGGCCGTCGTCCGGGCCAGCGACTTCCGCTCCATCACCGGTCGAGGAGTCGAGGCCACCGTTGACGGGGCCACCTATGCCGTGGGCGGGCCGGCGCTGCTGCGGGAGCGCCCGCTCACCGAACCGGCCGACCTCACCGACCAGACCGCCGCCTGGAAGGAACGAGGTGCCGCCGTCCTCTACCTCGTTCAGGGCGCCGAGATCATCGGCGCCCTCGCCCTCGAGGACGAGATCCGGCCCGAGGCACGCGAAGCCGTCGACGAGCTCCGCCGGATGGGCCGTCGCGTGGTGATGATCACCGGCGACGCCCGCCAGGTGGCCGACGCTGTGGGTGCCGACCTGGGGGTGGACGAGGTGTTCGCCGAGGTCCTCCCCGAGGACAAGTCGGCCAAGGTCGCCGAGCTCCAGGAGCGGGGTCTCAAGGTGGCCATGGTGGGCGACGGCGTCAACGATGCCCCCGCCCTCGCCCGAGCCGACGTCGGCATCGCCATCGGAGCCGGGACCGACGTGGCCATCGAGTCGGCCGGGCTCATCCTGGCCAGCTCGGACCCGCGGTCCGTCGTCTCCATCATCAAGCTGTCCAAGGCGACTTACCGCAAGTCCCTGCAGAACCTCATGTGGGCCGCTGGCTACAACGTCATCGCCATCCCCGTCGCCGCTGGCGCCTTCCAGTGGGCCGGGATCACCATGCCTCCCGCTGTGGGCGCCATCTTGATGAGCGTCTCCACCATTGTCGTGGCGGCCAACGCCCAGCTCCTCCGGCGGGTCGACCTCCGGCCGAGCGAAACCCGGGACGGTGAGGACGTCACCACTCCCATCGACTCCACCCTGGCCGCTGACCGACACAACCGAACCACTCCCCCTGGAGACACACCATGACCCGATCCCGCCCCCTCCTCTTCGGCGCCGGCGCTCTGCTCGTCACCGCGGTCGCCGCCTGCGGCAGCACGGACGACACCGCCACCGGCGCCGACGGAGGCGCCCGCGCCATCGAGGTGGACATGGCCGACAACGTCTTCCAACCCGACACCATTGAGGTCACGCGAGGCGAGACGGTCCGCTTCGTGTTCACCAATAGTGGCGAGGTCGCCCACGACGCCTTCATCGGCGACCAAGCCGCGCAGGACGGCCACGAGATGGACATGCGTGAGGCCGAAGCCGACGAGCACGGCGGCGGCCACGGCGGCGACGACAGCGACGCCGTCACGGTCGAGCCCGGCGATACCGCCGAGCTCTCCCACACCTTCGACGAGACCGGCAGCCTCGAGATCGGCTGCCACCAGCCCGGCCACTACGACGGCGGCATGAAGCTCGCCATCGACGTCACCTGACACCAACCTCGCAAGGAGCCCGCGCTATGAGCACCACCGCCACCTACCGAGTCGACGGGATGACCTGCGGCCACTGCGTGGAAGCCGTCACCGCCGAGCTCTCGAAGCTCGACCGCGTCACCGAGGTCGACGTCACCCTCGACACCGGGGCCGTCGCGGTCACCAGCGACGCTTCCCTCGACGACGACGCCGTGCGGGCGGCCGTCGACGAGGCGGGCTACGAGCTCGTCTCATGAGCGTCCCCGCGCGGCTGGCCGCCTTCGCCGTCGCGCTCGTGGCCACCTTCGGGATCGGGTTCGGCGTCGGGGCGGCCGTCGACTCCTCCTCCACCCCGGCCGCGCCCACGCACGGAGAGCACGCGCCATGACCGCGGTCACCGACTCGAGCAGCCTCAGCGCCCCGGAGCCAACGAACGATGTCGAGCTACGCATCGGTGGGATGACATGCGCGTCGTGCGCCGCCCGCATCGAGAAGCGCCTCAACCGTATGGACGGCGTCAGCGCCACGGTCAACTACGCCACCGAGAAGGCCAAGGTCATCTACAGCCCCGGCGTGACCCCCGACGACCTCGTCGCCCAGGTCGAGGCCACCGGCTACACCGCCTCGGTCCCGGCCCCACACGGAACGACCGCCGCCGCCCAGGACGAAGCTGACGCCGACGAGGTCGCCGCCCTGGCGCTGCGCCAGCGGCTTCTGATCTCGCTGGCGCTCACGATCCCCGTGGTGGCCATGGCCATGATCCCGGCGCTGCAGTTCGAGCACTGGCAGTGGCTGTCGCTCACCCTGGCCAGCCCCGTGGTGGTGTGGGGCGCCGCCCCGTTCCATCGGGCGGCCTGGATGAACCTGCGCCACGCCGCCGCCACCATGGACACCCTCATATCCGTCGGCGTGTCGGCCGCCTACGGGTGGTCGCTGTACGCCCTGTTCCTCGGCGACGCCGGCGACCCCGGCATGACGATGAGCTTCGACCTCACCCCGTCACGAGGCGGGGGCCAGCACGAGGTCTACCTCGAGGTGGCCGCGGCGGTCACCGTGTTCATCCTTGCCGGCCGCTACTTCGAGGCCCGGGCGAAGCGGCGCTCGGGCGCCGCGCTGAGCGCCCTGATGGAGCTCGGTGCGAAGGACGTGGCCGTGCTGCGCGACGGCAGGGAGACCCGGATCCCCGTCGCCGACCTCGCCGTGGGCGACCGCTTCGTCGTGCGACCCGGTGAGAAGATCGCCACCGACGGCGTCATCGACGAGGGCACCTCGGCCATCGACGCCTCCCTCCTCACTGGGGAGAGCGTCCCCGTCGAGGTGGCTCCCGGCGACCCCGTCGTCGGCGCCACCGTGAACGCCGGCGGACGGCTCGTGGTGCGGGCCACCCGCATCGGGTCCGACACCCAGCTCGCCCAGATGGCCCGCCTCGTCGAAGCCGCCCAGACGGGCAAGGCCCCCGTGCAACGCCTGGCCGACCGTGTGTCGGCAGTGTTCGTCCCGGTCGTGATCGCCCTCGCCGCCGGGACGATCGGGTTCTGGCTCGGCACCGGTGAACCGGCCACGGTGGCCTTCACCGCCGCGGTCGCCGTGCTCATCATCGCCTGCCCCTGCGCCCTCGGTCTCGCCACCCCCACCGCCCTGCTCGTGGGCACCGGCCGCGGGGCGCAACTCGGTGTGCTCATCAAGGGCCCCGAGGTCCTGGAGTCCACCCGCCAGGTCGACACGATCGTGCTCGACAAGACCGGTACCGTCACCACCGGCTGCATGACCCTGGTCGAGGTCCACACCGCCGCCGGTGTCGACGAGACCCTCGCCCTGCGCCTCGTCGGTGCCCTCGAAGACGCCAGCGAGCACCCCATTGCCCGCGCCATCGCGGCGGCCGCCCGCGACCGCCTCGGTGACCTGCCGCCCGTCGAGTCCTTCGCCAACCGACAGGGCCTCGGCGTCGAAGGCATCGTCGACGGCCACGCCGTCATCGCCGGCCGGCCCCGGCTCCTCACCGACTGGTCCCTCGAGCTCACGCCCAACCTCGAAGCCGCTCGAGACGCCGCCGAAGCCGCCGGCCGCACGCCGATCGCCGCCGGCTGGGACGGCGCCGTCACCGCCCTGTTCGTGGTAGCCGACACCCTCAAGCCCACCTCCGCCGCCGCCGTCGCCGGGCTCCGAGAGCTCCGACTGCGCCCGGTGCTGCTCACCGGCGACAACCAACGAGCCGCCCGCGCCATCGCCGCCGAGGTCGGCATCGACGACGTCATCGCTGAAGTCCTCCCCGAGGACAAGGTCGCCGTCATCACCCGCCTCCAGGCCGACGGGGCTGTGGTGGCCATGGTCGGCGACGGCGTCAACGACGCCGCTGCCCTCGCCCAAGCCGACCTTGGCCTCGCCATGGGCACCGGCACCGACGCCGCCATCGAGGCCAGCGACCTCACCCTCGTTCGCGGGGACCTGCGGGCCGCCGTCGACGCCATCCGGCTCTCACGCCGGACGCTCGCCACCATCAAGGGCAACCTGTTCTGGGCCTTCGCCTACAACGTCGCCGCCCTCCCGCTCGCCGCCGCCGGACTCCTCAACCCCCTCATCGCCGGTGCCGCCATGGCCTTCTCCAGCGTCTTCGTCGTCACCAACAGCCTCCGCCTCCGCGGCTTCAAGGCTCTCCACGACAACGCTGCGGGCTCGTGATCGCCCTCCCCGGGCCTCACCGCCTCGAACCTCGGCGACGGGTGCCAGAGCTGCCAGCCGGAGCCCTCGACTCCGACATCGCCACCGCCGACCTCCGCATCGACGCCCGGCTCCGTCGGGTCGGCGGCCGGGCTCAGCTCCTTGTTCTCAGCCGCGCCATCGCTCGCGCCGCAATGAGCTTGGGTACGCGTTCCGACGCCGGTGCTCGGTCAGACTCGGCTCGTGACCCACGGCCACTCCCATGACCGCGGCGGTGATCGCACGCTGACCTCGCAGCAGGCGCGTCGCATGCTCGGTGCCGTGGTCGGTGTCGTCGCCCTGGCCGCCCTCATTGGCATGTTCCTTCTACGTCCGGAAGGCGACCGCCCGGAGCTGGCCGAGGAGCTCGGGCTCAACGCGAAGATCGTCGACGCCACGGTCACCGACGTGACCGAGGTGCCCTGCGCTGGCACCGTCGAGACGGACGGCATTCTCTGCGTCCAAGTCGCGTTCGAGGTCACCAGCGGACCCACCACCGGCACCGAGGCGAGCTTCGAGACCCCGATCACCGAGGCCTCAGTCCGGTTCGACGTGGGTGACGGCGTGACCCTCGGCTATCAGGAGGGCAACGACACCGGCTTTCAGTACTACTTCAACGACTTCCAGCGCCGGAGTTCGCTCCTGCTGCTCGCCGGCCTGTTCGCCGTCGCCGTCCTGGCTCTTGGACGGTTCCAAGGCCTGCGGGCCCTCGTCGCGCTCGGGGTCACCGGCGTGGTGATGCTGGCCTTCATGTTTCCGTCGATCCTCGACGGCCACGACCCCACCGCCGTCGCGCTCGTGGGGGCGGCCGTCATCGCGATCGTGGCGCTGTACCTCACCCACGGCATCACCGAGATGATCACGGTGGCGCTGTTGGGCACCTTCGCCGCGCTCGGTCTCACCGCGGTGCTCGCCGCCGTGTTCTCGAACCTGGCCCACTTCACCGGCTTCTCGTCCGAGGACGCCTTCTACCTCACCATCGCCTCCGCCGAGGTCGACGTAAAGGGCCTGGTGCTGGCCGGGATCATCATCGGTAGCCTCGGCGTGCTCGATGACGTGACCGTCACGCAGGTCTCGGCCGTGTGGCAGCTCCACGAGGCCAACCCCACCTACAGCGCCCGGCGGCTTTATGCCTCCGCGGTGGTGATCGGTCGTGACCACATCGCCTCCACAGTGAACACCCTCGTGCTCGCCTACGCCGGTGCTTCGCTCCCGCTCCTGTTGATCTTCACCCAGGCCGGTCGCGGCCTGGGTACCGTCGCCGAAGGCGAGCTGGTCGCGGTGGAGATCGTCCGAACCCTCGTCGGCTCCATCGGATTGGTCGCCGCCGTGCCCCTCACGACCGCGCTGGCCGCGTTCGTGGTCACCCGCGGGTCCCTCCTGCGGACCTCAGAGCCGGCGCCCCGGCCTGCCCGCCGAAGGACTCCCCCGCCGGCCCCCGCGCCGGCCCCGGCTCCGGAACCCGAGTGGGAACAGTTCACGCCCGACGATTCCAGAGGATGGTGACTGGCCGACTCCCTGCCAGCGACGTCCAAGGAGAACCTCGAGCACCGCCTAAGGTGCGAGCGTGTCCCGACGCGTCCTGTTGGGTGTCGCTGCTGGGGTCCTTTTGCTGGGGGTCGTTCCGCAGGTGCGGGCCGAGCATCCCTTCGGGGATCAGGGCGGCGATCGCTTCGACTACACCCGCTTCCGCATATCCAACGGCTCGTGTGACGGCGTCGGCACCGGGGAGCGCGTGCCGCCGGGCAGCGACCTGCCTGCCAGCTTCGATTGTCGCGACACCTTCAAGCTGTCGGACTACGCGGCGGTTCCGGGTGACGACGACTACGACCCGATCGTCGCCAACAACCCGCAGGAGCTCTTCGGTGTTCGCGGGGCAGCCACCAACCGCACCTGGGAGGTCACCACCGGTCGGCCCGACACCGTGATCGCTGTGATGGACTCGGGCATCCGCTGGGACGAGGATCGGCCCAACCTCGTGAACAAGTACGAGCTCAACCGCGGTGAGCTGCCCCAGCCGGGGGGTGAGACCAAAGGTGCCCCGCTCGCCGTCGTCGACGTGGATGGCAACGGCATCTTCACGGTGGGCGACTACGGGGCGGACACACGCGTGGTCGACCTCAACGACAACAGCCTGATCGACCCGCAGGACCTGATCCGCACCTTCAGCGACGGGGTGGACGACGACGGCAACGGCTACGTCGACGACATCAGCGGCTGGGACTTCTTCGAGGGCGACAACGATCCCAACGACGACGTCGACTACGGCCACGGCACCGGCGAGTCGGAAGACTCCGCCGGCGAGATCGGCATCGACATCAACCCGCAGTGCCCCAACTGCCGGCTGCTGGAGATGCGGGTGGGCGACAGCTTCGTGGCCGACGCCAACCACTTCGCGGAGGCCGCTGTCTACGCGGTGGACAACGGCGCCAGCGTGATCCAGTCGGCGCTCGGCACCCTCAACAACACCGGTTTCGCGCAGGCGGCCGCCGACTACGCCTATGAGCGCGGGGTGCTCTTCGTCGCGTCTGCTGCCGACGAAGCGGCCGGTCACCATAACTACCCCTCGGCGCTCAACCACACGATGGTGGTCAACAGCCTCACACCGCTCACCTACGTCGAGGGTGTGCCCGTGGCGCCCAAGACCTGGCTC
>JBPCLE010000013.1:0-4541 GCA_051003575.1 Acidimicrobiales bacterium | reverse complement strand
GCCAGATGCTGAACCTCGTTCCGGTGGCGCCGGCGCCTCCCGGGCCGACGCCGCCCGAGGCGACGGTGCCACCCGGCGACGTCAACGCTCGGATCCTGGTCTTCCGCGACGCCGCCCTCGCCCAGTTCCTCTCCGCCGCCTGCGTCACGCCCGAGGCCGGGACCGAGATCGCCCGCCGCGAGCTGGCTCGGGCCGGCCTCGTCGACTGGACCATCGTGGACGGTGGCATCACCCCCGACCGTCCGTGCGCCAGCCTGGCCATCCGCCCCGAGAGCCGCCAGGTCGTCCTGGCGCCGACCACACCGCGGCGGTAGCGCTCGCCCCCGGCCGCCTCCTGAACATGGAAAAGCCCCGCCACCCGACAGCCGGGTGGCGGGGCTTCGGTTCCAGATCAGACGCCGGCGGTCTCCATGTCCCGGCTGTAGGTGCCGGTGGCCGCCGCGCTCGTGAGGCTGGCCCGGTGGGAGGCCACCTTCTGGGCCTCGGCTACGTTCTCGGCCGAACCCTTCCAGGTCCGCAGCGCCTCGTCCTGCAGGGCGCGGCCATAGGAGTAGGTGAGGGCCCAGGGGTGCGGGCCCTTCTTGTTCATGAGATCGAGGTGCTCGGTGGCCACGGCCGCCGACTGCCCGCCGGAGAGGAAGGCGATGCCAGGCACCGCGGGGGGGACGGTGCGGTACAGGAGGTCGAGGGTGCGGTCCGCGACCTCCTGGGGGCTGGCCTGGGTGGCGCAACCCTTGCCCGAGATGACCATGTTGGGCTTGAGGATCATGCCCCGCAGGTCGACCCGCTGGGCGGCCAGCTCGCGGAACACCCGCTGGTGGGTGCGGAGGGTGACGTCGAAGCAGGTGTCGATGTCGTTGCTGCCATCCATCATCACCTCGGGCTCGATGATGGGAACCAGGCCGCCCTCCTGGCACATGGCGCCGTAGCGGGCCAGGGCGTGGGCGTTGCAGCGGATGGCGTAGTCCGACGGGAATCCGTTCTCGGTGTCGATGACAATGACTGCCCGCCACTTGGCGAATTTGGCCCCCAAGCCGACGTACTCGGTGATCCGTTCGCGCAGCCCGTCGAGGCCCTCGGTGACCTGCTCGTCATTGTCGAGGGCGAGGGGCTTGGAGCCGGTGTCGACCTTGATGCCGGGAAAGATGCCCTTGGCCGCCAGCATTTTGGGGAAGGGGGTGCCGTCGGCGGAGGACTGGCGGATCGTTTCGTCGTAGAGGATGACGCCGCTGATGTACTCCTCGATGCCGGGGGTGCTCAAGAGCGTGTCGCGGTAGGCCCGGCGGTTCTCCTCCGTGGACTCGATGCCGAGAGCGGCGAAACGCTTCGTGATCGTTGCGTTGCTCTCGTCCGCCGCCAGGACTCCCCGGCCCGGAGCGACCATCGCTTGGGCGACGGCAGCGAGATCAGTGGCGCTCATCCTTGGTAATCCTCCTGGTCAGACTGTCATCCGTTTTGGAGGAACGTTAGCCCGGCGAGCCCTCCCGGACCAGGGTGAAGCCGTCGGCGCCTGCGCCGACCAGGTGGGTGAGGAACAGGCCGGCTGTGGCCGGGAGGTGCTCGTGGGCGCGGGCGGCGATGTGCCAGGCCCGCTGGCGGGGGATGCCGGCGCACCGCCACTCCTCCAAGGTGCCCACGTCGAGCTCGCGGACCACGGCGTCGCGGGAGATCAGAGTGATGCCCAGCCCCACCTGCACCGACTCCCGGATGGCGCCGTTGGATCCCAACGTCAGCGTGGGCGGGTCGACACCGAGCTCGTTGAGCAGCTCCTCTGCGGTGCCCCGGGTGCCGGAGCCGTCCTCGCGTACCAGCACGACAGAACTCGCCAGCGTGGCCATGTCTACCTCGCGCACCGAGGGAGCGCCGGTCCCCCTCGCCACCAGGACGAGCACGTTGGGCCGGGTGGCCAGGGTCACGAAGCGGCCGTCGCTCGGGGGCCGGCCACCGACGGCCAGGTCGGCCTCGTGGTTCTCCAGCGCGTCCCACACCCGGTCGCGGTTGCCGACCTCCAGGGTGATCCCCGCCTCGGGATGGCCGTCGCGGAACGACGCCAGGAACCGCGGGACGACGTGCTCGCCGGCCGTGGTGACCGCGGCCAGGCGGAGCTGGCCCCGCTCGGGGTCGAGGGACTCGGCGGTGGCCGTCTTGGCCGTTTCCAGCAGGGCGAGCACCTGGTGGGCGTAGCGGGCGAAGACCACGCCGGCCGGCGTGACCACCAGGCCCCGCCCGGCGCGCGCTACGAGCGCCACCCCGAGCTCCTTCTCGATGGCGCCCACCGCGGCCGACACCGCCGGCGCGCTGACCATGAGCGTCCGCGCCGCCTCGATGACCGATCCCGCGGTGGCCACCTCGACGAACGTGCGGAGCTGGTTGAACGTCATGCTTAACCTTAGGCCGAACGATAAGCCCATGGTTGTGAGAAATACGTCATGGACAGACTAACTCAGGCTTGACACAATCGTCACAGAGAAAGCGAGGAGGTCGCATGGCAGGAAATGGCCAGAAGACAGCGAAGGGCGAGAAGCGCTGGGGCGCGGGGGTCATCCCCTACGCCAACATGGGTTACTGGGAGCCTGACTACACGCCTAAGGACACTGACATCATCAGTGCCTTCCGGATCACCCCCCAGAAGGGTGTGGACCCGATCGAGGCCGGCGCCGCCGTGGCCGGCGAGTCGTCGACCGCCACGTGGACCGTGGTGTGGACCGACCGGCTCACCGCCTACGAGAACTACCAGGCCAAGTGCTACAAGGTCGAGAAGGTGCCCGGCACCGAGGACCAGCACATCGCCTACATCGCCCACGACATCGACCTGTTCGAGGAGGGCTCGATCGCCAACCTCACGTCGTCGATCATCGGCAATGTGTTCGGGTTCAAGGCCCTCAAGGCCCTGCGCCTCGAGGACCAGCGCATCCCCACCCACTACCTCAAGACGTTCCAGGGCCCGGCCCACGGCATCGTCATGGAGCGGGAGTACCTCAACAAGTACGGCCGGCCCCTGCTGGGCGCCACCGTCAAGCCCAAGCTGGGCCTCTCGCCCCGCAACTACGGGCGGGTCGTCTACGAGGCCCTCAAGGGGGGCCTCGACTTCACCAAGGACGACGAGAACATCAACAGCCAGCCGTTCGGCCGTTGGCGTGACCGCTACGTCCACTGCATCGAGGCCGTGAAGCGGGCCGAAGAGCGCACGGGCGAGATCAAGGGTCACTACATGAACGTGACCGCCGCCACCATGGAAGACATGTACGAGCGGGCCGCGTTCGCCAAGGAGCTGGGTTCGATCATCATCATGATCGACCTCACCATCGGCTACACGGCCATCCAGTCCATGGCCAAGTACGCCCGGGCCAACGGCATGATCCTGCACCTCCACCGGGCCGGCCATGGCACCTACACCCGCCAGAAGACCCACGGCGTCAGCTTCCGGGTCATCGCCAAGTGGATGCGCATGGCGGGTGTGGACCACATCCACGCCGGCACTGTCGTGGGCAAGCTCGAGGGCGACCCCAACATGATCGCCGGGTACTACGACACCCTGCGTGACGACTTCGTGCCGCAGAACGCCCAGAACGGCATCTACTTCGACCAGCCCTGGCAGTCGATGCCCGGCGTCATGCCGGTGGCATCGGGCGGCATCCACGCCGGCCAGATGCACCAGCTGCTGCACTACCTCGGTGAGGACGTCGTCCTCCAGTTCGGTGGTGGCTCCATCGGTCACCCCATGGGCATCGAGGCCGGCGCCGAGTGCAACCGGGTCGCAGTCGAAGCGATGATCAAGGCCCGCAACGAGGGCCGCGACTTCATGAAGGAGGGTGAGGACATCCTGAAGAAGACCGCCAGGAGCTACCCCTCCCTCCAGCAGGCCCTCGACACCTGGGGCGAGATCAGCTTCAACTACGAGTCCACCGACACGCCCGACGTCACGCCGACGCCGACGACGACGAGCTGAGGAAGGAGCACAGATGCGTATCAAGCAAGGAACCTTCTCGACCCTGCCCGACCTCGACGACGACGAGATCAAGGCCCAGATCCAGTACTGCATCGACCAGGGATGGGCGGTCTCGGTGGAGTTCACCGACGACCCGCACCCCCGGAACATCTACTGGGAGCTGTGGGGCATGCCGATGTTCGACACCGAGGACGCCGCGGCATGCTTCACCGAGGTGCAGGCGTGCCGCGACGCCTACCCGAACCACTACATCAAGGTGAACGGGTACAACGCCCGCTACACCAAGCAGACGATCGGCCTGTCGTTCATCGTCAACCGGCCCGAGACCGAGCCCGGCTTCCGCTTGGACCGCACCGAGCTGAACGACCGCCACATCGCCTACACCATGCACTCCTACGCGGCCGAGGTGCCCCACGGCGCCCGCTACCAGGGCAACGGCTCGGGCCCCGAGCCCGACTGATCACGCGCTGCGCCCACCGCTGGCGCCACTAGACTGGCGCCGGCGGCGGCGTGGCCGAGTGGTTAGGCAAGGGCCTGCAAAGCCCTGTACAGGAGTTCGATTCTCCTCGCCGCCTCTGCGTCTCAACAAGCG
>JBPCLE010000012.1:0-6333 GCA_051003575.1 Acidimicrobiales bacterium | reverse complement strand
GCCCCGGTGGCCACGCTGGCCAGATCGTCGATCGGAACCGGCCGTTGGGCGACGTAGGGACCGCTCAGCATGTGTACGGCGAAGCGGTCGAGCAGCTCGGTCACCTCCGGCCAGGCCAGCCACCAGCTCGGGTCGCGCTGGGATGCCAGCGGCCCGATGGCCAGGAGGGCGTCGACGGCGCGGTCGAAGAACCCGGCGGGATCGCCGGCCATGGCCAGGCCGGCCTTGGTGGCGATGACCCGGCCGTGGGCGACCCGCACGACGCCGGCCTTGCGGGCCCAGGCGAAGACCTGGCGCAGCCGGGGCAGCTCGGCGGAGCTCCTCGTCTTGAAGGTGCGGTCCCCTATGCGCTCGTCCATGGCGTCGCCGGTGCCCAGGAGATCCACGAGTGCCCGGGCGTCGGCCAGGGTCAGGTTGCCGGTCTGGGTGAGCTTGCGGCCGGCACCGACGAAGCCGGCGAATCGGGCGAACATGGCCAGGATCGGCGCCGCCGCCCGGGAGGCGACGACATCGGCGTCGTCGGGCATGCTCACCGGCGGTAGAGAGGGCCGCTTGGGCGAGGCGAGGGCGGTATCGGGGATGACCCGTCGGCGCTCCTGCTCGGGCCGGGCGTTGAACTCGGCGATCCAGGTCTGGAGCCCGTCGGGGTCGCCCATTTCGACGCCATCGCCGCTGGCCGCGCTGAACAGCGACTTGGCCAGGCCGAAGTTGGAAGCGTCGCCTATGGCCGCCACGAACTCCTCGGTCACCCTCGTCGCTGGCTCAACCAGGGCGGCGACCCACGATGATCCGGACCGCAGCAGGCCCTGCGTGTCCGGAAAGGCGCTGAATGCCACCAGCGGGCCTGGCTGAGTTCGGTCCCCAGCCCCCGTCCGGGCGTCGTCGCAGACCCGGCTGGGCTCGCCAGATCGTGGCCGTGAACGAGGGCCGACAAGCCTCTCGGTTCTCGACCGTATCGCCCTCACAGTGGGACCTGGCCCCTACGAGACTGGGGAGGGGCGGTCGGGGCCAGGTCGACCACGTGGAGGGCGGCTGGGGGGGACCCTCGGAGTGTTCTTTCGGCAGGTTGGTGGCCGACCTTGAGCGATCTTTGCGATTTTTCTAAAG
The DNA here is from genome assembly GCA_051003575.1 of Acidimicrobiales bacterium. Lineage (GTDB taxonomy): Bacteria > Actinomycetota > Acidimicrobiia > Acidimicrobiales > AC-14 > CADCTB01. The sequence goes on along the minus strand of JBPCLE010000012.1, from coordinate 5,226 downwards.
CGGGCCGTGCCGGTAGCCGATGAGATGCAGGTGGCCATCTCGCCGAGGGCTTGCAGCCGAGACAGGAAGGCACGGCTCTGCGTGCTGTCGGCCATGAGGTCACCGGTCCCGCATGACCTGGTCGGGCCCGTTCGGACCAGACGAGCGACCACCAGGGAGGCAACGTGATCCGCAGAGGCGACGAGTATTCCGATGCGGAAGTCGAAGCTCATCGTGGGGCGGCGTTAAGGGAGTTCGCAGTCGGCCGAGCCTGGCCTCATCGAACAGCCAGTCTGGCGGTGATGGCAATACAGCCCTTACGCCCCCCCGGCCGGCCCCCGGCACAGGTCTGATTTGACGGCCTCCCGTACCATCGCTACCGTTCGCCATGTCTTTGGCCCGCGGTGACAGGCGGTGCATCATGCGCTTCCCGACAGTGCCGAAGCGGACGACGCTGGCCGTCATGGTGTCCTTGGGCGCCCTGCTGGTCGTAAACGGGGCCGGGGCCACATCGCACGTCGGTCTCCTCACCGCAGATAGCTACGCCGTCCTGGCCGGCTCGACCATCACCAACACCGGTCCGACCACGATCACCGGGGATGTCGGGCTGCACCCGGGCACGGCGGTGACCGGATTCGGTTCCGTGACGTTGATCCCCCCCTCAGCGCTCCATGTCAACGACGCTGTGGCCGCCCAGGCCAAGGCCGACCTGGTGACCGCCTACAACGACGCCGCCGCACGCCCCGTGACCCAGACCATCTCCACCGAGCTCGGGGGGCAGGTGTTGGGGCCCGGCGTGTACGACTCCGCCTCCGGGACATTCGGGGTGACGGGGACGCTCACGCTCGACGCCGGCGGCGACCCCAACGCCGTCTTCATCTTCAAGGCTGCGAGCACGCTGATCACGGCGTCGGGCAGCCAGGTGGTCCTGGTCAACGGGGCCAACTCGTGCAACGTCTTCTTCCAGGTGGGAAGCTCGGCGACGCTCGGCACCGACTCCACGTTCGTCGGCACCATCCTCGCCTTGACCTCGATCACCGCCAACCAAGGCGCGGTGGTGAGGGGCCGGCTGCTGGCTCGCAACGGGGCGGTCACCCTGAACAACAACACCATCGACCGGCAGTGCTTCATGGCCCCGATCAACACCACCACGACGGCCCCGACCACGACGGTCGCCCCGACCACGACCGTGGCGCCGACGACCACCGTGGCGCCGACGACCACCGTGGCGCCGACCACGACCGTTGCGCCGACGACCACCGTGGCGCCGACGACCACCGTTGCGCCGACGACCACCACCACGTCGACCACCACCACCCTGCCGCCGACGACCACCACCACCCTGCCGCCCATCACCCTGCCGACGACCACCCCGCCACCGGCCGGCACCACACTGCCGGAGGCCACCACCACGCGACCGACGACCACCACCACGACGCCCTCGACCGGCCCGACCTCGTCGAGCACCCCCGCCGGCCCGGGCATCGTCCGGGGGACGCCCAGCGGCCCGGCGCTGGTCAGGACGGGTGCCGACCTCGATCTCCTCGTGCTGCTGGCGGGCATCGCTATTACCGCCGGCGCGGTGGCGGTCGCCGCCACCCGGGCCCGGCGCCGGCAACGGGTGGTGTACGAGCGGTGGCCCGCTGTAGCCGATCCCGCCCGCCTCATCGGGATGGCGCGGCGGGTCTCGTGGCCAGCAGGGTCGCGTCTGCGCCGTCGGCGGCGATTCCCCTGGGACTGATCTTCGGGTTCGGCCCGCCGATCAGCCGGTAGACGCCGCCGCCTGTTCGTTCGAGACCCGCACCAGGCGGTCGAGCACGCCGGCGGCCCGCCCTTCGTCGATGGCCGCGGCAGCCGACGTGACCAGCCCCGCCCGCAGCGAGTGCCCGGCAAGGTCCACGGGGTCGAGGCCCTACGCCTTCGATGCCCGCTGGTAGCCCCTGGCCTCATCGTCGACCAAGGCGAGCGTTGACGTGGTGGCCTGCTGCTCGTCACTCATCTGGCGGCCTCTCTCGGCGTAGTGACTACCGATACGGTCTCATTATCGGAACACACACGTGTGTCTGAACAGTTCACCCAAGGTAGGTCGCTGAACTCGAAACTGACGTTGCCGTGTGGCGGGCACTGGCTCAGGAGCGCGAGCGGCATCTCGAAGACCTAAGAGCCGCTCTTCGGTTCGCCGACGCTCGGGAGGAAGGCTGAGGCTCGGCGCGGCCTCCTAGCCAAAGCGGTTCCCCGAACGCTCGGCGGCCTCCTCGCGAATGCGGCGGTTGCAAAATCGGGATATTGCGCCGTCCGTCCCAACGCCGTCACGGCTGTCAATGGTCTGGTGTCAACAACGGCCGAAAACTGACCCCCTTCCACCGGTTGAAAACTGACCCCCCTCCATCGGGCCACCATCGGGCCACCGGCACGCTGGGTGGTTATGGCTTCGTCGGCCTCACCTCCTCGACACGCTTGAGACCACGGCCCCGGCCCCCGGAGCGCTGCAGCGTGACGGCCTCGTCGACCCCGGCCCGGCGCCGGCGGTAGGCGGCCTGGCGGCACGTCTGTCCCGCCGAACACCTCGAAGCCTTCGCGGCGGTCATCCCGGTGATGAACGCGGCTCCTGGGGGCCATGGCGAGGACCAGGCCGCGCCTTCACCGTAGTACGTGCGCGACAACATGGAAGCGCACGTGCGCCAGGGGAATGACTCGTGGACGGTCTGCGCCCGCCACGACGCCACGGGTCAGTTCGTCGGCTACACCGAGCTGTGGATCTCCCATCACCGCTCGTGGTGGGCGCGCCAGGGTGACACGGGAGTGGACCCTGAGCACCGCCGAAGGGGTATCGGACGGTGGCTCAAGGCCCACAACGCCCTTCGACCTCTACGCCAGCGTCCGGACGTCGAGTACATCGAGACGTGGAACGCGGTGGGGAACACGCCGATGCTGGCGATTAACCGAGCGATGGGGTTCAAGCCGGTTGGGCTGTGGCGGCAGTGGGACATCGAGTTCATCCTCCCCAGAGGCCGCATGAGCGGTCAGGAACCAGGACGCACTGGCTGAAAGGATCGGGAGGGCGCCCATACCCCCCCATCGGAGTACGGGACCACCGACACGACCGTGATGACGAAGCCGGACGCTTCGCCCGCCCTGCCCTTGAGATCGATGTGCATCGGTCGGAGCCTGCGGGCGTCAGAGCCGTCGTAGAACTCGACCTCAACGGGGAGGTGAACGGCGAGGGACACGAGGGCGCTCCTCAGCGACTCCACCGTCAAGGGCTGCAGCTGGTACTCCCACAAGCCCATCTGGTCGTCGGGGTCGAGCCACTCGTCGTCAGCATCGGGAGGCATGCCCTCAAGGATGACGCGCTCTTGCCGCAAGACCACGACAACTCCGTCCTTCTCACGCGAAGCGCCCAGGCGGGCTCGATGCCGGGAAGACGCGGCGGCACGCCGTCATTCTCCCGCACACCGGGGCGCGGTTCGGTGGCTGGATCTCCCGCAGGAGGAACGACGAAATGGGACATCCCGTCAGCTGGCCCGGCGTCCCGGAGGGTGGCGTCCCGTAAGGGTGGTCCGGTGAATCGTCCCGGGAACGGGGCGCTGTACGGGACGGAAACTGCAGATTCCCTTCGAACGCGTATCCGGTGGGCCCCGCGGCAGATGTGGCGTTCCTGCAAGGCCGCTGGCCGGCGACATCAGCGCTTCTTGGCAGGGGCCTTCCTCGCCGCCGTCTTCTTGGCGGCTCCGGCCTTCTTGCGCGGGGCCGCGGCCTTGCGCTCGGCCTCACCGTCGGCCCACGCCTTCGTCGTCTGGTCTTCGATGACGGCGTCACCTGCGAGTGACTTGCCCGCCCGGATGCCGCCCATGGCGGAGGCCTTGGAGTTGTAGGCCTCGCTGGTGGCCACCACCTGGCCGTTGGTGGACATCAGCATGAAACGGAACTTGCCGGTAGTGCCCTTCTTGACGACGAACTTGCCAGGCACGGCATCCCCCTTGTCTTGTGCCCGAAGAATGGGCTTCAGCTGCCGAGGGTACCGAGAAGCGGGATCGCCACCGCGGATGCCGCTGGGCCGGAGGCTGCGGTGATCAACATCGTCGCCGGGCGCCGGGTATGGTCCTGCCCTCGAAGCCCCTCGATCCACGCCCCCGGCTGGTGAGCGGCCCAAGAGTCACCAGCCGAACTGCCACGAGGGACGCGGGGGACGAACCTCGCTCTCGACCATGCTCATGCGCTCCCAGGCGTCCCGGTCGACGAGCGCACGTCGCTCCGCCGACAGCGAGTTCTCCGATGTGGCGTTCAGCCGCCGGTCCATGGCGCTGCTCTGGAACCGCCAGCCGCGGCGGCGGCACTCGGTCCTCACTCGATCACGGAGGAGGTCCATCTGCTCGGGCGGGACGCCGTCGATCATGAAGCAGCCCCAGCGCTCCAGCTCCTCCACACAACGGATGACGTTCCAAGGGAGGCGGTCGTCGGCGTCGGGCGGGGCGAACTGGTGGTCGAGGATGCGCAGGCACTGTCGACACGTCGGGGCGTAGACCGGCTCCCCGTCGCCGAGCCACGCCAGCTCGTAGGCTGAACCGACCTCGGTGGGGGCCATGAACCAGTCGGGCCGCCCGCACAGGGTGCTCGCTCGCCAGCGGGCATCGACCAGGTCGGCCTCGTCGTAGGCACTGTTCAGGCGGGCGTGGCCGTTGTGGGCGGCGATCGCTCTGCGGGGCTCGGCTGCCCCGGCCTCGGCGACCAGGTGGGCAGCCGCACCGACGCGCGCCAGGAGGTACGGGCGCTGGTGGACGGTGATCGTGTTGGCTGCCGTAGCCATCGTCCTATCGCTACCGGGTGGGCAGAGGGAGGTCAAGCATCTGCGGAGACCGAGGCAATTACGTGCGGCCCTCCCCCGCCCCCGCAGCGGAGACCCCCCGCAGCGACTGCTCGACCGGCGCGGTCTGCTCGGCGCCGGGAACCACGAGCGTCGTCAGCCACCAGGCGATCGCAGCCAGCGCCGACGCAGGGCAGTGGTCTAGGTGCCGGACCAGCTTCGGCGCTGGAACCGGGACTTGCGCGCCGCCTTGGCCACGGCCTTCGCCGGGTGGACCTCGCCGATGGCAGCCAGCACGGTATCGGTCGCTTTCGAGGGCGAGCGCCACAGCTGGGCGATCACCCGGACCTGAGACTCGTGATTGCCGGCCAGCGCCAGGGTGTCGCACAGACCGTCAGGTCCCCCGGTCACCAGCCGCTGGGCGAGCACGTCGACGAAGCAGG
>JBPCLE010000011.1:0-6362 GCA_051003575.1 Acidimicrobiales bacterium | reverse complement strand
TTCTTCGAGGCCGACTGGGCCGAGGCGCGCCAGCGGGTGGGCGAGAGGGTGTGCGTCGGCGACCTGGCCCGCACGCCGGCGCAGCGCCGGGCCGATGCCCTCGTCGAGATGGCTCGGCGGTCCATGGCCATGCCGGCCGGCGCCCGGATTCCCGAGCCGCTCTTCACCGTGCTGGTGGGCTATGAGACCTTCGCCGGGCGCATCTGCGAGCTGGCCTGCGGCGCCGTGGTCGCCCCGGGGTCACTGGTCCGCTGGCTGGACTCGGCCTGGGTGGAGCGGGTGGTCTTCGACGGGCCCTCGCGGGTCAAAGACGTCGGGGTACGCCAGCGCCTGTTCACGGGGGCCACCCGCCGGGCCGTCGAGGTACGCGATCGCGAGTGCTTCCATCCCTTCTGCGACGCCCCGGCCGAGCGCTGCCAGATCGACCACGCCCAGCCCTAGTAGGAGGGTGGGCCCACCACAGAGGCCAACGGACGGCTGGCGTGCGGCTTCCACAACCGAGCCAGGCACCGACCACGGCCGCCGCCCTGATCCCAACCCTCAGCCGCGCCCCAACGCCTCGGAGCGGCGGGTGGCGGCGGTGACCGCCTCCATGAACGCGGCCCGCACGGCCCGGGCCTCCAGGGCGGCCAGGCCGGCGGCGGTGGTGCCCCCGGGCGAGGTGACCGCGGCCCGGAGCGCTTCGGCCCGTTCCCCCGACTCGGCCAGGAGCCGGGCCGAGCCGAGCACCGTCTGGACAGTAAGGGCCTCGCTCACGGGGCGGGGCAGGCCGGCGGCGACGCCGGCCTCGATCAGGGCCTCGGCCACCAGGAACACATACGCCGGCCCCGACCCCGACAGCCCGGTGACGGCATCGAGGAGGGTCTCGGGGACCCGCTCCACGACCCCGACGGCCGACAGGATCCCCTCAGCCCAGGCCAGATCGGCCTCGCCGGCGGCCGAGCCGGCGGCGATGGCCGCCGCCCCGGCGCCGACCAGCGCCGGCGTGTTGGGCATGGCCCGGACCACCGCGGCGCCGGCGCCGAGCCACGCCTCCAGCCGGGCCAGGGTCACGCCGGCGGCGATGGACAGCACCCGGCCCACGCCGGCGTCAGCGAGGGCGCGGCAGGCGGCTTCCACGTCGCCCGGCTTCACCGCCACGACCGCGCCCTCGGCGCCGGCGCCCAGCTCGGCCGCCAGCCCCAGGCCGGGGTGGCGCGCCGCAAGCTCCTCGCGCCGCGCCGCCACCGGCTCGACCACCACCAGCTCGGCCGCCTGCGCCCATCCCGACGACAGCAGGCCGGCGACGAGCGCCTCGCCCATCCTCCCGCCACCGAGCACCGCGAGCCGGGTCATCCCGGCCAACGTTAGGGCAGGTAGCGGGAGGGGTTCTGCGCGCTGCCGTTCACGCGGGTCTCGAAGTGCAGGTGCGACCCCGTGGAGTTGCCGGTGGAGCCCATGTCGCCGATCAGGTCACCCTGGCCCACCCGCTGGCCCTCGCTGGTCCGCAGGCGGGTCATGTGCCCGTACAGGGTGGAGAAGCCGCCGCCGTGGTCGATGACGACGGCGTTGCCGTACCCGCCGTTCCAGCCGGCCAGGATGACGGTGCCGGCCTTGGCGGCGCGGATCGGCGTGCCCATGCCGTTGGCGATATCGATGCCGGCGTGCAGCGAGCCCCACCGGTAGCCGAAGCCCGACGTGACCGAGCCGGTGGTGGGCCAGGCCAAGCCCGAGCCGCCCACCCGCGCCGGGGCGGCGCTGGCCGCGGCCGCCGGTGCGGCGGCGGGCTCCGGCGGAAGCTGGCGGGCCCGGATGAGGGCCGAGAGGGTGGCCTCCTCCCGAGAAAGGGCGGCGACCTCCGAGGTGACCTGGGCGATCCGGGCGTCGAGGGCGCTCTTGAGCTTGACCTGCTCGGTGCGGGCCTGCTCCAGCCCGGCCAGCTTCTCGGCCGCTGCCTCCCTGCGCTCGGCGGCCACGGCAGCCGCGGTGGCCAGGTTCTCCTTCTCCATCTGCTCGTCCTGGCGGGCGGCGCGCATCTGGTCGACGACGTCGCGGTCGCTCGAGACGACATGGGCCAGCAGCGCCTGGCGCCGGCTGGCCTCGCCGAGATCCTTGGAGCGGACGATCTCCAGCAGGGTGTCGCCCCCGGGGTGGACGTAGGCCCGCACCGCAGCCTCCGACACCTTGGTCCGCAGGTCGGCCATGCGGGTCTCGGTGGCAGCCAGCCGGGCCTGGGCGGTGCCGAGGCTCTGCTCGGCGGCCCGGAGGGCCTGGTTGGCGGAATCGGTGCTGGCGGCCTGTACGGCCACGCCGGCGTCGAGCGCCCTGACCGCGGCCTCCAGCTCGGCGTCGTTGGCCTTGAGCGTGTCGAGCTGGGCCGCCGCCTCGGCCTTCTTGGTCTGGGCTGCCGCCCGCTTCTCCTCGGGCGTGGGGTCGGCAGATGCCGGCGTGGCCAGGGCCATCACCAGCACTACGACGAGCGCGCGAGCTGAAATCCTTAGGTGTGCCATGAACTCCAGCGTTGGGCAGCGCCCGCCGGCTGCTGGGGTGGACGAAGGCTAAACCCGACCAGGAACGGATGCAAGGACTCGGGACCGGGCTCGGGGCGGACAAGAACGGGCCCGAGGAACCTCCCGGCCACCCCCACTTCCCCGAAGGGGTGACCCGTCCGCCCCTCGGGCCCGGCCGGCAATGTAGCCCGGGTGGTGAACACAATGCAAGAGAAGATCATGGAATGTCCTGATGGCGCGCCGAAAGACCCGATCGCCTCGACCTCCACCAGGACCGTCAGACTAGCGCCGGCCGCGCCCCTTCCGGCAAGGCTTCTCGCTGGATCAGCCGCACTCGACCAGGCGCCGGGCGGTGAGGTCGGCGTAGAGGCGGCGGAGGCGGGCGGCGGTGATCGACCAGCGGTACCGGGCCGCACGCGCCGTGGCCTCCAGGCCCATCCCCGCGGCCAGCGTCGGGTCGCCCAGCAACCGGGCCACATGGCCGGCGTAGGCCTCGGGATCGCGGCCCTCGACGAGGAAGCCGGTCGCGCCGTGGGCCACGATCGTGCGCAGTCCGCCCACGGCCGCGGCCACGACGGGCGTGCCACACGCCGCCGCCTCCAGGGCGACGAGCCCGAAGGACTCCGAGCGGCTGGGCACGAGGCACACGTCGGCCGCCCGGTAGTACAGGGACAGCCGCCCGTGGGGCTGCGGGGGGACGAACGTCACCCGCTCCCGCAGGCCCAGCTCGGCGACCAGGTGATGCAGGCGGGCCAGCTCGGCGTCGCCGTCGACGCCGCTGGGCCCACCGACCAGCAACAGGGTGGGCGCCGGCACCGGTGGCCCCGCCCGGTCGGACGGCCGCTCGTCGGTACGGAGCAGGCACGCGAGGGTGCGGACGGCCACGTCGGCCCCCTTGAGGGCCTGGATGCGGCCGGCGAAGAAGAGGACCGGCTCGTCGCCCAGGCCCAGCTCGGCCCGGGCCGCCCGTTGGCCGCCCGGGGCGAAGAGGTGGTGGTCGACGCCCGGCGGCACGACCTCGATGCGCTGCGGCACCGCGCCGTACAGCCGCTCGAGCTGGGCGGCCTCGGCCTCGGAGCTGGCCAGGATGGCGTCGGAGCAGCCGATGACCTCGGCCTCGGCCCTGGCCCGCCGGTGGTGCTCCTCGGCGGCCTCCTCGGCCTTGACCCGGGCCAGGGTGTGGAAGGTCGACACCAGTGGGAGCCCGAGCGTGTGCTTCAGCGTGTGGCCGGCGACCCCGGACAGCCAGTAGTTGGCGTGGATGGCATCAGCCGGACCCGACTCGCCGATGCGGTCGAGCATGCCGGCGGTGAACTCCCCGACGTGGGGGGGCAGGTCCTCCTTGGCCACCAATGCCTCGGGGCCGGCGGGCACATGGTGGACTCGAAAGCCCGGCTCGACCTCGACGACCGGCTCCAGACCCTGCCGCCAGGAGCGGGTGAACACCTCGCATTCCACGCCGGCGCCGGCCAGGGCCGACGAAAGCTCCCGCACGTAGACGTTCATGCCCCCGCCGTCGCCGGTGCCGGGCTGGGTCAGCGGGGACGTGTGGAAAGAGACGATCGCTAGGCGGCGCACGACGGGGCAAACCCTACCCAGGCGGTGCGCATTCCGTGCGCCGCCGGATCTAGCTAGCGGTCGAGCAGGGCGGCGACGTCGGCCTCGCCCGAGCCGTACCGGCGGGCCAGCTCGCCGTTGAGGGCGTCGATCCGCCCGAACAGCCCCCGGCGGATCGCCGAGGTGCGACGCTCGAGGTCGCCGATGGCCCGGGCCAACTCGGCCACCTCGTCGTCGGACAGGGTGGCCAGGTGGCCGAGGGTGTCGGGGCCGGCCACGCGGTCGATCTCGACGGTGAGGGTGGCGTCGTCGGGCGCCATGACCCCGCTGGGCAGGCGGCCGGGGCCGGCCGTGCCGCCCCCCTTGTCGCTCAGGATGCCGGGGAGCTGGGTGATCAGGGTGGCCAGGTCGATCGGCGACCCGCCCTCGGCCCGCCGGCGCAGGTCGGCGGCCACGATGTCGGCCCGGCCCTGGATGATCCGCCGCAGGTACGACACCTTGTCCTCGACGGCCCGGACCTCGTCGCGCATGGACCGGATCGTCTCGATGGGCCGCCCCGGCAAGCCGTCGGCCCAATCGTCGGCCAGGACCTTGTCCACCTCGTCAGTCCACACGCCCTAAGGCTACAACCGCCCCCGCCGGGTCGGTGGGTGGTAGCGGTAGAAAGCCCGGCCCACGACGGCTGCGGGCTCCAGCCGGCCCAGCGTGCGACTGTCGGTGCTGGCTCCGGGGTTGTCGCCGAGCACGGTGACCCCGCCGGCGCCGACAGCCGCCACCCGCTTCACCATGGTGCGCGCCGCACGGGGGTCGCGTACCGCCACCACGTCGCCCGGGCGGGCCCGCCGGCCCGCCACGACGAGGAGCCGGTCGCCGGGGCGCAGCGCCGGCAGCATGCTGTCGCCGACCACCTCCACCCGCCGCAGCGGCCGCCAGACGGCGACGGTCACGGCGCCGGCGGCAACTAGGTAGTGTCGAGTCGACCGTCGCATCCGGACCAAGGAGCCTAGGCATGCCCGTCCTCTCCCGTGTTCTGTCCCTCGTCGACCGCTTCAGCCCTCCTGAGCGGGCCCACGCCCACTGTGACCTGCCGTGCGGGGTCTACGACCCCGCCCAGGCCCGCATCGAGGCGGAGTCGGTGAAGGGCACGCAGGAGAAGTACCAGGCCTCGGGCGACGAGACGTTCAAGACCCGCGCCCTGCTCATCAAGGAGGAGCGGGCCGACATGGTCAAGCACCACCTGTGGGTGCTGTGGACCGACTACTTCAAGCCGCCCCACCTGGAGAAGTACCCCCAGCTCCACGAGCTGTTCTGGAACGCCACCAAGGCCGCCGGCGCCACCAAGAGCTCCACCGATCCGGCCACCGGCCAGAAGCTCCTCGACCTCATCGCCGAGATCGACACCATCTTTTGGGAGACCAAGAAGGGCTAGCTAGCCGCGCCCCCCGCCTACCGCAGGAAGGCCACCGCGCACCACGCCCACAAGGGGCCGAGGAGCAGGAGCGAGTCGAGCCGGCGCAGCGCAGGTGCGTGGGCGGCGCGGTCGCCCAGGAGGGCGGAGGCGGCGACCGGGCCGGCCGGCGCCAGGGCCGCGGCCAGCAGGCCGAGGAACAGGGGCTGGGCACCGGCGAACGGGGGCACCAGCAGGATCTCGGCGAAGATGGTGATCGGGAGCAGGGCGACGATGCCGGCGGCGGGCCCTTCCCATGCCGACGACGCGCCGGTGCCGACCAGGTAGGCGCCGGCGTCGTAGGCGCAGACCATGACCAGCAGCAGCAGGGCGGCGGAGATGCCGGTGTGGCGCACCAGTACGGGCGCCGTGGCCGCCAGGCCGATCGCGACCCCGATGACCAGGGTGAGGGCGACGTCGCGCGAGGGGGCCCGGGTGGGGGCTCGCAGGCGGCACACGAAGGCCGACACGATGCCGACCACGACCACGCCGGAGATGTAGATCACGTCGAAGGAGGCGGCCACCGGCAGGGCGGCAGCCATCGCCGCCGCCACCAGCGAGACCGGCCGCTCGCCCCGCTTGCGCCACACCAGGCACGTCTGGGCGCCGGCGAAGAAGGCGGCCACCGCCAGCCAGGCGGCAAGGTAGGCCGGGCCGGCCACGGTGACCCCGAAGGTGACCATGGCCCACGCCACCCCGAGCCGCCCGTGGGGCCGCACGCTCCGGTGGACGACGGCCAACGGCGCCCGCTCGGGCTCCGCCCTCGGCGGCGGCGCCGGCTCGGGGGCCAAGGCCAGGTTGCCCCGGACTACCACCGCCGGTGTGGCGTGGTGCCGCGCCGCGGGCGGCGGCACCTGCGCGCCCCCCGA
>JBPCLE010000010.1:0-2589 GCA_051003575.1 Acidimicrobiales bacterium | reverse complement strand
TGGAAGAAGCCGTCGCAGGTGGCACAGGTGGACAGGCCTCGACCCATGAGCCGGGCCTCGGCGTCGAGGCCGAGCATGATCGACTGTGCCCCCGTACTGACGATGACCGAGGACGCCCGGTAGGTCGCCTCGTCGGCGTCGGGATCGCCTACCCAGATGCCGAAGGGACGGCTGGTGGTGTCGATTCGGGAAACCTTGTCGACCACCAACTCCGCCCCGAATCGGGCGGCTTGGGCACGGAAGGCGGCCATGAGGTCGGGGCCCATGATGCCGTCGACGAAGCCGGGGTAGTTCTCCACCTCGGTGGTCAACATGAGCTGACCCCCGGGCTGATCGGTCGTCGAGGACGGCTCGCCCTCGATGACCAGGGGGGCCAAGTTGGCCCTGGCCGTGTAGATGGCGGCGGTGAGCCCCGCCGGTCCGGAGCCGACGATCACCACGTTGCGGACTGCAGTCATTGAATCGATCACACCTTCACGGTCTTGACGGTTCGCTTCTTCCAGAACAACAACCCACCGAGGGTGAAGATTCCCCCGGCCGTGGCGTGCGCCACCCAGACGTCGCCCGGTAGGGCCAGATTGAGGCCCCGCACGACGGCGATGGTCGCCAGGACGGCGGCGGCCAACCCGACGATGGCGGCGAGCAGCCCGTAGACCAAGGCCCGGCCCACCGTCTCTAGGGGGCCGACCGTCTTGTCCCGGACGGTAGCGACCAGGCCTTCGATGGCGTCGGCGGCTTCGGCGGCCCAGTCCTTGCTCGGCGGTGCCGCGCCGCCGGTCGTCGGCGGGAGTTCCGCCAGCGGAGACTCCGCCGGGCGGGGGAGGGCCGGTGGTGAGTGGCCGGCGTCGCTGCGGCCGACCGCGGTCGCCCCCGAGCGCGCCGGGTCGGAACCCGTCGCTACCATGCTGGCGAGCCTACCCTGGCGTGGTGAGGCGAATCCTTCCCGTTGTCGCCGGCGCTGCCGTTGCCGCCTTCGGAGCCCTCATCGTGGGCGAGTACGAGTTCCAGGGGCTCCTGCCGGTTCTGGCCGGGGTCGTGCTCGGCCTGTTGGTCACCGAGGCGGTGGCTCTCGGCGGCCAGTGGCGGGGCTGGGTACCGGCTGGCGTGGCGGCCGGGTTGAGCGCCGGCGGCATGTTGTGGGGCGCCTGGATCGACTCCGGTCAGGGACTCGAACCTTTCCCGCCGCTGGCCTGGCTCGGCGCCGCCGTGGCCGTGGCCGTGGCGGTGGTGCGGGCTCGGCCGGTGCCCGTTCGGCGTTCTCCGCCGGTGTGAGCGGTGGCGTCGGATGCGGTGGTCCGCTTCCTGGCCGGATGATCAGCTCGTAGTCGACCCCAACTGGTTACACGTCCCGGCGTCGAGAACCAGGAGCCGGATAGAGGAGGTGGCCCCAGCGGGCTGGGCGGCAAAGGTCAGGACCAGCGCGGCGCGCCCCTCCACTTGGCCCTGACCGACGAAGAGCAAGGGGCCGAGGTCGCCCTGGCGCTGGCGGGCGGCTGCTTGGCAGTCCGGCGTCTCGGGGGCCAGGTCCCGGGCCGATTCGCGGCGGTCTGGCGAGGTCTCGGCGCCGGGGACGGTGGCTCCGGTGCCACCACCGGCTAGGGCCGAGGTGGTGTCGCGGTCCCCGAGGTCTCCGATGCCGAGCGAGGCGGCGAGTTCGTCCAAGCGGCCGAGATCGATCTCGCCCAGGTCCCCGCTGGCCAGAGCGGCGTCCGGCGCTGTCGGTGAACAGGCGGGGCAGGACTCGCCGTCAGCGTCGTCGGCAGAGCTCTCGGCCAAGGTCTGCTCGTCGCTGCCCTGGGAATTGAGCTGGGTGCGTATGAGTGGGACGGCCAGGGCCCCGGCCAACACGACGGCGGCCGCCGCCGCCCAGGCGGGGGACCAAGGGCGCCGCCTCCGGGCGGAAACGGCAAAGGGGACCACCTCGGGCGCGTCGGCGGACCGGACGGCGGACCCGACGCTGGACGCGACGGCCGAGGCGATGGCCGAGCGCCGCCGGTCGGCGTCGGGTCCGGCCGGGGGCACGGCCACGGCGCCGGCCACGGCCCGGAAACGGTCGAGGCGGGTGGTACACGTCGAGCAGGCGGCCGTGCTCGCCACGTCAGCGTCGTCGGCTTCGCCGTCATGGACAGCGTTGAGCTCCTCGTCGTCGAGGTGGCGATGGGAGTCGTCGGGCACCATCAGGTCCTTGGACGTTGGCGGGTGGGGGAGGGGTTCCCGACTTCGAGCAGGTCCACCAGGCGGGAGCGTCCCCGGGAGATCCGTGAGCGCACCGTGCCGATGGGGATGTCGAGGATGGCGGCGATGGTGGCGTAGTCGTGGCCGGTGACGTCTCGAAGCACCACGACAGCCCGTAGGTCGGGGGGAAGTCGGAGCAGAGCTTCGTCCACGTCGAGGCGCTGGGCCACCCCCTCGCCTACGTCGCCCTCGCCGGCGCCGGCGGCGATCCTCGGGCCCGGGAGCAGCTCAGGTTCCTCGGCCGGGCGGGGTCGCCGGCCCCGGCGCCGCAGTTCGTCGAGACAGGCATTGGTGGTCACCCGGTGGGACCAGGTGGAAAACGCTGCCCGCCCGTCGTAGGACGCCAGCCCCCGA
>JBPCLE010000009.1:0-3932 GCA_051003575.1 Acidimicrobiales bacterium | reverse complement strand
ACACAGGCGAACGCCCCCATCCCCCCCCCCCCCCCCCCCCCCACCATTCGTGTCTCTCCAAACCCGCCCGGCCTTCCCACCCCGCCACCAGTTGGCAGGGCGTCGAGCACCAGCGCGGCCAGCCGGTCGTAGAACGAGCACAGCAGGGGGTGGGCCAGCTGCTCGCGGAGGGCGGCCGCCATCTTGGGGTAGTGGTCGTCGTAGGCCGCCCGCTGGTAGCCGAGCTGGTCACCCATGTCAGTCGGTCCCCGTCCGGGTCGCCCGTACCACCATCACGTCCTTGCGGAACGGCACCAGGTCGTAGACGGCGAAGACGGCCCGCAGCGCCAGGTCGAGCGGGCGGGGCCGGCGGTCGGAACGCACGGCCTGCCACCAGCTCGAGCTGAACCGACCTTCCCGGTAGGCGTCGAGGCGGAAGCCGTTGGCGGCCAGCGCCTGGCGCAGCGCCCGCCGGGTGAAGAGGTGGACGTGGCCCGACGCCCGCTGCTCGCCGAAAGGGCTCCCGTACCGCCGGCGCGACGAGCACTCCACGCCCGGCGGCTGCACCCCGAGCAGCAGCGACCCGACGACCAGGAACGAGTCGAGCCGGGGGGTCGACAGCACGAGGGTGCCACCCGGCGCGAGCACCCGGTGGGCCTCCTCCAGCAATGCGTCGGGGTCGAGGACGTGCTCGATGGTCTCCAGGGTGACGACCACGTCGAACGCGCCCGACCGGAACGGCAACGGCCCCGGCAGGCGGGCCGTGACCTGCGACACCGCCCGGTCGCGGGCTGCGAGCGGCGCCGGCGCCCCCACGTCGACGGCCACGGCCAGCGCGGCGCCGGCGGCCACGCCGGCCCGGGCGGTCACGAACCCGTCGCCGGCACCGAGGTCCAGCACCCGCCGGGCCCCCGCCGGCACCAGGGCGATCGCCTGCTCGACCCGGTGGTCGAGGCGCACACCGCGCCGGTCGGGCCGGTAGCCGCGGTAGCGGGGATCGGCCCCCGACCACTCCCCCGCGGGCTGGGCGCGGGCGGCGGCGGGCAGTGCGGCCAAGGGATGATCGTACGCAACCCGGGCGGTGGGAGAGACTGGCCGGCGATGGTGCTCGAGTTCCCGGTCCGGGCCAGGGTCGGCTCGCCCGGTGAGGGCGTCCGCCCGACCGGGCACGACCTGCCCCCCGCTGTCCGCCGGCGCCTGCCGGTGTTGTGGTGGGCCCGGCGCAACCAGCGCCTGCTGGTGTTCGGGCTCTTCGTGTTCGCGGTCGTCGCCTTCTCGGGCGGCTGGACCGGCGGCGCCCTGGTGCTCGACGGGCCGGGCATCTCGCTCTACGTCCGGATGGCGCTCGACCACCTGGGCGCAGAGAGGACGGTGCCCTACTGGTTGCCGGACCTGTGGGGCGGAGCGCCCATCTGGGCCGTCACCCCCACCCTGCCGATCTTCCTGCTCCTGCCCTTGGCGACAGCGGTCGGCCCCGATGTGGCCGTGAAGGTCGGCGTGCTCGGGCTCCAGGTCTTCGGCGCGTGCGGTGCGTACGTGCTGGCCCGATCGCTGTGGCGGTACACCCCCGCCGCCCTCGTGGCCGGCATCCTCTTCGCCCTCCAGCCCCTGGTGCTGTCCCACGGCGCCCTGGCCGGCTCGCAGCCGACGGTGGGGGTGATGGCGGCCGCCCCGTGGCTGGTGTGGGCCCTCCGCAAAGGGCTGCGGGGCGAGGGCCCGGGGTACCTGGCCGTGGCCGGCCTCCTCTCCGGGTTCGCCGTGCTCATGCAGGCCGAGTACGCAGTCGGGCTGGCCCTGCTGTGCGCCTGCCTGCTGGCCGTGGAAGTCGGCCGGGTGGGCACCGGGCGCAACCCGGCGACCCTGGGGCGGCTGCTCGCCCGGGGGGCGGCCGTGGTGGCCGTCGGCCTGGGCTCGATCGCCTACTGGCTCCTGCCGTTCCTCAGCCTCGGCGACTCTTTCATCCTGTCGCCGGCCGAGCTCGTGCAGGGCGAGCTGTTCAACGGCAGCGGGGCCGCCGTCGGCAGCGAGCTCGGGGTGTTCTTCGGCCGCAGCCAGGGCCTGGCCGGCGCGGTGGGGTTCAACCGCCAGGGCCTCCTGCCGCTGTTCTTCCATGTGGGCTGGGTCGGGCTGGCCCTGGCCCTCCTCAGCGTGGCCCTCCTCGCCCGCCGCGACCGCGACGGCACGCTCACCGCCATCATGCTGTCGGCCACCGTCGGCGTGTGGTTGTCGACCGGGGTCGTGCCGCTCGCCTCCGGCGGGCCGGCGGCCCGCACCCAGGTGGTGCCCTTCCTCATCGCCGGCCTGGCCACCGGCCTGCTGCTCGGCGCCCTCCTCCGGCCCCTGCGCCTGGGCCGGTGGAGGCCGGTGTTCGTGCTCGGCGCCGTGGCGTTCATGGCCGCCGTCCCCTACCTGACGCCGTTCGAGACCCTCCAGAAGGTCATCCCGCTGTTCGGGAGCATCCGGTTCCCGCGCTTCTACACCGTCGCCCCCCTGGCGCTGGCGCTGGGCGCGGCCTACCCGGTGGTCCTGGCCCAGGAGTGGGCCGAGCGCCGGCGGTCCCGGAGCTCCCCGGCCGCGCTGCCGGCGGCCCTGGCGACCGCGCTGGCCCTCGCCGTGATCGGCGCCTTCCTGGTCGACGCCTGGCCGCAGCGCTCGTACTACCGCATCCGCCCGCCGGCCACCGCCGCCGCCTACCGGGAGGTCGTGGCCCGGCTGGCCCAGGTGCCGGGCGACTACCGGGTGGCCCCCACCCAGGTCGAGGCCACCGCGGTCGACGCCCTGCTCGACACCGGGCACCCCGTGACCATCGGGTGGCCGCACTTCGTGGCCGGCGCCCAGATGTGGCGGCTGACGGCCGAGGCGTTCCTCACGCCTGCCGCCTACCGCGAGCGGGCCTGGGGGCTCCTTGCCACCTCGTTCCAGGTGACCGAGCAGGCCACGGGGAAAGGCACGGCCGACGAGGCGGTCCCGAGCATCCAGCTCGCGGCCAACCCGCGCTCCCTGCCCATGGTCCGGACCTACAGCCGCACCGTGGCCATGGCCACCCGCGATCTCACACCCGAGCTCGCCATCGCCCTGGCCCACCGCAACGTCGGGGTGTACACCGGCTCCCCCGGCGCCTCCCCGGCGCTGGCGGCCACGACCGTCGTCGACGTCCGCTCGCCGGCACCGTGCGACGACGACTCGGGCGCCCGGCTCGACCCGGCCCTGGCCAGCCAGCTCGGCGTGGCCTGTGGGCTGCATGCCTGGGTCGGCACCCTCTTCGCCGGCGTCGACCTCCTCAACGTTCGCGAGGGCGTCGGCGGCACGTTCCGGGCCACCACCAACCGGCTCCAGGGCATCTCGGTCTACCTCGACCGCCCGCCGGACCGGACCGAGGTCGCCCTGTACGAGGTGGCTGCGGGGGGACGGTCGCTGGGGCCGGCGCTGGCCAGGGCCAAGGCGGTCGGCGTCGACGAGTACGGCATGGCCGCCTTCACCTTCGACCCGGTCGCGGCCTCGGCGGGAAAGGAGTACGCGTACATCCTCACGTGCGGCGACTGCCGGCCCGAGCGGGTGCCCCGGATGGTGGCCGGCCATTCGGTGGACCGCCCTGGCAACCTGCTGGTGGGCGGAGAGCTCCGCCTCGACCGGGCCGCCGCCTTCGCCCCGGTCTACGAGGCGGTGGCGGCCGACCCGACCAGCGCCACCAGCGTGCGGACCACCCGGCGCGAACCCGGGCGGTGGCGGATCGTCGCCGACGGCGGCGCGCCGGCCCTGGTGGTGGTGGCCGAGGCGTGGTTCCCCGGTTGGGAGGCCAAGGTCGACGGGCGCACGGCCACGCTCGTGGAGGCCGACGGCGGCTTCCTCGGTGTACCGGTCGACGCCGGCAGCCACGTCGTGACCCTGGAGTACCACCGGCCGGCGGCGGCCTCCCTCGGCCGGCTGGTGACCTTCGCCACCCTGCTCAGCCT
>JBPCLE010000008.1:0-3592 GCA_051003575.1 Acidimicrobiales bacterium | reverse complement strand
GCTCGACGCCATGCGGGCCCAGGACACCCTGGGCAAGCTTTCCTCCTCTCACCGTGCCGCCCTCACGCTGCGCTCCCTCGACGATCTGCCCGTACCCGAGGTGGCGGCCCACCTCGAACGTACCCTCCACGCCACCGAGGGCCTGTTGGTGCGGGCCCGGCGAGCTTTTCGGCGGGCTTACGAAGCCGAGGAGACCGGTGATGACTGATCCCTTCGACGCCCTGTCCGCTCCGGTCGAGCCCATCGACCCGGATCCCCGATTCAAGATCCGCCTGCGCAACCGCATCCAGCGGGCGCTGGCCCTCCCCGAAGGAGTCGACATGCCCCGTACCGTCCTCGCCCCCGAACCGGTGGCAGCCACGGCCACCCCTGACCCCGGCTACACCGGAGTCATCCCTTACCTCGCCGTGGCCGATGCTCACCGCGCCTTGGCCTGGTATGCCGAGGCCCTCGGCGCCCGCCCCCGGGGTGAGCCCATCGTCATGCCCGACGGCCGCATCGCTCACGCCGAGATCGAGCTGGCCGGAACGGTGGTGATGCTCGCCGACGAGCACCCGGAGATCGGCCACACCGCACCGGTACCCGGCCAGGGGTCGCCGGTCACCCTTCATCTGGCGGTGGCCGATGTCGACGCCAACACCGAGCGAGCCGTCGGCGCCGGCGCAACCCTCGACCGCCCGCCGAGCGACAATCCCTATGGCCGCAACGCCGTGGTGATCGACCCCTTCGGCCATCGGTGGATGCTGTCCGGTGCCATCGTCGGTGCCGGCACAGGCGCAACCGACCCGGCGTCCACGGCACGGCCTTTAGGCCATGGCGACGTGAGCTACGCATCGCTGTGGGTCTCCGACGTCGAGGTCGCCGCCGCCTTCTACGCCGAGGTGCTGGGGTGGCGTTACACCCCGGGCAGTGCACCCCAGGGGCGCCGAGTCGAGGACGTCGAACCGCCCCTCGGCCTGTGGGGAGGCCAAGATCGGCGGACCGTGTTCTTGTGCTTCTCCGTGGACGACGTGATCGGAGCGGTAGAGCAGGTGCGAGCGGCCGGTGGACGAGCCGAGGAACCAAGGCGTGAGCCCTACGGCCTGGTGGCCGACTGCGTCGACGACCAGGGCATGGCCTTTTCCCTGTCCGAGGCCGGTGCTGGTCCCGGTCGTCCCACCGAGGAGCCAGGTCCTCGCCAGGGTGAGCTGGCCTACCTGACGCTCGGCGTAGTCGATACCGCCCGGGCCCGCATCTTCTATTCAGCCGTGCTGAGCTGGGCCTTCTCGCCCGGCCACATGGAGGATGGCTGGAACGTCGAGGGTGTGCGACCCATGGCGGGGATGTACGGCGGCGCCGATCTCCCGGTGGTCACGCCCATGTACGCCGTGGACGACATCGGCGCAGCCGTAGAGCGGGTCCGAGGTGCCGGCGGCACGGCCACCGATCCCGAACGTATGCCCTACGGCGTCACGTCCGACTGCGTCGACAACCAGGGATCGTCCTTCTACCTTGGCCAGCTGGAATCTCGCGGCCGAACCGAAGGTTCGACGGCGAACTGATCGTGCTCCGGGCGCCGGCACTCCGCCGGATCATCGGCGGTAATCCGCCGAAGCCGGCACCCTCCGCCCTGACCACTCGCCTGGCGAGCTTTGCTCGCCGGGGCCACCATCCAGAACGGGGCCGCCCTCGGCGGCGGGCGTGGCCGGTGGTCGACTGAGGACTAGAACCCGCGGACCTTGTCGAGGCGGTGGCGGGCCTCGACGAAGCGGACGGTACCGGAACGGGAGCGGGTGACCAGTGACTGCGTGGTGGCCCCGAAGTCATGGTAGCGAACCCCCTTCAGCAGCTCGCCGTCGGTGATGCCGCTGGCGGCGAAGAAGCAGTTGTCGCCGGCAACCAGGTCGTCGATGGTCAGGACCTTGTCGAGGTCGTAGCCGGCGTCGAGCGCCGCCTGGCGCTCTTCGTCGTTGCGGGGCCACAGCTTGGCCTGGAGCTCGCCCCCCATGCACTTGAGGGCAGCGGCGCTGATGACCCCTTCGGGCGTGCCGCCCACGCCGAAGAGGATGTCGGCCCCCGCCTCGGGCCATGCCGTCTGGAGCGCACCGGCGACGTCACCGTCGCGGATCAGGCGGATGCGGGCCCCGGCCGCCCGCACCTCGTCGATGAGATCCTTGTGGCGGTCGCGCTCCAGGATCACGGCGGTGAGGTTGCGCACCGGCTCACCCTTGACCTTGGCCACCGCCTGAAGGTTCTCGGTGAAGGAGCGGGTGATGTCGATGGCGCCCACGAAGGCCGGGCCCACCGCCATCTTCTCCATGTAGACGCACGGCCCCGGATCGAACATCGTGCCCCGCTCGGAGACGGCGATCACGGCTAGGGCGTTGCCCTGGCCGAGCGAGCACAAGGTGGTGCCCTCGACGGGGTCGACGGCGATGTCGGTCTCCGGCGGGGAGCCGTCGCCGATGCGCTCCCCGTTGTAGAGCATGGGGGCTTCGTCCTTCTCGCCTTCGCCGATGACGACGATGCCGTCCATGCTCACCGAGCCCAGCACGCTGCGCATGGCGTCGACGGCGGCCCCGTCGGCTCCCAGCTTGTCGCCCCGACCCATAAACCGGGAGGCAGCCAGGGCCGCCGCCTCGGTCACCCGCACCAGTTCGAGGGCGAGATTGCGGTCGGGGACCAACGGTTGCGATGCGGTGCTCATGGGCCGGAGAGTAGCGCGTGGCGCATCCGCTCCCCGGCCCGGCAAGCCCCCGCCGGCGGGGCCGGCTAGCGGGAGGCAGTGACGGGGGCGGACCGGGCCCCCCCAGGCTTCCGGTTGCCGCCCCCGCCAGAGCTGGCCTCTTTGCGGGCCCCGACCTCCTTGCGGGCCCTGACCTCGGCGTCGGTCGGGGCGAAGGCCCCGGCCAGGCCTACGACCGCCGCCAAGCCGGCGGTGATTCCGGCCATGGCGATGCGACTGTTGCCGGTCTCGGCGCAGCGCAGGTCGACGTCGCCGATGAGCGTGCCGGCGGGGGTGCCGGGCGCGACGGTGGCGCCGGAGAGCCCCTGCTGGTGGCATTCGACGGTGCCGGCGAAGGTGAAGGGCACGGTGGCATAAACGTAGGAGCCGGCCATGACCGAGATGGCCAGCGCCGGCACCACCCGTCGCCACCGGGGGACCGGGGTCTTGACGGCGATGGCAGCGACGTCTCCCTCGGACTCGGGGACCGCCTGGAGTCGGGCGGCGCGGCGGAGCTTGGCTCGGGGTTCCATCAGCTGGGTCATGGTCAATTCTTCGGCCGACCTGAGTAGGCCCTTTAGCCCATTTTCGGCTCACGCCTGCCCACCTCGGGCTGGCTCCGTGTCGGTGCCCGGGAGGGCAAGGTGACAAGATCCTCCCGTGGCACCGAACATTCCGCCTCCCCGGCTGACGGCGGCGTTGTGTGCCTGGGGCCGGTCGCTGGGCGAGCCCCGCCTGGCGCCCGGCGGCGAGCGGGTGGCGTTCGTGTCCACCGCTGCCGGGCGGTCCCAGCTCGTGGTGGTGGCGCTGCGGGAAAGCGCCGGAGGGCTCTGCGCCGGTCCTGAGGTGGTAGTCACCTCCACCCCGGCGCCTCGTGGGGCCCGGCCC
>JBPCLE010000007.1:0-4699 GCA_051003575.1 Acidimicrobiales bacterium | reverse complement strand
CAGGCGGTCCCACGCCTCGATGGCGTGGGGGAGGGACTCGCGGACTCGGTGGCGATAGCCATCGGTGGTCCGGGTGTCGACATGGCCGGCGAGGTCGGCCACCTTGACGAGGTCGTCGAGCTGGTCGGCGACGAGGGACACGAACGAATGACGAAGCTCATACGTCGTCCAGTCGTTGCCGAGCCCGGCGCGCTGGCACAGCTTCTGGAATGCCCGTCGCAGATTGGACAACGTAAGCGGCGTCCCGTTCCGGCTGCAGAAGACGAAACCGTCGGGGTCGTACAGCCCGAGCATCTGTTGTTCATCACGGTGACGGGCGAGGGCGGCAACGATGACGGGTGCAGACCGAGCCGGCGGCGACCGCGCTCGGTCTTGGGCGTGGCCTGCCCGGCGTACTTGTCGTCGATCTCCAGCGCCCGCTCGGCGATGGTGATGCTGGGCGCCTCGGAGTCGATGTCGACGTACGGCCAGCACAGTCCGGCGAGCTCGCCGGGGCGAAGGCCGCACATCAGGCCGGTGACCCACATGGCCGGGCGCGGATCCACCGGAATGGCCTCAGTCAACAGCTTGGCCGCCTGCTCGATGGTGAAGCTCTTGCGCGGCTTCGACGGCCGCGTCGCCGGCAACATGACGTCGGCGGCGGGGTTGGTCTTGATCCGTCCGTGGCGCAGCGCGTGCTGGCACGCCTGGTTCAGGTAGCCCCAGGTCCGGTCGATCGTGCTGGTCGCGTAGTTCCTGCGGGCCATGTCCTGGAACAGCGCTTCGAGCCGTTCGGTCGTGGTGCGGTCGACCCAGCGACGCCCGATCACGGGCTTCACACTCGTGCCCAGGAGCTGGCGGGCATTGGCGATCGTGTTCGGCGACTTGTCCCGGGCGTGGCGCGAGCCCTTTGTCGGGGCCACGTTGGGGCAGCCGGCTTCCATCCAGGCCTCGATCACCTCGTTGAACGTGAGCTGCCGCAGTTGGCGGGGTCCGGGTTCCTTGTCCTCGGCGCGAAGGGCGAGGAGCTCGTCGAGGTCGTGCTGCGCGTCGGCTTTGGCGACGCGCTCGACCTTGCGGCGCGTCCCGTCGGGGAACCGCACCCATGCCATCCACCGCCCTGCCGTCTCGTTCCATCGCACCGTGGGGCGCTGTGCCACCTCGCCGTCCTCCTGCGTAGCCGGTACCGACGTAGCCACTTTCTGCAAAGGCTACGTCGTCCTGGCTACGTCGGGGGGATTTCTCCGGCGGCGGATCGATCCGCACCCCCTCTGACCTGCGGGTTCCCTTGTGGAGCTGAGGGGATTTGAACCCCTGACCCCTTGCATGCCATGCAAGTGCTCTGCCAGCTGAGCTACAGCCCCGCGCCCAAGGAACTTATCATCGCCGGCACGCCTGGCCGCCCCGTTACCATCGCCGGCATGGCCGAGGCGTACGACGTGCAGGACATCGAACGCAGGTGGCAGGCGCGGTGGCGGGACGAGGGCACCTACCAGGTCGACGCCGACGACCCGCGCCCGCCCTTCTACTCCCTCTGCATGTACCCCTACCCCAGCGGGGCCGCCCACCAGGGTCACGTCCGCAACTACACCTTCGGCGACCTCATCGTCCGCCACCGCACCATGCAGGGCCACGCCGTCCTCAGCCCGATGGGGTTCGACTCCTTCGGCCTGCCGGCGGAGAACGCGGCCATCAAGACCGGCGTCCACCCCCGGCCTTTCACCGACGCCCGCATCGTCGAGCTGAAAGAGTCCATCGAGCGGCTCGGCGCGGTCTACGACTGGCGGCGGGAGGTCCGAAGCCACGACCCGACCTACATCCGCTGGACCCAGTGGATTTTCCTGCGCTTCCTGGAGGCCGGCCTCGCCTACCGCAAGCAGGCGCCGGTCAACTGGTGCCCCGGTTGTCAGACGGTGCTGGCCAACGAGCAGGTCAACGCCGACGGCACCTGCGACCGCTCGGGCGACGTGGTGGTGAAGCGCAACCTGGAGCAGTGGTTCTTCAAGATCACCGACTACGCCGACCAGCTGCTCGACGACCTGGGCACGCTCGACTGGCCCGAACGGGTCAAGATCATGCAGCGCAACTGGATCGGGCGGTCGGAGGGGGCCGAATTTGATCTGGCGGTCACCGGATCGGACACCACGATCCGGGTGTTCACGACCCGCCCCGACACGTCATTCGGCATGACGTACGTGGTCCTGGCGCCTGAGCACCCGTTGGTGGCCGTCCTGACCAGCGACGAGCAGCGGGCGAAGGTCGAGGCCTTCGTGGCCGAGGTCTCCACCCACTCCGAGGTAGAGCGCCAGTCGGCCGAGGGCCCGGTCGACAAGCGGGGCGTGTTCACCGGCGCTTACGCCGTCAATCCCTTCAACGACCACGACGTGCCCGTCTACCTGGCCGACTACGTGCTGACGGGCTACGGCACCGGGGCCATCATGGCCGTGCCGGGCGAGGACCAGCGCGACTGGGACTTCGCCGAGGCCTACGGCCTGCCCATCGTCGAGACGGTGCAGCGCCCCGAGGGCTGGGACGGCAAGGCCTACACGGGCGACGGCGTGGCCATCAACAGCCAGTGGCTGGACGGGCTGGGTAAGGCCGAGGCGGTCGCCAAGGCCATCGACTGGCTGGAGGCGCAGGGCATCGGCGAGCGGAAGGTCAACTTCCGCCTGCGCGACTGGCTGCTGTCCCGCCAGCGGTTCTGGGGCTGCCCCATCCCGGTCGTGTACTGCCCCGAGCACGGCGCGGTGCCCGTGCCCGACGACCAGCTGCCCGTGCTCGCCCCCGACGACGTGGAGTTCCGCCCCACCGGCGAGTCGCCCCTGCGCTCGCATGAGGGGTTCCTGCGCACCGTGTGCCCGACGTGCGGCCAGCCGGCCACCCGCGAGACCGACACCATGGACACCTTCGTCGACTCGTCGTGGTACTACCTGCGCTTCACCGACCCCCACAACCCCACGGCCCCGTTCGATCCGGCGGTGGCCGCCCACTGGATGCCCGTCGACCAGTACATCGGCGGCATCGAGCACGCCATCCTGCACCTGATGTACGCCCGGTTCTTCACCAAGGCGCTGTCCGACCTGGGCGTGGCCCACAAGGAGCTGCGCGAGCCGTTCGCCCGGCTGTTCACCCAGGGGATGATCCGCATGGGCGGGTCGAAGATGTCCAAGTCCAAGGGCAACCTGGTGGCGCCGGCCAAGTACTTCGACACCGTCGGCGCCGATGCCCTGCGCCTCTTCCACCTCTTCGTGGGCCCGCCGGCCGACGACGTGGACTGGACGGAGCAGACCGATGAGGTGATCGACGGTTGCGCCCGGTTCCTGAACCGGGTGTGGCGCCTGGCCACGGGCGAGGTGGCCACGGTGGCGGGGGCGACGGCGCCGGCCGGCGACCTGGAGCGGGCCACCCACGCTCTGGTGGCCCGGGTGAGCGACGACTACGACCGGTGGTCGTACAACACCGCGGTGGCGGCGTGCATGGAGTTCACCAACCTGCTGTACAAGCACGTCCAGGCGGGCGCCGTGGTCGACGGCGCGGTCGACACCCTGCTGCTGCTGCTGGCCCCGATGACGCCGCACGTGACCGCCGAGCTGTGGGAGCGCCGGCACGCCGGCGAGCACGTCCACGTCCAACGCTGGCCCACCTTCGACCCCGCCCTGGCCTCGGCGCTCACCGAGACCATGGTCGTGCAGGTCAACGGCAAGGTACGGGACCTCATCGAGGTCGACGCCGGCATCGACGAGGCCGAGATGGAGCGCCTGGCCCTGGCTTCGCCCAAGGTGCAGGCCGCGCTCGCCGGCGCCGAGCCGCGCAAGGTCGTCACCCGGCCGCCCCGGCTGGTCAACCTGGTCCGGTAGCCGGACGCCGGCTCAGCCGGCTCAGCCGGCTCAGCCCACGGTGGCGCCGGCGGGCAGCTCGGCCCGCACCGAGGCCAGAGCGGCCTCCACCGCCTCCGCCGCGCCCTTCACGGTGAGCTCCAGGGCAACGGTGTCGTCGGTGGGGTCGACGGTCCGGGTGGCCGATCTGAGCTCCAGCCCCTCTGCATCCGCGAGCAGGGCGGCGGCGCGCACGGCGAAGCCCGGCGGACCGCGGTAGGTCACCTGGTGGGTGGTCACGCCGCCAGCCTAGGTTGAGGGCCGTGACCGAGCCCTGGGAGCGGCGGTTCCGTGCTGCCTCCGTCACCTTCCCGCACTGGGCCCGCCACGCGCCCGAGCGCCTGGTCCACTCCTCGAACGAGAGCGGGGCGTGGCAGGTCTACGCCTGGGACCGCGCCAGCGGCCGCCGGCGCCAGGCCACCGACGACTCTATCGGCGTGCTCGGCGGGGCGGGCACGCCCGACGGTGCCGGCGTGGTGTGGTTCCACGACGTCACCGGCGACGAGGTTGGCCACTGGCTGTACGAGCCGTTCGCCGGCGACGGGAGCGGGCGTCGCCCGCTGGCCCCGGGCGTCCCCGACGCCTGGAGCGCGGGGCTGGCCCTGGGCGACGGCGTGGTGGTGGTGGGCACCGCCGCCGACGACGGGTTCGCCGTGCATGTGGCCGAGGTGGGCGACACGTCGAAGGTCATCCACCGCCACGCCGAGCTGGTGGACGTGGCCGGGCTGTCGCGCGACTCGCGCCTGCTGTGCCTCGAGCACGCCGAGCACGGCGACACCATCCACCCCGCCCTCCGGGTGGTCAGCGTCCTCGACGGCTCGGTGGTGGCCGACCAGTGGGACGGC
>JBPCLE010000006.1:0-20979 GCA_051003575.1 Acidimicrobiales bacterium | reverse complement strand
CCAGCTCCCCTACGAGGCCGGGTCGACCAAGACAGTCGACCTGTGCTTGTTCGTCAACGGCATCCCGGTGGCGACGGCCGAGCTGAAGAACGCCATCACCGGCCAAGGGGTCGACGAGGCGATCGAGCAGTACCGGAGCGACCGGGAGCCGAATACCCCGCTCCTGCGCAGAGCCATCGTGCACTTCGCCGTCGACACCGAGCGGGTGGCCATGACGACCCGGTTGGCCAGCAAGGCCACCCGGTTCCTCCCGTTCAACCGGGGGCACAATCTCGGCGCCGGCAACCCCGCGAACCCGGACGGGCACCGCACGGCCTATCTGTGGGAACGGGTCTGGCAGCGCGACGCATGGCTGGATTTGCTGAACCGCTTCGTCCACGTCGAGCCGGCCCCGAAGGGCTCGAAGGCGCCCGCCACCACGATCTTCCCCCGCTTCCACCAGTGGGACGCAGTGCTCGCCCTCACCGCCGCCGCCCGAGACCAGGGCGCGGGGCACGACTACCTCGTGCAGCACTCGGCCGGATCGGGCAAGTCGAACACGCTGGCCTGGCTCGCACACCGGCTGTCGTCGCTCCACGACGCATTGGACGAGAAGGTGTTCGACAAGGTCGTGGTCATCACCGACCGGCGCATTCTCGACAAGCAATTGCAGGAGACGATCTACCAGTTCGAACATGCCCACGGCGTCGTTGTCCGGATCGACGAGAACTCCCAGCAGCTCGCCGAGGCGTTGGTGGGCGAACAAGCCCGCATCGTCATCACCACGCTGCAGAAGTTCCCGTTCGTCACCGAGAAGATCGGCGCCCTCCCCAACCGCACGTACGCCGTCATCGTGGACGAGGCCCACTCGTCCCAGACGGGTGATTCGGCCACTGCCCTCAAAGCGGTGCTCGGAGACAAGCCGGCCGGGCCCGAGACCGACGAGCCCCCGGACCCGGCCGAGGACGCGCTGGCCGCTGCAGTGGCGGCGAGGGGCAAACAGCCGAACCTTTCGTTCTTCGCCTTCACCGCCACGCCCAAGGCCCGGACCCTGGAGCTGTTCGGGCGCTACGACCCGGCCACCGACCGCCACGTCCCGTTCCACCTGTACTCGATGCGCCAGGCCATCGCGGAGGGGTTCATCCTCGACGTGCTGGCCAGCTACGTCACGTACCAGACGTACTGGGAGATCGAGCGGACCACCCCCGACGACCCCGAGTACGACCCAGGCAAGGCCAAGGCCGCCATCGCCCGGTTCGTGTCGCTGCACCCCCACCAGCTGGCCCAGAAGGCCGAAGTGATAGTCGAGCACTTCCGGGCCAAGGTTCGCCACAAGATCGGCGGCCGGGCCAAGGCCATGGTCGTCACCGCCTCCCGTGAGCACGCGGCCCGCTACAAGCTGGCGCTCGACAAGTACATCAACGACAAGGGCTACACCGATGTCGGTGTCCTCGTGGCCTTCTCCGGCAAGCTCGACCTCGACGGCAAACCCGAGACCGAGTCGTCGATGAACGGGTTCCCCGATACCCAGACGGCCAACGAGTTCGACACCGACCAGTGGCACCTGCTGGTGGTGGCCGAGAAGTACCAGACCGGCTTCGACCAGCCGAAGCTGTACGCCATGTACGTCGACAAGCCCCTCACCGGGCTGGCCGCTGTGCAGACCCTGAGTCGCCTCAACCGCACGTATGACCGCGACGGCATCCGCAAGGATGGCACGTTCGTCCTCGACTTCCGCAACGAGGCCGAGGACATCCGCGACTCCTTCGAGCCCTGGTACGGGGCCACCGTCGCCCCGCCGACCGACCCGAACCTGCTGTACGACACCCGCCACGACCTCGACCCGTTCGGGGTGCTGTGGCCCGAGGAGATCGAGCGGACCGTCGCCCTGTTGTTGGCCAAGGGCAAGGTGGCTCACGACCGGGTCCACGCCGCCCTCGCTCCGGCCATCGACCGGTTCGCCGACCTGGCCACCGACGAGCAGGACCGGTTCCTCGACGCCCTCAAGCGGTTCATCCGCACCTACGCCTTCCTGTCGCAGGTCGTCGCCTTCACCGACACCAAGCTGGAGCGCGACTACCTTTTCTGCAAAGCCCTCGCCGCCTTCCTCCACGCCGGCGGCAGTGAGGCCGTCCACCCCGAGGTGGAGCTCACCAACCTCAGGATCCAGCAGACCTTCGAGGGCTCCGTCACCCTCACCGCCACCGAGGGCGAGGTCGTCACCATCTTCGGCGGCGGCAAGCTGCACGAGCCCGACGCCGAGCCGCTGTCGCAGATCATCCAGCGCCTTAACGAGCGGTTCGGCACCTCCTTCGCCGCCGAAGACCGGGTCTTCTACGACGCCATCGCCGAGAAGCTCACCCAACGCTCGGACATCCAACAGGCCGCGGCGGTCAACTCGCCGGAGAACTTCGGGCTCCTCCTGGCCAAGGAGTTCCAGTCCGGTGTGCTCGACCAGCTCGGCGTGGCCGAGGACATGGCCCTGTCCTACATCGACAGCCCCGACATGCAGACCGAGATCCTCCGTGCCTACCTGCCCTTCATCCAGGGCAAGGCCAAGGTCGCCCACCAGGAGCACTGCGACATCGTCGACCTCCTCGGCCCCGACAAGGAGTCGGCCCACCTCGAGTACAAGGCCAGCCTCCGGACCCACGCCGATTCCGGGGAGCCGTTCAAGCCGCTCGAGACGGCCTCGCTGAAGACGATCGCCGCCTTCCTCAACTCACGGGAGGGCGGCACCCTGCTGATCGGTGTCGCCGACGACGGCACCGTCCATGGCCTGAACGCCGACTACGCCAGCCGTTCCAAGGTCGAGCAGGACCCCAGGGACTGGTTCCAGCAGCACCTGGCCAACATCATCTCGACCGCCATGGGTGACGCCGCGGCGACGAACGTACGGCCGTACATCCACCACGTCGACGGCCACGACATCTGCCGCGTGCAGGTCGACCCGTGCGGCTTCCCGGTCGACGCCAAGGTCATCCACCAGAAGCCGAACGGGCCCAAGGAGACCCGCACCGAGTTCTTCGTGCGGATAGCGAACGGCACCAAGGCCCTCGACGTCGTGGAGCGGGAGAAGTACATCCTGAGCCGGTGGAGCGCCGTGGCGCCTGGACCCTGACGGCGTGTGCGGAGCCTGTCAAGCCCGTTGAGACAACTTCCTATGCGGATTTGATGAGCGCCTCGGGCGACGGCTCGTTGATCCAGGCGACCGTGGGCAGCTTGGGCGGCGTGGGCCTGCGGTGGTGGAAGCGGGCCGGGTTGGCTGCGTAGGCGGCGTCGAGAGTCTCGGCTCGCTTGGCGCGGATCTCCTTGGCCGTGCCGTAGTGCACCGAGGCCGTCGTATGAAGGCCAATCCCGGAATGGCGATGGACGTGGTTGTAGTGCTCGAAGAAATCAGCGCAGAACGAGCGGGCGTCCTCGATGGAGCCGAACCGGCCCGGGAACACCGGGCAGTACTTCAGGGTTTTGACGTTCGACTCCGAGTAGGGGTTGTCGTTGGAGACATGCGGCCGGCTGTGGCTGCGGGCCACGCCCAGGTCGACGAGCAGTTGGGCCACGGGCTTGGAGGTCATCGACGTGCCCCGGTCGGCATGGAGGGTGAGCTGGTCGCGGCCGATGTCCTGGCGGGTGAGGGTGTCGGCGATGAATGCCTCGGCGAGCTCGCCGGTCTCGGCCGGCGAGACCATCCAGCCGACCACGTAGCGGGAGAAGATGTCGATGATCACGAAGAGCTCGTAGTAGACGCCTCGCTCGGGCCCGGCGAGCTTGGTGTAGGGGTCGGACCGGAGCGCCCTGCCAGTCTCACGGCTGGTGGGTTTCTCCGGCCCGCCCTCCGAACCGGACGTGCGACTCTCACCGCAGCCGGCTCTCCACAGGTTCACGCCGTCAACTGGCTTGAAGAAACTGGCGTAGCGCTTCTCGGATGATTTCGGAGTTCGTCCGGCCCTCGCGCTCGGCACGCTCACGCAAGGCGTCCCGCAGCTCCGGATCGAGTCGAACCGATTCCACCGTCGCCGCGCTGGCACCCATGGGCGGACGCCCGCCCCGTCGCCGAAGGATCTCCTCAACGTCGAAGCCCTCCTCGGCCTTCCTGGCAAGTTCTTCGATCAGGTCGTCAGTGATCGGCTTGCCGCTTCGCGTTCGTCCATAGTCCCTCTCAGCCATCGTCATTCTCCCGGCAGGAGCCGCTGGAACTTAGGGCGCATTGCCATAGCAATGGATGACCAAGTCCTCACGGCTGCCCTCTCGGGCCACGGTGATGATCTCGAGCAGTGATCCGTCGCGAGCCGGCCCGAGGAACAGGCACAGGTCATCATCAAGCTCATCGATCGCCATTCGCGTTTCGGATCGCGTGCTCCATGTCCTCAACCGGCACGCCATGGCTGAGGGCAGAGCGATGGACATCCACACAGAGCGATCGTACTACGAAACCTCAGCGGCACGACAAGGCCACGGCGTCACCTTCGCCGGCCTGGCGGGCACCGGCCCGGCCGAAGCCCCCCAGCTGGCCGCCTCCCTTGGCGACCAGGGCCAGGATGACCATCACGTCGGCCAGGATGAGTATCGGGAGCAGCATGCTCACCGGCTGGACGACCGCCTTGAGGGGCTGGGACTGGACACTGGTCGGCACCCCGGCCTGCTCGAGGGCGCCGGTGATGCGGGCGAAGCGGGTCTCGTGGCCGCCGGCGAAATCGACCCAGTACCGGTTCCCTCCGTCGTAGGAGCCGATGACCCGATCGTCGGCGGCCAGGATCGTGGCGCTCCCGACCCTGTTCTGCGCCACAACTGCGAGGAACTGGTCGAGGCGCAGCTCGTTGCCGCTGGATGCCCACCTGGTCCCTTCCTCGCCCTGACCCCACCCGGCCCGGTGAGCGAGGTTGTGCAGGGGTAAGGATGCCGTCGAATCGTTCGATCGGTGCATCCAGGGAGGCGTCTTGATGTCCACACCGACCAGTCGATGAGGTCGACCGGGCACGAGCGCCTCGCGAGAGCGGGAGCCGCTGATGTCGTGGGCTCGCGAAGGGCGCAATGAGCCTCCTGCTCACTTCGCCGCCGTCCTGCTGATCGCTGTCCTGGTCTCGGGGCTCGCATCGCGTACCGTCCTGTCAACGGCGGTGATCTTCCTCGCCGCCGGGTTCCTTTTGGGCGACCAGATGCGGCCATCGTGGGTCGGGAGGAGATCCCCTTTCGGCTCCGGAACCTGCTTAACGTCGAGAGCGGCCTGAACGACGGCCTGGCGCTGCCCGTGGTGGTCGTGCTGCTCGCCATCGTGGGTTCCGGGGACGTCCACGCCGGGCGGCTGCTGACCGAGGTCGTGGCTGGGGTGGGCGTGGGCGTGGTCATCCCGGCTCTCGCCATCCTTGTCGAGCGCACCCGTCCGTTCTCGGCCGCCACGGCCTACGAGCCACTGAACGCATTCGCCATTGGGCTGTTGGTGCTCGGCATCGCGTCGCTCACCCACGTCAACGAGTTCCTCGCCGCCTTCGCCGCCGGGATCACGGTGGCGACAATGAGCCCGGAGATCCGCGACTCCTTCCATGAGTTCGGGGAGCTCGTCACCGAGTTGTTGAAGTTGGCGGCGCTCCTGGTGTTCGGGGCCCTCATCTCTCCGGCGTTCCTGGCCGAGATACCGGTGAGCGGGTACGTGTTCGCGGCGATGGCCCTCCTGGTCACCCGCCCGGCTGCGCTCGCCGTGTCGCTGGTTGGCAGCCGGCTGTCCGTCAGGGGAGTGGCTCGCCGCAGCCTGGTTCGGTCCCAAGGGCTTCGCGTCGGTGGTCTACGGCCTGCTTATACTCAATGCAGGCTTTGCGCGGAGCGACGAGGTCTTCCATTTGGTAGCGCTGGTGGTCGTGACCTCGGTCGTGGCCCATTCTTCGACCGATGTCGTCATCGCCCGCTGGTTCGAGCCAGGAGGTGCCGGGGTGGATGCCCCGGCGCGCCCACAAGAGCTTCCGGGAGACGACGAGAGTCGACGAGCACGCGTGTGCGAAGGTGGGCGCTCGCAGGCCGATACCGACCCGCCAGCGCGGGCTCCTGAAAGGCGGCACCATCCATGGCCGACATCACCAGCCTGATCCTGGACGACCACGACACCATGCGTCGGGCCTTTGCCGAACTGGACGAGCCCGAACCGGACCCCGAAAGGCTCGCCGACCGGTGGGCGTCGCTGGCCCAGCTGTTGGAGGTGCACGCCGACGCCGAGGAGACGGTGTTCTATCCCCGGCTCCTCCGACGGGGCGCCCACGGCGAGGACGAGACCGAGGACGCCATCTCCGACCACAACAAGATTCGCGATGCCATTCGGACCGCCGGGGCAGCGGCGGCTGGCAGCGACGGGTGGTGGCAAGCCGTGCACGACGCCCGCAAGGAGAACAGCGACCACATGGCCGAGGAGGAGCGCGGCGCGTTGGCCGACTTCCGCCAGCATGCCGACCCGTCGGTCCGCCACGAGCTCGGGGAGGCGTTCCTGGCCTTCAAACGCGACCGGCCCCACGCCGGGACCGGTCTGGTGGACAAGGATCCCGATCGGTACATCGCCGAGCACGGCGGCGGGTAGGACGGCCTGTGGAGACCACGATCGAGCCGCCCAGCGGCCGCCAGCACACAATCGCTTATGGCAGCCAGCAGGCGACGGTCGTCGAGGTCGGCGGCGGATTGCGCGTGTACTCGGTCGCTGGTCACCAGGTGTTCGACGGCTATTCCCCCGAGGTGAGGTGCACCGGGGCCCGGGGCCAGGTGCTGGTGCCGTGGCCGAACCGGCTGGGGGGCGGCCACTACTCGTTCGGCGGCGACGAGCTGCGAGTGCCCCTGAACGAGCCGGAGAAGGGCAACGCCATCCATGGGCTGGTGCGCTGGGCCAACTGGCACGCCGTCGAGCACACCGACGCGCGCGTGGTGATGGCGCACCTCCTGCACCCCAGCCCGGGGTATCCCTTCACCCTCGCGCTGCGCTTGGCGTACATGCTCAGCCCGGGGGGACTGTCCGTGCGCCTGGATGCGACGAATGCCGGAAGGACGGCGCTCCCTTACGGGGCCGGCGCCCACCCCTACCTGATGCTGGGCGGGCCGACGGTGGACCCACTGGTGCTGCGGGCGCCCGGGACGAGCCGCATCGTGACCGACAGCCGCCAACTCCCGACCTCTACCGAGCCGGTCGACGGCACGCCGTACGACTTCCGGAAGCCCCGCAGGATCGGCGACGCCGTGCTCGACACCGGTTACGCCGACCTGCTCCGGGACGGCGACGGCCGGGCAACCGTCGAACTGGCCACCGAGGACGGCGCCCGCCGGGTGACGCTGTGGATGGACGCCGCCGCCCGTTACCTCATGCTGTTCACCGGCGACACTCTGAAGCGCAAGGAGGAGCGCCGCCGCAGTCTCGGGGTCGAGCCCATGACCTGTGCGCCGAACGCGTTCGCCACCGGCGAAGGCCTGGACGTGCTCGAGCCCGCTCAGACCTCCTCGATGGAGTGGGGGATCGCCGCCACCGGTTTCGGCCCGTAAGGGTTGCAGTTCGTCGACTACACGACCGGCAATGCCTGGACGGACGTCATCGTCGCCCACACCACCAGGTTTTCCAGATAGCTGTGGGTGCGCCGGTCGAATGAGCCGCCGCAGGTGATGAGCCGGAGCTCCGACTCCTCGGTGGCCCCATAGACGCGTTCGGTGGGGAAGGCCGACTTTGCGAAGCGCTCGGCGCTGCGGACGACGAAGTCGACGGCCGTACCGTCGTCGTAGTCAACTGTGACCTCGTCGCCAGCACCTAGGCGCTTCAGCCGGTAGAACACCGCCGGCCCGGTGGTGGAGTCCACATGGGCGGCAATGACCGCCGGACCTCTCTCGCCCGGTTTCGCCCCGCCCTGGTACCACCCCGCCCGGTCGTATGGCGGCACCTCGAGGGAGCCGTCGGAGTTCAGGCCCAGCCCGTCCATGCGGGCGTCGACGCCGATCGCCGGGATCCGCACCCGAACGGGTGTGCCGGCGAGCGCGGGGCGACGGCCGGCGACCGGCGGGCTGGCGGCCCGGACCGCGGCGGACGGCGCGGTCTCGCCCGTCACGACGGTCGCGAGGCCGACGAGGAACAGCCCTAGGGCGAGCACGGCGAGCGCCACCCTTGGGCGGTTCCAGCGATCCCCTGTCCGGGGCATGGCTCCTCAGCCCGCCCGCAGGGCTTGCTGGCGGAAGCGCCACACGCCGGCCCCGGCGACGGCCACGGCGACGAGGGCGATGGTCCCTGCGGGAAGCGCGCCCCCAAGCGGGGAGGAGGCCCCGGCGGTGCCCCCGCCCCCGGTCGCCACGCCGCCGGTCGGCACCTGGCCGGCGCCCGAGGCGGCCACCGTCGTGCTGGTGGTCGCCTGCTGTGCCGCCGGCCCAGTCGCTGCGGTGCCTGCGCCCACGACCGCCGGCGGCGGACCGGCGATGGCGGCGATACGGACGACCCCGAGGGGGATGCCCTGTTCGAAGAGCGTGACGCCGAACGTCTGGTTCAGGGCCTGGGCCGCGGCCGAAGACAGCTTGGCCACCGTACCCTCGACCCGGGTGATGGACCCGTCCTGGGTGACCTTCACGTTGGTACCGTCGAGATCGAGGAGCTTGACACCGTTGCCCGCGACGGTGGCGGTCAACGACGACGATCCGGGGTTGACGATGAAGTCCGTGGCCACGACCGACTTGCCGCCGGCGCTGAACCGCAGCCCACCGATGTGGCTGAAGGTGCCCCGGATGAACGGCTGCTGGTCTTGCGGGTACACCGACACGTAGCCCTGAGTGATCGGGAAACTGGCCGTGGTCGTCCCGCCCGAGGTGGACACGGTGGCCGGTCCGACCGGTGCCACCGTGACGTTGTTCTGCTTGAGCACGGCGGCGGTGCCGGCGTCAAGGTCGACATTGGTAGCCATGCCGCCCAGAGCCTGGATCTCGACGGCCGGCGCCCCGCCGGGACCAGTGGTGCCCTTGGCCGCGATGCGGACCACGCCGAGGGGGATGCCCTGCTGGAAGAGCGACACGCCGAAGGTCTTGTTCAGCGCCTCGGCTGCGGTTGAGGAGAGCTTGGCGACCGTTCCCTCCACCCGGGTGGTCGAGCCGTCCTGGGTGACCTTGACGTTGGTGCCGTCGAGGTCGAGGAGCTGGACACCGTTCCCGCCGACCGTGGCGGTCAGGGTCGACGACCCGGGGTTAACGATGAAGTCGGTGGCGGTGAGGGACTTGCCGCCGGCGCTGAAGGTCAAGCCGCCCGTGTGGCTGAACGTCCCCCGAATGAACGGCCGCTGGCTCTCCGGGTATACCGAAACGTAGCCCTCGGTGATCGGGAAGCTGGCCGTGGTCGTCCCCCCGGAGGTGGAGACGGTGGCCGGCGACACCGGCGTGACCGTGACGTTGTTCTCCTTGAGGACGGCCAGCGTGCGTGCCGGCGTCGAGGTCGACATTCGTGCTCGTGCCGCTGAGCGTCAGGATCTCGGCGCTTGGGCGCACCAGTCCCCTGCGCGGCGAAGGAGGCCGGCGTGCCGCCGATCACACCGATCGTGAGCACGGCAGCACCCGAGACTGCGAGGTAGCGCAGCGTCCTGCGCGTCGAGAGTGTCATGGAAGGACCTCCGTCGACCCCAAAGGGCCCTAGAACGACATGTCGAACGCGCCCCCCCGCCCCGTCATCATCAGTACGGCGCCGACGAGCGTCGAGGATGACCTGGTGAGATCCTGGCGGGGCGACATCCGCAGGAGGGAAGCGGTTCGGGTTCAGCCCGCGATCCGCAACCTCGCCGCATCCGCCGTCGGGATCGACTTGCCCAGGCGGAGGTCGTTGATGCGGCGGCGGCGGCGGGGGCGGGGGCGAGGACCCAGTCGAGGTTGGCCGAGTTGCCGCCGGAGACGGTCCGAAGCTCGACGCCGAAGGTCGACTCCATCGAGCTGGCCAGCGCCGACAGCTCGGCCATGTCCCGGTGGGTCCGGCGCCACGCCGCTCTGATCTGACAAGCGAGGTTGGCGCCGATCCCCCCCGCAGCGTGAGGGATGGCAGCCGGATCGTCGCCTTCCCGACCGCTTCGTTGATCTCGGGCCGATGTCGCCAGCGCCTCGATGCCCTCGAACTCGGTGTTGAGACTGATGTCGGCATGGGCGACCACGCGGTCGACCTGGCTGCGCATCGGTGTCCTGATCAGGACCATCGTCGCCGTGATCCGGCCCGGCGCATCGTCTCGATGTTCTCGATACGCGATTCGCCGATCGCCGCTAAGTCTAAGCCGGCCTCGAGCAATGTCCGGGCGATGCGGGGGCAGCCCAGCGTGGCCTTGGTCACCGCGGTCACGGCGATGCCCCGCCGGCCCATTTGGTCGACGAGCGACCGGGCCTTGTGGCGGAGCCGGTCGAGGCGGATCTCCAGCCGCGGTGCGGTCACCCTGCGGTGGCGAGCACCCTTTCAACGAGCGCGGGGGAGGCCAGGAGCACCATCCCGGACCAGCTCCTCGTTCGAGCGGGTCAGGGGGTCGGTGGCTGGGATGCCCAGCTCGGACTCGTCAGCGTGATGGCGGCGCTGACCTCGGCGTCGGTCATGTCCTCGTGGTTGATGGCCACGCCGATGTCCCGCGTGGTCGCGAAGGTTCCCGCGTGGGCGAGCATCACGCTGCGTGGTTCGTGGAGTTCGAGAGCAGGAGCAGTTGCATACCCCATCCTGGCCCGAGCGTGGTGTGGGCCGTGCGACGGGTTCCGGTAGCGGGCCTACCTGGAGGAGCGCTTGGAGAGCGCACCCACTCGCTCGCCGGCGACGACGAGCACGACGGCAGCCGCGATGGCGACGATCGAGCCCAGGATGTTGAGCTCGAGGATGTCGCCCGTCCCAAGCGCGTTGGCCACGATGCCGCCCACGACGGATCCGACCAGGCCCAGCACGAGCGTCATCCCGATGCTGAGGTGCTGGCGCCCTGGCACCAGAAGCCGTGCCAACACACCCACGACGAGGCCGAACACCACGAACCCGATCATCGTCCACCTCCAGATTGTCCCTGTCCCCATTGTGGGCGGTCACGAGCCCAACGTGTGGGCGGGCGACCTCAGGCCGTCGCTCCGGGGCTGCTGACCGGCGTGAACCCTGCGTCGACGCCAGGGCGGTAGCGGGGCAACCGACCGACGGTCAGGTGTTCAGGACGAAGGTGAACGTGGCGTTCTTGCCGTCGGCCGCGTCGCTGAGGACGACCTCGCACTCCTTGCGGTAGATGCCGTCGGACGCGTTGCGGGCCTCGCCCGGGAGATAGAGCTGGGTGGTGAGCACCCGACCGCCGGCGGGTTGGACCTTCACGTGGATGTGGCGGGTGCGGCCCGGGTAGAGGCCGGGCACGACGGTCTCCAGGCGGTAGCGGCCCTGGGCGTCGGTGAACTGGTGGCCTCGGAATTTGTAGGCGGAGTTGTCGTACTCGCCGGCGGCGTCGGCCTGCCAGAAGTCCACGAGCGCCCGGGACACCGGCTTGCAGTCCGTGCCCACTACGGTGCCGGTTAGGACCAGCTTCGTCCCTGACGCGCCGCCCCGGATGTTCGTCTGCTCCGGGGAGCTGGCCTTGAAGTAGGGCCCCTCAGTCTGGGCCGGCGTGACGTCGTCGTCGTCGGTGCACTCAGGCGTGGGTGCGAGCGTGGCCGGCGCCGGGGTCGAGGTGGTCGAGCCAGCCTGCGCCGCCGGCGCCGCGTCGTTGCCATTGCGTCCGCAGGCGGCGAGCGCCGCGGCAGCGGCGGCGCCGAGGCCGCCGATCACGACCCGGCGGCGGGAGAGGTCGGCGGTGTCTGGGCTGTCGGTCATGAACGGATCGTCGCCTTCCTCGCTGGGAGCTTGCTGGGAGGGGGCTGGGGATCGTCGCCCAACAGGTATCGCGGCCCCGGTCCTATCGTGCCCGCCCCGTCGCCGGAGTTGCGCAAAACCGACACCGCTCCAAAGAGAGGCAGCCGCAGCCGATGCAGGAGTCGAGCTCGTCGCGCAGGGTCCTCCAGCATGCGGATGCGCTCGTCGAGCATCGGCCGCCACGCCTCGGACCGCTGCTTCCAGTCAGCCGGGGACACGGTGTCGTCGCCGGGCAGGGTGGAGAGGGCTCGGCCGATCTCCGCGAGATTGGTTGAGGTACAGACACCGGGAAGGTGTAGCTCGCCGGGGCCGCGGGTAGGTCCGCGGAGGTAGTTGCGGTGCGCCGTGCGACGGAAGGCCGTCGACCAGGCGCGCGTCAAGCCGACCATTTCAGGAGGCCACGCCTATGGGTTCGACGACAACTCGCGGGGCTGCCGCGAAGGCAAGGCCGGGGCCTCGTGCCTGACCTTTTCGCCCCGTCAGCCCCGCGGCCGGCGCCGGCCTCGTTGGTGGACGGCATCGCCGGGAGCGAGGGCTTTCGCTTCCACGATGCCCACAACCAGCCGGTGCATCAGGCCGCGCCGGGCCTGCTGGGCCTGATCGAGGCCCGCCTCGTGGTCGAGCGCTGGCGCCCCCGGAGCGTGGAGTGGCTCGACGGCACAGACCACTTCTTCAACCACCTCTCGGTGGAGTTCGACGGTGTCGCCGCCTTCGCACCGGCCCGCCGGGAACTCGACGCCATCCGCGGCCTCGACGCTCCGTGGCCGGCCCGAAACGCGCTCCTCTTCCGCTACCTCGACGCGCTGACCCGCACCCTCGAGCGGGATGCGCTTGCGGGCGCCGGCCGAGCGCCGGCGCTCCCGGCCCGCGACGGCGACCACGATCTCAACGGGATCTGGACGGCCCGCTTCCGCGCCGGCGAGGAGTGGGTCGACCGCCAGGTGACCCTCCCCGTCAACTGGGAGCTGTTGTCGGGGATCGACGACTACGCCGGCACCATGCGCTTCACCCGCACGTTCCGGGCCCCCACCCGGGCCGAGGAGGCGTCGGTGGCGCTGCGCTTCGGCGGCGTCGACTATTTCGCCGACGTCTGGCTGAACGGGTACCACCTCGGCGGCCATGAGGGGTACTTCGGGGAGTTCACCTTCGACGTCGGGCCCTACCTGCGCGACGACGCAAACGTGCTTCGGGTGGCGGTCACCTCGCCGAACGACCCCGCCGGCCCGGGTACCCACGTCACCTCGGGCTGGCACGACTTCTCGCCGGCCTCGGCGTTCCCCAACCGCAAGACGGTCGTCAAGGGGACACTCGGCCACCACGACGCCAAGTCGACAACGGCGGTGGCTAACGCCGTGCCCGGCGGGAGCGCGGTGGCTGTCGGCCTGACCTACGGGATGGCGCCGGCCAGCACTGGCTGATGCTCCTCAACCACCGGCGGGCGCTGCGCCTCGTCGCCTGTACCGCCGCCCTCACTGCCGTCGTGTTCCTCATGGTGGGCACCGACGCCAACCGCGGCTTCGTGCAGGACGTCGACGACTGGTGGCTCGACCTCATGGTCCGCGGCCGGGTCGAACCGCTGGTGTGGGTGGCCAGGGCCCTGGCCTTCGCCGGCAGCGCGTGGGTGAACTGGCCCGTCCGGCTCGTGGTGATGGTGCTGCTCGCCGTGCGCCGGCGCTGGCTCCAGCTGAGCGCGTTCGTGCTGGCGGTCGCCACGTCGGAGCCGCTGGTCGGGCTGCTCAAGGCCCCCCACCCCCGCCCCCCACCGGTCTTGGGCCTCTACGCCACCGACAGCTTCGCGTTCCCGTCGGGCCACGCCATCGCCGGCGCCGTCACCGCGGTGGGCATCGTGATCGTGCTCCTCCCGCCGGGCCCGCGCCGCTGGCGGTGGGAGGTGCAGGCCGCGGCCTACGCCGGCCTCATGGCGCTGAGCCGGACCTATCTCGGGGTGCACTGGCTCTCCGATGTGGTCGGCGGCACCCTCCTTGGGGTGACCCTGGCCGTGGGGTGGCCCGCCCTCCTCCAGGAGCGGCGCGAGCGGCGGGCACGATCGAGGACCGGGGTGGCGACGTGACGGCGTCCAGAGCCGTCGCCGCGACCCGTACCGGGGTCGGTGTCGCCTTTCTCGCTGGCACGCTGGTCCCGCTCCGGCGTGACCGCATCGGGCGGCGGGGCCTTCGCCGCCACCCGCGGCCTCACCCTAACCAGTCGGGCGGCGACCTGCACCTGTGAGGCGTGGGCGTCAGCCGAGGCTGAAGATCGGCCCGACCGCCGGAAGCTGGCTGTAGCGGCGCTCGTCGAAGGCCGGCGCCGCCAAGGCCGGCCCCCGGGCAGGGAACGGAGGCACGCGGTTGGCGGCGGAGACCTCGGCCATGGCGGTCGCCGGCATGGCGACCTGGCGGCCGGCGAGCAGGCGGCCCTCTGCGCCGCAGATGACGCCCTCGCCCTGGTTGTGGATGTTGGCGCCGTACCTGTAGGCCGCCGCTTCGTCGGTGGTGATGGCGGCCGAGCGGGCGCACGCGGTGGTGAGGAACACGCTGTCGAGCTGGGCCGCGGGCGCCATCTCGTCGAAGGGCGGCGCCAGGCGGAACGGCTTGGCCCCGATGCGGATCAGTGTCACCGCGTGGTCGACGTTCACCGGCCGGGTGGATGCGAACGAGCGCCCCTCCTCCGGCCGGCCCGCCCAGCGGGGGAGGGGCGACCCGTCTGGGACGATGATCACGTAGCGCTGCGGGTAGTTGCGGGGGCGGACGTTGTAGACGAGCGTCGAGCCGTCGCTCTCGACGCCGAGGATGACCTCCTGGCGGAGCT
This sequence comes from Acidimicrobiales bacterium, assembly GCA_051003575.1. Taxonomy (GTDB): domain Bacteria; phylum Actinomycetota; class Acidimicrobiia; order Acidimicrobiales; family AC-14; genus CADCTB01. The sequence continues at coordinate 6,368 of JBPCLE010000006.1, read as the reverse complement.
GCTCGAAATGACGGAGCGCATCGGCGGCGGCCCTCTCGTCGATCCGGAGGCCCTCGACGAAGGACAGCACATGAGTGAGGTGTGTGCCGGTGTCGAGCAGGTAGGAGGCCTTGAGGCCGTCGACGGCCAGCTCGGGGTACTGGGAGTTGGCAAGGACGGCCGCCGGCTCCTCGGCCTGGGCCACGGGGTCGGGCCCGCCGCCGCCAGAGCCGCCACAGGCGCCGGCGACGAGCGCCAGTGCCACCAGCACAGCCCGCCGTGGTTGTCGCATCACTTTCCCGTGGTTGAGAAGTGCTGGTAGTCGGGGTTGGCCCAGACGCCGCCCCACGACCAACCGGCGGCGGCGAATGCGGCGACGAGCTCCCCGCCGCGCACGGCCATGCCCGGTCGCACGTCCCGGCGGTCGAGGAAGTCCCTGCCGGCCGGCGGCAGGACACTGCCATCCAGGAGGTAGGGGTTCTCGAGGGGGTTGACGTCGATGGCGCGGCCGAAGGCGTGCTGCGACCACGTCGGCGGGCCCGAGGCCACCGCGTTGCGGCAGTTGAAGCCGGCGGTGTTGTCGGCGGCGATGGAGGCGTCGTCGCTGCCGCCGTAGACGTCGATCGGCTCCATGCGCCGGATCGGGAAGCGGTTGTCGTAGAGGCGGCGGAAGACGCCGATGACCTTGTCGGCCTCGCCGGCATTGACGACGAGCGCGCCGGTGTGGGGCTGGCCGTCGAAGCCCCAGTACGACAACTCGAGCCGGCGGAGGGCGGCGGGGTCGACAGGGCAGCCGGGCCGCCACGAGTGGGGAAGGTCGGCGGCGGTGACCTGGACCGCCACGCCGGCGAAGGCGCGGGCGGCCGGCGTGGTGGCCGTCGAGGTTGTGGTGGTGGCCGGTGTGGCCGGTGTGGCGGTGGTGGCCGGCGTGGCCGGCGTGGTCGACGTCGGGGTCGGCTCGGCGGGCGCAGGACCCGCGGTGTCGCCCGGGTCGGCCGACGGGCCGGCGCACGCACCGAGCAACGCGAGGACCAACGGGACCACCCCCCATGCCACCCAGCGGCTTCTCACCAGCTCGTACGGTAGTGACCGATGGGGCGCTCGTGCCGGCGGTCCGGCGAGGCGCGGCTCGCTCAGCCTTCTCCGAAGTCGGGCAGGACGATCGACCCGTCGTCCGCGAAGCCGAAGCCGGGGTTGTGGGCGATCTCCCAGATGTGGCCGTCGGGATCGGCGAAGCAGGCGGCGTAGCCGCCGTAGAACGTCTCAGCCGCGGGACGGGTGATCACCGCTCCAGCGCGCTCGGCCGCCCGCACCACATCGTCGACCTCTGCCCTGGACCGCACATTGTGGGCCAGGACGACGCCGTCGAAGGTGCCCTGCCCGTCGCCGGCCACACCGGCGTCGGCAGCCGGCTTGTCGCGGCCCCACAGGACCACGACGGTCCCGCCGGCCTCGAAGAACACCGTCTCCTCGACCTTCCGGCCTCGCCATCCGAGCCGCTCGTAGAACAGGCGCGACCGGCCGAGGTCGGTCACGCCCAGGGTGATCAGGCTGAGACGCTGTTCCATCCGTCCTGGTCCGGCTCCACTCCGCACCACCGGCAGCTGCGCTCGACGTAGACCACCGCGCCGGCCATGTGCATCGGGTGGCCACCGTACAGCTCGTGGCGACCCACCCGGCAGCGGATCCGGTGCCAGAGGTCGCGCTCAGCCCGGTCTCCGTAGGACCAGGGCATGCTCAAGTAGGTGACGAAGGGCCCTCGCTGGCGCCGGGGCGCACGGGGAGGCTCGTCGACCGGCGCCGGCGGGACGGTGCCGTCGAGCTGCTCGGCCTCCCGGGCCAGCCCGAACGCCGGCGCCCGGTTGAACAGGTGCGGCGTGCGTTCCGTCCATCGCTCGAGGTCCTCCGCCATCGGGCACACGCTCCCACTCGGTCGCCGGCCCCGCAATGGATGACCTGAGCACATAGCCGGCGGCGGCCGCCGCGACCGTGGCGGGACTTGAGGTTGCGGGCCATTGTCTCGGGGGAACGAACTGTGACAACCAAGTTGGAGGACGACTCCTCAATGCGGAAGCTCCTGGCCGTGACGTCGGTGTGCCTGGGTGTGGCCCCGGGCGCGATCCTCACCAACAACGCCACCGTGAGCGGCTCCTTCGACACCAACGCCGGCAACAACAACACCGCGGCCTCGACCACGGCCAAGACTCAGCCCACGATCTCCACCACCGCCAGCTCGGCCGTCGGGTACACGGCGGTGGACCCGCCCCTGATCACCGACACGGCCACCCTCGCCGGCGGCACCGCCCCCACAGGCAACCTCACGTTCCGGGCCTTCGGCCCGGGCGACGCCACCTGCGCCGGCCCCGTCGCGTTCACCAACGTGAAGGCGGTGGCCGGCAACGGCGCCTACGTGTCCGACCAGTTCAACGCGGTGGCGGAGGGCGTTTACCGGTGGACGGTGGTCTACGGCGGCGATGCGCTCAATTTCGGCGTGACCTCGCCCTGCAACGCGCCCAACGAGACGTCGACCGTGGTCAGCATCTGCGCCGCGCCCCCGCCGCCGGGCACCCTCCCGGGCAACAACATCGTCATCGCCTCGCCCGGCCTCACCACTTTCGGTACCGCCGGCAACGACGTCATCTACGGCACCGCCGGTGTCGACCGCATCGCCGGCCTCGGGGGTGACGACATCATCTTCGGCGGTGCCGGCGCCGACCAGATCAGCGGGGGCGACGGGCGCGACACCGTCTGCGGCGGCGACGGGGCCGACCAGCTGGCCTCCAGTCCCGGCGACGACCTGTTGGTGGGAGGCGACGGCGACGACGACATCACGGGCGGCCCGGGCAATGACCGGTTGATCGGTGGCGCCGGCACCGACCGGCTCTCGGGCAGCGACGGCACCGACACCTGTACGCCGGGCACCAACCCGGCGAGCCAGACAGTGGGGTGCGAGGTGTTGCTGTAACGATCATGTCGCCGCTGCCGGTCCGAATCGCCGATCGCCCGGGCTCTCCCACTCCCGACACGAGCCCAACCGAAGCAACTGGTGACGCTCTTGCACGCTCTGGCGTGTCAAACCGTCACCAGTTCGAGGGGGGCTCGCGGCCACCGCGAGGACCCGCGGTGCTCGGCGCGGACGCCGGCGTACTCGCTCATCGGCAGGGGGACTCGTAAGCTGGCTCAATGTTGGGCCGGGGGATCATCGGTGATCTCCTCCGACGTGCCTCCCTGACCGCCCCCGACCTGCTGGCCGCCGATGTGGCCGCCGCCCTCCACGAGGTGGGCGGGCATCACCTCGTCCTCTACGTGGCCGACTACGAGCAGGTCAGCCTGCAGCCGATCGGTATCGCCGTTGAGCTGCTCGCCGTGGCGCCGAAAGGCATCGCCGTCGAGGGGACCCTTGCCGGCCGGGCGTTCCAGCTCCAGGAGGTGGTCACGGCCGAGGTGGACGACGGCTGGCGGGTGTGGGCGCCCGTGCGCGAGCGGGCCGAGCGGATCGGCGTCCTGGAGTTCGGCTTCCCAGCCATCGACGACGAGCTTCTCGCGCTCTGCGACGACCTAGGCCTCCTCGCCGGGCATCTTGTCCACACCGCAGGCCGTTACACCGACCTCGTCGAGCTGCGCCGCCGGCGCCGGCCCATGAACCTGGCGGCGGAGATGCAGTGGGACATGCTCATGCCGCCGCTGGCCTTCACCTCGCCCGAGCTGGCCATCGCCGGCATCCTCGAGCCCGCGTACGTCGTGGCGGGCGACGCCTTCGACTACTCGCTGAACGGGGAGATGTTCGGGTTCGCCATCCTCGACGCTATGGGCCACGGGGTGCACTCCACCCTGGCCAGCACGCTCGCCCTCGGCGCCTTCCGCCATGGCCGCCGGCGGGGGCTCGATCTGGCGGTGATCGCCGAGCAGATCGACGATGCCATCGCCGACCATCTCCGCGGCGATGGGTTCGTGACCGGCCACATCTGCCAGCTCGACGTCGCCACCGGTGACTTCCGCTGGGTGAACGCCGGCCATCCGCCCCCGCTCCTGGTGCGGGGCACGAAGGTGGTCGGCGAGATGAACGCCGCCCCGAGCCTTCCGCTCGGCCTCGGGCTCGACATCACCGAGATTGGCGCGGTCCACCTCCAGCCGGGTGACCGGTTGCTTTTCTATTCCGACGGTGTGACCGAGGCTCGGCCCGAGGGGGGCCGGCAGTTCGGGGTCGGGCGGCTGATCGACGACGCCGAGGAGTTCCTCGGCTGCGAGCTGTCGGTGGCCGAGGTGCTGCGCCGCCTGGTGCGGCGCCTCCGCGACCACCGGGGCGGCGAGCTGGAGGACGATGCCACCCTGGTCTTCCTGGAGTGGCAGCCCGGCCGCGCGCGCTGATCATTCGGCGCCGGCCAGGCGGCGCAGTGGCCCGTCCGGCCGCAGCGAGAGCTCCTTCACCAAATGGACGATCGTGCCCGCCTCCGGGCGGGATTCGAAGCGCACGGAGTCGACAAGGGCGGCCATGATCGCAATGCCACGGCCCCGCTCCTCCGAAGGCCCGGCCATGTTCACGCCAAGGAAGTCGGAATCGAAGCCCCGACCGCGGTCGACGACCGTGATCTCGCAGACGTTGTCCTCGATCACCAGGTGGACCTCGTACTGATCGTCGGCCCCGGAGTGCTTCACGACGTTGGCGGCCGCCTCGGTGAGCGCGAGCACGACATCGCCGATCTCTTCGCTGACCACGCCGAGCTCCTGGAGCGAGGATTCCGTGATGTGACGGACAACCGACAAGGTCGAGGACTCCCGCGGGAGGCAGAGCACAAGTGAGATTTTCACGGCTGGTCCTCTCATTCGGGGGACGACCGGACGCTCGGTTCCGGCGCCCGGCACGAGGTGGTCGCGACGGGTGCGGCGAGGGTGGAGGGGGAGGCGATGATGGGGGTGGCGGCCCGCCGGTCGGTGGCCATGGAGGTGCCGGATCTCATGCAGGCGCCTCCCTTCGATGTCGGCGGCCTAGAAGGGTTCTTCCGCCGCTGCCCTCCCGCGAAACCACTGGTAGTGGCGGGAGGTCACGGGTCGGGTGCGACGACCGTCGTGGGAAAGGCCCAGGTTGTCGCCCGGGTCAGGGCCGTGCGGGCAAGGGGGCGTCGCAGTGTGCCCGCGGGCGCTTATGTGAGGGGCACCCGGGCGATGAGCACAGCCATGTCGTCGTGCGGCTTGCCGGCGAAGACGTTGCGGGCCTCGTCCTCGATGCGGGCGGCCAGGGTGGCGGCGTCGGCGTCGCCGGCGGCCCGAAGCACCGTGGCAATGCCCGACTCCTCGAAGAACTCCTTGCCGTGGTGGCGCTCGACGATCCCGTCGGTGAAGCACACAAGCGAGTCGCCGGGCCCCAGGTCGACGTCGACGTCGTGGAGCTCGATGTCGGGCGCCGCACCCACCAGGCTCCCGGGCCGTCCCACCGCCTCGATGCAACCGCCGGCGCGGGCCACGAGAGGGAGCGGGTGGCCTCCGGAGCACACCACGACAGCGGCACCGCCGGCACGAGGCTGCACGGTGGATACCGCCACCGTGCAGAAGCGGGGCTCGGTCAGCTCCCAGGCCGGCTCGTCGAAGGCCCCGAGGGCGGCGACGCGGTCGGCCTCGGCGGCGAGGAGCACTCGGTTCAGGTGGCTGAGGATGGCCGACGGCCTGGACTCGGAGAGGGCGATGGACCGGATCGTGTGCCGTGCCAGCCCGGTGACCGCCGCCGCGTCGACGCCCTTGCCCCGTACGTCGCCGACCACGAGCAGCCAACGGCCGTCGTCCATGGCGAAGGCGTCGTAGAAGTCCCCGCCCACCTCCACGCCCTCGCCTGCCGGTGCGTACCGGGCGCCCAGCTCCAGCCCGGGGATCGAGGGAAGGCTCGGGGGCAGCAGGCTGGACTGAAGGCTGCGGGCGACCCGGCTGCGATCGGCGAAGAGGCGGGCGTTCTCGATGGCCGTGCCGGCCCGGACGGCAAGCTGCTCGGCCAGCTGCAGGTCACCGCCGTCCAGCGCGCGACCGGGCTCCGTCACCAGCGTCAGCTCACCGACCTTCCGGCTCTGGGAGTGGAGAGGGAGGACCCAGACCGACTGGCCCTCGCCGCCGGCCCGCTCGTCCACCACGCGGCGCAGGCCTGCCAGCTTGGCCGGGTCGGCGTGGGAGAGGGCGACGGGCAGGGGCGCCCCCCGCTCGTCGACCAGCTGGATGGCGCAGCCGTCGGCGAGTCGGGGCACGGCCAGATCCACGACGTGGGCCAGCGTGGTCTCCAGGTCGAGCACCGAGGAGGCGAGCGTCGAGGACGCCTCGGCGAGGAAGGTCAGCCGGTCCTGGGACCGCTCGGCCGCCACGCGGGCCGCCCGCTCGGCTGCCGCCGCGGCCCGGGCCTCGTCGTAGAG
>JBPCLE010000005.1:0-5445 GCA_051003575.1 Acidimicrobiales bacterium | reverse complement strand
GGTCGTCGTCCCCGCCGGCGCCATCGCCGGCACCGGGCTGCCGCCAGAGCGCGCCGTGCCCGACACGCTCCTGGTCGACGTCACAACCGAGCAGTGGCCGGCGGCGGCCGCCGCCGTGGGGGTGATCCGGGGCGCCCGCCTGGTGCGCACCGCCGACGTGGCGGGCAGCCGGCGGGTGTGCGACGTACTGGCCGCGGTGCTGGAGGCCCGCTGATGCCGGCGCTGCCCGTGTACCTGGTCAGGGGCGATCAGCCGGCGCTGCTGGCCGACGCCGTCAAGCGCCTGGTGGCCAAACTGGCCGGTGGCGACGCCGGCCTCATGCCCGAGGAGCTGGCGGGCGACGACTACACGGTCGCCACGATCGTCGATGCGGCCCAGACGCCACCGTTCTTCGGCGACCGCCGCGTGGTCGTCGCCCGGGGCATCGGGCGGTTCGCCACCCACGACGTCGAGCCGCTGGTGGCCTACCTGGCCGACCCGCTTGGCACGACCTCGCTGGTGCTGGTGGCCGGCGGGGGCCAGGTGGCCCGGGCGCTGGTGGAGGCGGTGCGCAAGTCGGGCCATGTGGTCGACGCCGGCGTGCCCGGCGGCAGGGGCCGGGCGACGTGGCTGGCGGCACGGCTGAAGGAGGGCCCCGTGCGACTCGACGCCCGTGCCACGGCCATGGTGGGCGAGCATCTGGGCGACGATGTCGACCGGCTCGGCTCCCTCCTGGAGATGCTGGCCGCGGCGTACGGCCAGGGGTCCCGGCTCGGCCCCGACGAGGTCGCGCCCCTCCTCGGCGGGGTGGGCTCGGTGGCGCCGTGGGAGCTCACCGATGCAATCGACCGCGGCGAGACCGCGACGGCAATTACCGTCCTGCGCCGGCTCGTCGGCCCCGGTGGGCGCCACCCGCTGGTGGTCCTCGCCACCCTGCACAGCCACTTCGCCCGAATGCTGCGCCTCGACGGCGCCGACGTGGCCGACGAGGCGGCCGCCGCCGCCCTGCTGGGCATCACCGGGTCGACCTTCCCGGCCAAGAAGGCCCTGCTCCAGGTGCGGCGACTGGGCCCGGGCCCGGTGGCCCGCGCCATCCACCTCCTGGCCGAGGCCGACCTGGCCCTGAAAGGCGCCGTCGACTGGCCGGCCGAGGTGGTGCTCGAGGTGCTTGTCGCCCGCCTGAGCGGCCTGGCGCGAGCCAAGGGGGGCCGCCGGCGCTAGATCAGCCGGCCGCGCTCTGCCGGGCGATCCGGCGCATCAGCTTCGACTTGCGGTTGGCGGCCTGGTTCTTGTGGATGACGCCCTTGGCCGCGGCCTTGTCGATCCGCTTGATGGCGGTGCGCAGCTCATCGGCGGCCGCGTCAGGCGAGTCGGCGGCCAGGGTGAGGGCGGCCTTCACCCGCGTCTTGATCTCGGAGCGGGCTGCCTTGTTGCGCAGCCGGCGCTTCTCGTTGGTCTTGTTGCGTTTGATCTGACTTTTGATGTTGGCCATGCCGAGGGATGAGGTTACCAGCCGGGCGGCCGGAGGCCACACTGGCGACCATGCTGTTGCGCGGTTCGGAAGGCAACGAGCTGGAGCTGGCCATCGTCGGCTACCAGTTCCCCGCCGAGGAGCGCGACCCCTGGGACTCCAACTGGCTGCTCGTCTCGCTGCGGGTGCTGGCGCCCCAGGGCAGCTGGTCGGTGACCGACCCGTGCCTGACCACCTGGGAGGCGGCGCGCCTGGTGTCGTGGCTGGCCCATGCCGGCGGCCGGGAGCCGTCGCCGGCATCCATGGCGTTCGACGAGCCCAACCTCACGGTGGTCGCCCGGTCGGTGGCCGGCATGCCCTACCGGGTCGTGATCCGGGCCGGCTTCGCCCTGGAGCTGCGCCCACCGTGGGCCCGCTCCCTCGTCGCCGGCAGCGACGACCTGACGGTTGACCTGGAGGTCGGCCGCGACGACCTGGCCCGAGCCGCGGCGTCGCTCCTCGACGACCTCGCCCGTTTCCCCCAGCGGGGTGACGACCCCACCCTCTGACCGCCCTGATCTGGGGGGAGCCGATCAAGCCGGCGGGGGGAACCCCCTACGCCGGCAGGGAGAACCGCAGGGGCTGGCCGCCGACCAGGAGGTCGATCTCGCCGGCGGTCGTCAGAACCGTGCCGGCGGCGAAGTCGTGCAGCTCGAACGCGTCCGGGAGGTCGACCAGGAGGTACTTCTCGGCGCCACCGAGGCGGTAGTCGGCCAGCTTCCGGCTCCGGTCGACCCGGCGGGTGGACGGCGAAGCGACCTCGACCACCAGGAGCGGCGGGGGCTCGACGTGGAGCTCCTCGACCCGTCGCCAGCCGGGCGCCACGATCGTGAGGTCGGGGATCATCAGGTACCCGGTGCCGCCCGGGACGACCCAGGCGAACCCCGCGGGCCGGACACGGCCGGCGGGCAGGTCGAGCTGGCGGTTCGCCTCGGCGCACAGCACCGCCACGGCGGTCTCGTGCTCGTCGTCGGCAGGGGACACGATCAGGCTCCCCCACGGGTCGAGCTCCAGGTGGGCAACGACGCGAATCTCGTTGCGAAGCCAGCCGAGGTCGTCGACGGTGTATCCCGTGGTGGCCAGATTCACCATTGGCCTCAGGCTACCGCCGGCCTGAGACGAATGGCCTGGAACAATGGGGCCCAGGACCATGATCGACCCCGCGCGCATTCGCAACCTCTCCATCATCAGCCACATCGACCACGGCAAGACCACGCTGTCGGACCGCATCCTCGAGCTGACCGGCGCCGTCGACGCCCGGGACATGCGGGCCCAGTACCTCGACTCGATGGACCTCGAACGGGAGCGCGGGATCACGATCAAGGCCCAGAACGTGCGGCTGAGCTGGCGGGACTTCGTCATCCACCTCATCGACACGCCCGGCCACGTCGACTTCGGCTACGAGGTGTCACGGTCGCTGGCCGCATGCGAGGGCGCCATCCTGCTGGTCGACGCCACCCAGGGCATCGAGGCCCAGACCCTGGCCACCTGCTACCAGGCCATGGAGCACGACCTGGAGATCGTCGCCGCCGTCAACAAGATCGACCTGGCGTTCGCGGAGCCGGAGCGGGTGGCGGCCGAGATCGAGAAGGTGCTGGGCATCGACGCGTCCACCGTGCTGCGCATCAGCGGGAAGACCGGCGAGGGCGTTCCCGAGCTTCTCGACGCGGCCATGCGGCGCATCCCCGCCCCCACGGGCGACCCTGACGCGCCCCTCCGGGCCCTCATCTTCGACAGCTACTACGACCAGTACCGCGGCGTGATCAGCGCCATCCGGGTGATGGACGGCACCATCACCACGGGCTCGAAGCTGCGGTTCATGCAGGCCGGCGCCAGCCACGACGCGGACGAGATCGGCGCCCGCGCTCCGGCCCCCACCCCCCTGGCCGATCTCGGTCCCGGCGAGGTCGGGTACCTGATCGCCGGCGTGAAAGACGTGGGCGAGGCCCGCTCCGGTGAGACCGTCACCAACGCGGCCCGGCCGGCCGAGCACTCCCTCGTCGGGTACCAGGACCCCAAGCCCATGGTCTTCTGCGGCCTCTACCCCGTTGAGGGCGACGACTTCGCCGCACTGCGCGACGCCCTCGAGAAGCTCCGGCTCAACGACTCCTCCTACACCTACCAGCCCGAGAGTTCCGGCGTGCTCGGCTTCGGTTTCCGGTGCGGGTTCCTGGGCCTCCTCCACATGGAGATCGTGCGCGAGCGCCTGGAACGGGAGTTCGGGCTGGCCCTCATCGCCACCGCCCCCTCCGTCGAGTACCTCGCCTACCTCACCAACGCCACCGTGGTGCAGGTCGACAACCCCTCGGAGATGCCGCCGCCCAACCAGGTCGACTACATCGAGGAGCCCATCTTCGTCGCCACCCTCTTGCTGCCGACGTCGTACACCGGCACGGTCATGGAGCTGTGCCAGAACCGCCGGGGCGAGCTGCAGAAGATGGAGTACCTCTCGCCCGAGCGGGTCGAGCTCGTCTACCGCATCCCCCTGGCCGAGGTGGTGATCGACTTCTTCGACCAGCTCAAGAGCCGCACCAAGGGCTACGCCAGCCTCGACTACGAGCTGTCCGGCTACGAGCGCAGCGAGCTGGTGAAGGTCGACATCCTCCTCAACGGGGTGGCCGCCGATGCATTCAGTGCCATCCTGCATCGTTCCAAGGCCGACGAGTACGGGCGCAAGATGACTGAGAAGCTGAAGGAGCTGATCCCCCGCCAGCAGTACGACGTGCCCATCCAGGCCGCCCTCGGGAGCCGGATCATCGCCCGGACGACCGTGAAGGCCATGCGCAAGGACGTGATCGCCAAGTGCTACGGCGGCGACATCACCCGCAAGCACAAGCTCCTGGAGAAGCAGAAGGAAGGGAAGAAGCGGATGAAGTCGATCGGCCGGGTGGAGGTACCCCAGGAGGCGTTCGTCTCCGCCCTGAAGCTCGACGATTGAGTCGGTGCCGGCCGAAGCAACTTTCCCGAAGAAATCCCTCAAGTCGCGGCGCTGAGGCGCCGATACACCCCCGGAAGGTGTCTGTTCTGACGCGCACGCTGGGAAGGGAGACGTTGGACCGGGGGACGGACGGACCGAACATGACGCGTTGGCTGGCCTGGTTGGTCGCCTGCGTGCTCCTGGCCGGCCTGATCTCGGCCGGTGCCCTCGTCGCGGTGGGAGACCCGCCCGAACAGGCGGTCGTGGCCGTCGCCGGCGACCGGACGGGCACGGTGGGCGTCACCTCCACGGTCACGGTGCCCATCACGGTGCCGCCGCCGCCGGCGCCCTCCACGACCATGCGGACCACCACCACCCTCTCCAAGGCCGCGGTGGCGGTGCTCAACGCCATCGCCAGCACCACCACGACCACCACCACCACTCGTCCGCCGCCGCCCCCGCCGGCGACGACCACCACGACCAGGGCGCCGGCGCCGGGACCGACGACTCCCACCACTGCGCCACCCACGCCCACCACGACAACCACAACCACCACCACCCCGCCCACCTCCACGACCGTGCCCGCCCAATTCACGCTGACGATCGTGAACAACCATCCCCGGGCGGTGGTGGTGACGGTCAACGGAAGGGAGTTCCCTCTCGCCGTGGATCAGACGATCGCCGACATCGACCTGGGGGTCGTGCCCGCCGGCGACGTCGTGGGCGTGCACAACGAGGGCGACCTCGCGTGCGGCAGCTCCAACAGCGGCGAGCTGTTCGAGGGCGGTGCCCGCTACCGTCTGAACCTGGTCACCGACGTGGCGCCGTGCAAGAACGGAGCCCGCCCGAAGGTCGACAAGATCACCCGCCTGTAGCCGCCGGCAGCACCCGCCGGCGCTCCTCCAGGAACCGGCGCTCGGTGGCGTTGGTCACCAGGGCCAGGGCGGCGTCGTAGGCCGCGTCGGCCTCGCCGGCCCGGCCGAGCCGGCGCAGGAGGTCGGCCCGGGTGGCGTGGAAGAGGTGGTAGCAGGCCAGCTCG
>JBPCLE010000004.1:0-4795 GCA_051003575.1 Acidimicrobiales bacterium | reverse complement strand
CCGTTGTGCCCTGGCGCCCGCCCCGCCTCGTCCCCGAGGCCCAGCTCCCGGCCGCCCAGCCGGCGCCGGCCGTCGCCAACGACCTCGGCGCGCTGAGCGGTAAGGGCATGTGGATCTAGAAGACGCTCCAAACCGAGGCGGGCGACGTCGACAAGGTCGTGGCCCGGGCCAGCGCCGCGGGCCTCCGCCAGATCTGGGTCCGGGTGGGCGACTCCCGCGACGGCTTCTACGCCGCCGACTACCTCTCCCGGATCGTGCCCCGGGCCCACCGGGCCGGCCTGACCGTGATGGGCTGGGGCTTCCCGTTCCTGCACGATCCCGAAGCCGACGCGGCGTGGAGCATCGAGGCGGTCAACTGGCGGGCACCCGACGGCTCCCGGCTCGACGGTTTCAGCCCCGACATCGAGCTGGCCTCCGAGGGCGTGGTGCTGACCGAGCGCCGCATCACCGTCTACCTCGGCCTGGTCCGCCCGGCGGCGGGGCCCATGCCCATGGTGGCCACCGTGTACCGGGCCACCGAAGCCCGCTGGAACGGCACCTACCCCTACCGGGCCATCGCTCCCTATGTCGACGCCTTCGCCCCCATGGTCTACTGGGGCTGCGTGGAGCCGGGCGGGGCCGCGCTGGAGTCGGTGGAGCGGCTGGCGTCGCTCAAGCCGGTCCACGTCATCGGCCAAGGCTACGACGCCGGCCCTGACGGCGGCCGGGCTGGCGCGCCGAGCGCCACCGAGACGGAGCGCTTCCTCGACGTTGCCCGCCGGGCCGGCGCCGTGGGAGCCTCGCTGTGGGTGTGGCAATCCATGTCCGCCGAACAGTGGGACGCCCTGTCGACCTACGTCTGGCCCCTTCCCCCCCTGAGGAGACCCGGTGCCTGAGAGCCCTGTGAACCTGTCGTCGGGCCTGCCCGAGACCAGGCTGGATCCGGAGCCGGCGGAGGCCCGTGAGGTGTTGGCCGCCGCCCTGGCCGTCCCCGAGGATCTGCGCCGGGACGCGGTGGCCCAGGTGGCTACCCGTTTCCCCGGCTACCTCGACGCCTGGGCCCGCCTGGGCGCCCTCTGGGAGGAAGGGTCGGCGTCGTCCGGCCCCGGCGCCGCCAGCGCCGGCGCCGCGGCCTACGCCTGCTTCCGCGTCGGCTACCACCGGGGCCTCGACCAGCTGCGCCAGTCGGGATGGCGGGGCCAGGGCTACGTCCGCTGGGGCCACGCCCCCAACCGGGGCTTCCTGCGCTCCCTGGCCGGCCTGGCCCGGACCGCCGGTGCCGCTGGCGAGGACGACGAGGCCAGCCGCTGCCTCACCTTCATCGCCCAGCTCGACCCCTGCTGGGACGGTGCCGACGCCTGACGCCAACGCCGCCCCGGCAATCGCCAGCACTGGCGGCCGCCCCGGCACGGCACGCCGGGTGCTGGTCAGCGGCCGGGTGCAGGGGGTGTTCTTCCGTGACAGCTGCGCCCGCCGGGCACGGGAGCAAGGGGTGGCCGGCTGGGTCCGCAACCGGGCCGACGGCCGGGTCGAAGCCTGGTTCCAGGGGGAGGCCCAGGCTGTGGAGAACATGGTGACATGGTGCCGGCACGGCCCGGCCCGGGCCGAGGTCAGCGACGTCGAGGTGGAGGCCGTCGATCCGGCACCGCTCAATGCTTTCCGCATAGAGTGATGCGTTCCTGACCGAGAAGGCTGGAGTGCAGAGGGGAGAGAACGCGTGGCGAGTGTGCGGGGGAGAGGGTCGAGGCTGGCGGTCGGCGGGCTGCTGAGCCTGTCGATGATCATGGGGACGGCGGCCTGTGGCGGCGGCGACAGCGGGCCGCGGGGCGACGTGTCCATGGACGACACGCTGCGCTTCAGCCCGAACAAGATCGGGATCAACTTGGACGAGGAGGCCACGTTCACGTTCGTGAACCGGGACAACGTGGTCCACAACATCACCGTGCCCGCCCTGTCGAACGACGCCGAGCAGAACGCCATCGAAATCGACGTGGCGCCCGGCCAGCGGGGCACCCTGAAGCTGCCCAAGGTCTCCTCGGCGCCCCGTGACGGCTTCTTCCTCTTCTACTGCAAGTACCACCAGACACAGGGGATGTCCGGGCGGATCACGGTTTCGGGCTAGAACAGACGGTGGTGGACACCGCCGCCATGGCTCCTGCTCACGACCGCACGCCGGTGCTGACGGTCGGCACCGTCGTCTGGCTGGCGTCGGAGCTCATGTTCTTCAGCGGCCTCTTCGCCGCCTACTTCACGCTGCGGGCCACGGCCGAGGGCGACTGGCCCCCGGCCGACGTCGAGCTCGACGTCTTGGTCAGCGGCCTCTTCACCCTGGGCCTGGTCGCGTCCAGCGCCACCATGCAGCTCGCGGTCCGGGCCATCGCCGCCGGCCGGCTGCCCGCCTTCCGCGGGTGGCTGGCGGCCACCCTGGTGCTGGCCGCCGCCTTCATCGCCAACCAGGCCCATGAGTGGTCGTCGCTAGGCTTCCATATCGACACCCACCCCTACGGCTCGGCCTTCTACGTGATGACCGGCTTCCACGGCATCCACGTCGTCGGCGGGATGCTGGCCATGGTCCTGCTCCTGGGCCGGGCCGGCAGCCGGCGGTTCGGCCCCGCCGAGACGCCGGCGGTGGAGATGGTGAGTTACTACTGGCACTTCGTCGACGTGGTGTGGGTCGGGCTGTGGGCCACGCTGTTCGTGCTCAAATGAAGGCCCGTCTCCTCGTCGTCCTGGCCCTGGTCGGCGGGTCGGTGGCCGTGGCCGCCCTTACCGTGGGCGCCTCGGCGGCGCCGGCCCAGGTGCGCCCGGCCCAGCTGACCGCCTCCGATGCGGCCGACATCGCCGGCGGGCGCCAGCTCTTCGGGGTGGCCTGCACCACCTGCCACGGTACCGAGGGCGAGGGGGTGGACGACCGGGGCCCGTCCCTCGTCGGCGTGGGGGCGGCGTCGGCCGACTTCTACCTGAGCACCGGGCGCATGCCCCTCGACCGGCCCCGGGCCCAGGCCGAGCGCAAGCGGGTGGCGTACTCACCGGCCCAGATCCGCCAGCTGGTCGCCTTCGTCGCCTCCCTCGGCGACGGGCCGGCCATTCCCCGCGTGTCACCCACGGCCGGCGACCTGGCCGAGGGGAACCGCCTCTACGCCAACAACTGCGCCCCCTGTCACAGCTCGGCCGGTGCCGGCGGCGCTCTGGGCCACGCCGTGTACGCCCCGCCCCTCAACCGGGCCACGCCGGTGCAGGTGGCCGAGTCCGTCCGCATCGGGCCGGGCGCCATGCCCGTGTTCGGTCCCGAGACCCTCGACGACGACCAGCTCGCCTCTATCGTCGCCTACGTGGGCTACCTGCGAGACCCCAACGACCGGGGCGGCCTGGGCCTCGGCCACCTCGGGCCCATCCCAGAGGGGTTCGTGGCCTGGGTCGTCGGCCTGGGGGCCATGCTGGTGGCGGTGCGGTGGATTGGAACCAAGGACTGATGGGAGCGAGCACCGCAGCGAAGCGAGGCGAGGTGAGCGACCAGGCGGCGGGCATGCCCGCCGAGCGCCGGATGGCCGCCCTGCTGGTCGTCGCCACCGTGGCCGCCCTCGCGCTGGCGGTCGTCTACGTCGCCGGGGGCCAGCCCCAGGCCGAGGGGGCGTTGCTCGGCGTGTCGCTGACCGGTATCGGGGTGGCGCTGGTCCTCTGGGCCCGGGGCCTGTCCACCGAGGGCACGGTGACAGCCGAGCGGGGCCCCCTGGGCGGCGAGGAGGACGACGAGGAGGCGGTCGAGGAGCGGATCGAGGAGGTCGCCCAGGAGCCGGGCCGGCGCTCGGTCCTGCGCCTGTTCTGGGCCGCCGGTGGGTCCCTGGCCTTGGCCGCGGTGTTCCCGATCCGGTCTCTGGGGCCGGCGCCGGGCCGGGCGCTGCTGACCACGGCGTGGCGGCCGGGCGCCCGCCTGGTCGACGTCGAAGGCCGGCCCATCCGGGTCGACACCCTGGAGGTGGGCGGTACCATCACCGCGTTCCCCCGGGGCGCGGCGCACGCCGGCGACTCCCAGGTGGTGGTGGTCAGGGTCGAGGACGGCCTCCTGCGGCCCCGCCCGGGCCGGGAGGACTGGGCGCCTCAGGGCTATGTCGCCTACTCCAAGATCTGCCCCCACGTGGGCTGCCCGGTCGGGCTGTACCAGGCCGACACGCACGAGCTGTTGTGCCCGTGCCACCAGTCGACCTTCGACGTGCTCGACGGCGCCCGCCCCACCTTTGGCCCCGCCACCCGCTCGCTTCCCCAGCTGCCTCTGGCCATCGACCGCGACGGCAACCTGATCGCCCAGGACGACTTCGACGAGCCGGTCGGCCCCGGCTTCTGGAACAGGAAATGACCCGCCGGCTGTTCCGGTTCGTCGACGAGCGCCTGGGGGCCTCCCACTTCGCCCGCAAGGCCATCGACAAGATCTTCCCCGACCACTGGTCGTTCATGATCGGCGAGATCGCCATGTACTGCTTCGTCATCCTGGTGGTGACGGGGGTGTACCTGACGTTCTTCTTCGTGCCGGCGTCCGACGAGGTGGTCTACAACGGGTCCTACAAGGCCCTCGAAGGCGCGACGATGTCGGCCGCCTACGCCTCGTCGCTGGACATCAGCTTCGATATCCGGGCCGGCCTGGTCATGCGCCAGATGCACCACTGGGCCGCCCTGGTCTTCATGGCCGCCCTGGTAGTGCACATGTGCCGGGTGTTCTTCACCGGCGCCTTCCGCCGGCCCCGGGAGATCAACTGGGTCGTCGGGGTGACCCTGTTCGTCCTGTCGATGATGAACGGCTTCTTCGGGTACTCCCTGGTCG
>JBPCLE010000003.1:0-6789 GCA_051003575.1 Acidimicrobiales bacterium | reverse complement strand
AGAGAGGCCCGCTCGGGTCGCGGACCGACCAGGGTCATCTCCCCCTTGAGCACATTGATGAACTGCGGCAACTCGTCGAGCGACAGTTTGCGCAGGACCCGCCCCAGGGGTGTTCGTCGGTCGGTGGCCTGCGTCATGTCCGTGTCCGGGCCGACGCCGGCCACGATCCCGGTGACCCACCCGGCGTCGGCCTCACTCTGGACGCCGACTCCGGCGGAGCCGACCATCGTCCGGAACTTCAACATGTCGAACTCGCGCCCATCGAGGCCGACGCGGCGCTGCCGGAAGAACACCGGCCCCGGCGAGCTGCTGCGCACGGCCAGCGCGATCGTCAACAGGAGCGGGGCCATCACGACCAGGGCGACAGCGGCCGCCACCCGGTCGATCCCGTACTTGAGATTCATCTGCCAGCTGTTGGTAGCTGGCTCGACTCTCAGGAGGGGTATCCCGCCTGCGAACTCGATCCTGTTGCCCAGCGGCACCTCCTCGAACAGTCGTGGCACCATCAGGACACGAAGCCCGAGCAGGTGGCTGCGGCGGACCACGTCGACCAGGACATGGTGGGGCGCGGTGGAGAAGGCAATCACCACGTGGTCGAGGGCGTGGGCCGCGGCGAGGTTCTCGAGATCCCAGCTGGCGCCGAGCACCGGCAACTCGAGGTTGTGAGCGCTCGCCATGCGGGGCTCTTTGTCGAGGAAGCCCACCGGCAGCAACCCGAGCTCCGGGCGCTCGAGCAGGCGACGGGACACCTGACGACCCACCGACCCCGCGCCGATGATGACCGTCTTGTGCCCGTGTCCGGCAAGAAACGTTCTCCGGTGCCATAGGTAGCTGCCGACACGTACCACGGCCAGGTTCAGCGCGACCAGTGCCCCCCAGCGGAGACTCTGGACGGCGGCATCCGGGTCGACGGAGATGAAGGCCCGGAGGGCGACGACGATCACCACGGCGATGGCGGTGGCGATGACAGCGGAGCCTGCCTCGTCGAGCACGGAGGACGACAACCGGAATCGGTAGGTCCGGCGGAGAATCAGGACGCCGAGAACCACCGCGTTGAAGGCAACGGGCCAGGTCACCTGCGGATCGCCGTAGGCCACCGACACAGTGACCGTGGCACTCACCGCGGCCACGGCGTCCAAGGCAAAGGGGACGAGAGGGCCCGACCTGTTCCCGGGCCGACGTGCCGGCTGGAGCGACGGGGTTCCCGACGCCCGGCCGACCCTGCTGGCTCCGTGGCGGAGGGCGGTCATCGGAATCGACCCCCACCGTCGGGGGCGGTCGCCAACCCGGACCGTGGATCCGCCGGCAAGTGTGCTGGCGGTGGAGGCGTCAGCCCGCCGAGGTTGATACCAGGATCAGCCATATAGTTCTCATACCCTCAGAGTGTTAGAAGCAGTCCCGCCAGGGACCCGCCCGCCGATTCATGTCAACGTCTTAAGGTGTAGCCCTGTTCCGGGAGAGCCGCAGGGCGATCGTGCCAAGCACGACGGCTGAGCCGGCGAGGAGAACCAACTGGAAGATGTCGGCACCGGTGAAGGCCAGACCGCCCGCCCTACCTGCCGTCGCGTCGGCACCGACCTGGCTGCGGAAACCTCCGGCGGAGTCCACCGCGCCGAGCTGGGCGCGGATGCCTCCAGAGGCGTCGACTGCGCCGACCTGGGCGCGGATGCCTCCAGAGGCGTCGACTGCGCCGACCTGGGGGGGAGTGACCCCCACGTAGGTTTGTGCGGTCGCCGGCCCCGCCAACGCGAAGCTGGCGGCGAACAGAAGGAGCGCCGCGAAGATCCTGAACCTCACAACCCGATTTCTCAACGTCATGACCTCAACCGTACCGGGTTTACGGCGTCTGCCAAGAGATTTCGTGCGCGGATTTATCTGACCACTCTCCTTCAGGCCCGGTCCATGCCGTGGCTGGCACTCGGGCCGAAGGTTCCACACGTATCTCACCGCTGCGGCCGGGGAGCCGAAAGCGAGCCACGACGATGCGCTCCGAACCCGGGTCGAGCTGAAGTTGCACGCCGATCACCCGGGTGGCGCCGTCGGACCCCGCGACGGCGAGTTGCCCGACGTCGTCGAACCTGGCCCCGGTGGCCTCGGCCGGGAGGTTGACGGTCACGATGCCGAGATAGACGCCCGGTGCCACACCGCTGCCCGGATCGGAGCCGAGCACGTAGTCCGGCTCGCCGGGCGGGACCTGGTTTCGCAGGGTCACCCGGAGCGTCACGTCGGTATCGGGTCCTGCGCGAGTGAAGGAGGCCTCGGACGAGACATTCAGAAACCGGTCAAGCTTGTTCGCCCCGCGGTTCACCACCGACAGCAACATCGAGTCGGCGCTCAGGGAGCCGGCGACCCGGAGGGCCTCCCATCCGGACTGTTCTTCCTGGCGGGAGGACCACAGCAGCAGATGCCGCCCCCCAGCCGCCGACGAGAGGCCACTGGCCAGGCCCGGTACAGACCAGCCGCCGGCGTCCAAGGCGTCGAAGGCCGCTCGAGCCAGCTTCCCCAACTCCTCTTGCCGTTCGCTTCGCTCGCCGGTCCCGAATCGAAGGTACTGGCCGTGCAACAGCTCCTCCACCACAGTGGTCTTGTCGAACTGGCGGCCGTCGACCGTGACCGGCCCGGTCGCCTCCAGCAGTCCTGCGAGGGTCACCGGGTCGACGGCAAGCACGCCGTCGACGGGGCGGTTGCCAGCAGCCGCCCACATCTCGGCCGCAAGGGGGGCGGCGACGTCGAACCGGGGGGACGTCATCAGGTTGCGCCACTCCCGGTTGGGCTCGAGCCAGCCCCACCGGTCGGCGAGGTCGCCGTCCAAGGGGACGCTGCCGGGCGGCACGTCGACGTCGAGCACCGAGCGCATCTCCCCCAGGCGCAGCCCGTCGGAGTCGATCTCCAACTCACCAACGGACAGGAACATCCCAGAGCCGGCCCGCATCTCTGCGTTGTTGGCGGCAAACAGCAGGTACCGGCGCGGGCCGGTGAGCAGAAGGGAAACGGACTTGGCACCCGTCGAGCCGCGCTGAAGCTGATCGCGAAGCGCAGCGAGGTCGTCGGCCAGAGCGTTCCGTGCGTCGGCGAGCGGTGGCACCAGACCCTTGCGGGGCCCCAGGGTTATCGGTTGCAGACCGGTGTCTGTACGCGCCGCCAGCTCGCCGAGCGCAGTGACGAGCCTCACCCGTTCGGCGCCCGATCCACTGGGTTGCCCCAAGAGTTCCTGCCCCTCGACCATGGCCTCCTCGCCCACCGCGGCCACCTGCGACGCTGCATGGGAGAGGGCAGCGATCGACCGCAGCTGCCGACCGAGGACGGGAAAGTGCCTGACAGGGGTGAGAAGACGGCTCCCGGCCTGGGTGTGGGCCTCGCTGAACCGTTGTCGGGCCACGCGGAGGTCCGGGATCGGCCGCCCCTCGGCGACATCAAAGATGCGGGACAGCCCACGTGCTCGGTCGGTCGCGGCCTTGGCGGCGCGAAGGTCGAGCGCAATGCGGGCGAGCAGGATCCCGGAGGCCGCCCCCCAGGCCAGAAGCAGGATGGCGCCGCCGATCACGAGGCGGCGGGGCTTGCGACGTCTCCCGAGCCGCCCAGGATGCCCGTCGACCACGGGTTGGTCGGGATCGACGGAGCGGCGCCTCATGACCCCAAGCTTTCCAGGTAGGAGCCCCTGTCACCCGCCGCCCCGAGGGGACCTCAGCTACCTGCTGAGCTCGGTCAGCCGCTTGTCGACCGACTGGCGCAGGGTCAGGAGCTCGGCGATCTCCTGCTCCTTGGACTTGGGCTCGGCGTCGCCGCAGCATTCACAGCCGCAACCGCACGGTTCCTTGGCCTCGGTCAGGTCGGTCATCGCCGAACACCCGCAACCGCAGGTGCTCGTGGCGTTCTCGGTCGTCGTTATACGACGAGCGTAAAAGGTTGCCCCAGGGGCCAGGTCAAGGGGTATTGACGCGGTTCATCGCCGCGCTGAGCCCTTCGGTGAAGATCGCCTCGACGGCGTCGGCTGCGTCTACGACGGCCACCTCGAGCTCCAGCTGTTGGGCCTTGCGCACCGGCTTGAGGACGAAGTCGGCGCCCTGCTGGCGCCCGGGCGGCTTGCCGATCCCGATGCGCACCCGGATGAAGGCTCCAGAGTGCAGGTGGGCCCGGATGGACTCCAGCCCGTTGTGGCCGGCCGTGCCGCCGCCCTCCTTGATCTTCACCCGGCCCGGCGGCAGGTCGAGCTCGTCGTGGACCACGACGACCCGGCTCATGTCGCCCTCCACGCCGTAGCGCCGCACCAGGCGCAGCGCCGACTCCCCGGACAGGTTCACGAACGTCTGAGGGAACGCCAAGGCCAGCAGCTTGCCCTGGATGCGCGCCTCGGCGACGAGCGCCCGCTCCTTGCCCCGACGGAGCGGGGCATTGTGGCGGCTGGCGAGCAGCCCGACGACGTCGGCGCCCAGGTTGTAGCAGGTGCCCTCGTACTCCGCGCCCGGGTTGCCGAGGCCGATGGCCAACAGGTGGGCGGCCTCACCCGTGCGTTCTCGCAGCAGCGGGATCTAGCCCTCTTCTGCCTCGCCGGCACCCTCGGCAGCCGCCTCGCCCCCGGCATCGGCCCCCGCCGTGGGTTCGGCGTCCTCGCCCTCGGGCTCGGCGGCCATGCGGGTGGTGGCGCCGGCGACAATGGGGTCGTCGGGGTCCACGTCGGTGGTCACGCCGGGCGGGAGCTTGAGGTCGCCCACCCGGATGACGTCGCCGATGGCCAGGTCGGAGATGTCGACCTCGATCGAGGAGGGGATGTCGCCCGGCGTGGCGTGGACCATCAGGCTGAACATGGTGTGCTCGACCATGCCGTCGGCCTTCTCCACCTTGTCGGCCTCGCCGGCCAGGTGCACGGGCACTTCGGCGGAGATGATCTCGTCGCGGCGGACGATGACGAAGTCGACGTGGTCGATGGTGCGCCGGGTGGGGTGGCGCTGGAGCTGGCGGGCCATGGCCAGGTGGTTCGTGCCGCCGACGTCGATGGAAATGAGGGCGTTGAGCCCGGAGGCCGAGGTGAGGGCGGCTCGCAGCTCCCGGCTGCCCACCGCCACGTCGATCGGGTCGATCCCGTGGCCGTACAGCACGCCGGGCACCTTTCCGGCCCGCCGGAGCCGACGCGACTCCGAACTGCCCTTGACCCGCCCGACATCCGCGACCAACGAAACCTCATCCATGGCGGACAAGTCTACGTGAATGGAGCGTCAGGTGAATGGCGCGTCAGCCGGTCAGGCCTGGTTGGCGCCCCCGAAGATCTCCGAGACCGACCGGTCCTCGAACACGGCACGGAGGGCGTCGGCGATGATGGTGGCCACCGACAGGACCTCGATCTTGTCGATCCGGCGGTCGTCGGCGAGGGGGAGGGTGTCGGTGATGACCACCCTGGTGATGACCGAGTTCTTCAGCCGGTCGAGGGCCGGATCCGAGAGCACACCGTGGGTGGCCATGGCGTAGACCTCGGCGGCCCCGTGGTCGATGAGCTGCTCGGACGCGGCGCAGATCGTGCCGGCGGTGTCGATCATGTCGTCGATCAGGACGCAGATGCGCCCTTCCACGTCGCCCATCACGTCGAGAGCCTCGACCTGGTTCGCCACGCCCCGCAGCCGCCGCTTGGCCACCGATCCGACGTCGGCCTCGAGGATCTGGGCGAAGCGCTCGGCCACCTTGAACCGGCCGGCGTCGGGGGAGACGACGACGACGTCGCTGCCCAGGTTGGCCGCCACCCAGTCGGCCAGGACCGGCATGGCCGTGAGATGGTCGACCGGGACGTCGAAGAAGCCCTGGATCTGGCCGGAGTGGAGGTCGACGCTGACCATGCGGTCGGCGCCGGCGACGGTGAGCATGTCGGCCAGCAGCTTGGCCGTGATCGGCTCGCGCTCGGCGGCCTTGCGGTCCTGGCGGGCATAGCCGTAGTACGGGCAGACGGCGGTGATCCGCTTGGCCGACGCCCGCTTGGCTGCGTCGACCATGATCAGCTGCTCCATGATCGCCTCGTTCACGGGGTTGCTGTGGCTCTGGACGATGAACACATCCGCGCCACGGATGGACTCCTCGAAGCGGGAGTGCATCTCGCCGTTGGCGAACTGTGACAGGTTCGGCTCGCCCAGCGAAACGCCCAGGGCGGCGGCGATTTCCTGGGCCAGGGCGGGATTGGAGCGGCCGGAGAACAGCTCAAGTCGCTTCTTGGTGACCAGCTCCATCGGCCGCTACACGCTCTCCTCGTCGCCCGCAGTGGCAGTGTAGAACGACCCGGTGGTGGTGCCGGCGGAGATATGGCTCCCCGGCTGGAGGACGGCGAAGGGGCCGACGATGGCCGAGGGGCCGACGACGGCGTCGTAGCCCACCGACTGCTCGACGTGGGCCCCCTCGCCCACCAGGCAGTCGACCAGGCGGACGTCGGGGCCGAGGCGGGCGCCCTCGCCCACCCGGGTACGGCCCTGGAGGATGGCGCCGGGGAACAGGGTGACGTCGGCCGCCAGGCGGACGCTGGCGTCCACATAGGTGTGCTCGGGATCGACCATGGTCACGCCGGCCTGCATCCACCGGTGGTTGATCCGGCGGCGGAGCTCGGCCTCGGCCGCCGCCAGCTGGGCCCGGTCGTTGACCCCCACCGCCTCGTTGGGGTCGTCGCACTCGACGGCCAGCACCTTGTGGCCGGCGTCGTGGAGTACGCCGACCACGTCGTTCAGGTAGTCCTCGCCCTGGGCGTTCTCGGTCGACAGCCGGCGGAGGGCCGGCGCCAACATGCTGCGCCGGACGCAATAGCTCTATCTGCCCCCC
>JBPCLE010000002.1:0-3730 GCA_051003575.1 Acidimicrobiales bacterium | reverse complement strand
GACTCGGCCAGGGCGAGCGCCAGCGCCTCAGCCCGGGCGGTCCACACCTTCTCCGCCGAGGCGGTCTCCCGGGCCTCGGCGCGGGCCGCCTCCAGGCCGGCCGCGGCGTCGGCGCGCCGCGCCTCGGCGGCTTCGGCCAGCTCGACCGCCTCCCGCTCGGCCGCAGTCACCTGGTCGGCCTCGGCCCGCCGCTCGGTGAGCCGGTCGTCGAGAGCGGCCGCCTGCGACTCGAGGTCGGCGAGGCGAGCCTCCAGGCGGGCGATCTCGGCCCGGCCCCGCTCGGCGCCGGCCCGGACGGCGCCTAGCTCGCCCCGGGCCTCGGCGGCCCGGTCGGGCCGCGGTTGGGGCACCGCCAGCCCGTCGAGCTCCCGGGCCACGCCGGCCTCGGCCTCGACCAGCTCGGCTCGTTGGGGCGCCAGCTCCTCAACCTCGGCGCTGACCTCCGCCAGCTCGGCGGCCAGGCGGGCCGCCTCGGACTCCAGCGCCGATACCAGGTTCGCGTCGACCGCCGTGACCCGGTCACGCCCGAGGGATCGCTGGCGCTCGGCCAGCACCGCGGCCAGGCCCTTGGCCCGCTCCCGCATCGCCTCCAGCCGCCCCACTGCGTCGCCCAGCCCCGAGCCGGCTGCGGACGCCACCCACGCCTCGGCCGCGGCCACCGAGGAGTCGAGACCCCGCAGCTCGGTGCGGACCGTTGTCTCGTCGGTGCCAAGTTGGGTGCGGGCGGCGGCCGCCGCGCCCTGGCGGGCGGTCAGGGCGGCCAGCTCGCGCCCGGCCAGGTACAGGCGCAGCGACCGCAGCTCGGCGGCCAGCGCATCGTGGCGCCGGGCGGCGTCGGCCTGCCGTTCCAGGGGCTTGAGCTGGCGGCCCACCTCCCGGTTGAGATCGGCCAGGCGCACCAGGTTGGCCTCGGTGGCCGCCAGCCGGCGCTCGGCCTTCTCCTTGCGCCGCCGGAACTTCAAGATGCCGGCGGCCTCCTCGATGATGAGCCGGCGGTCCTCCGGCCGGGCGTCGAGGACGGTGTCGAGGTTGCCCTGCGACACGATGACGTGCTGCTGGCGGCCGACCCCGGTGTCGGACAGCAGCTCCTGGACGTCGAGCAGGCGGCAGGGCGCCCCGTTGATGGCGTACTCGCTCTCCCCCGAGGTCCGGAACAGCGTGCGGGTGATCGTGACCTCGCTCAACCCGATGGGCAGGAGGCCGGCGGTGTTGTCGATGGTGAGGGTGACCTCGGCCCGCCCCAGCGCGGAACGCTTGCCGGTGCCAGCGAAGATCACGTCGTCCATTCGGGTGGAGCGCACGGCCCGGGGGCCCTGGGCACCGAGCACCCACGCCACGGCGTCGACCACGTTGGACTTCCCGCTCCCGTTAGGGCCCACGACCGCGGTCAGGCCCGGCTCCAGCTCCAGGGTGGTGGGCTCCGCGAACGACTTGAACCCCTTGAGCGTGAGCGACCGCAGGAACATCGGGTCAACGCTACCGGTGGGCCCGCCCCCAGGCGCGGACCCCACCGGATGCCGTCGGCGCCAGCCGGTGGCTACAGCCCGAAACGGAGGTAGGGCGACCGGCGGGCCCCGCCACCCCGCTCAAGGGGCCGCTCGGGCCCGCCGGCGGGGTGGTCACCCAGGTAGAACGACACCTCCAGGCTGCGCTCGACGGCGTCGTAGATGCCGTGCCAGAGCGTACGAGAGGGCGACGCCGGGTCCTCCCGGTCGACACAGGCGTGGGCGGCCTTGATGTCGTCCAGGGTGAGCGCGGCCCGGCTCCCGCTCAGGGGGCCGCTCGGGCCCCGCCCCCCGCCGACGGCGGCGGCCAGCCGCCGGGCCCGGGCGTAGGTGGCCGACGGCCCGTCGCCGGCGGGCAGGTCCTCGGGCGACCGGCGGCGGTACAGCAGGTGGTTGGTGACCACCTGCACGGCGCCGCCCCCCTCGACCAGATGGTCGGCGTTCGCCGAGCGCTCGAAGACGAAGGAGTCACCGCCGGCGTCGGCCACGAGGAAATGGCAGGGAAGGAACATATAGCTGTACTTGGCCGCCAGCAGGGCTTCCCGGGCGTCGCCGGCCGTGGCGCAGGTCTCCAGGACGTACCGGAGAAGCTGGATCTCATTCAGCCCCACCGCCGGCGCCATCGTGGGGTCCCGGTCGGTGGTCTCGTCGTCGGCCAGGAGGGCAACGACAAGGCCCTCGGAGCTCACACCGTCGATGCAGCCGCCGAGCAGCTCGTAGGCGCAGAGGAACAGGCACGACGGGCCGCCGTCGCTCGGGTGGGTCTCGACCACGTAGGGCCTGGCGGTCATAGGGAGCTCGCCGGGCTGGGCCTCGCCGCCGAGGATCTCCGTCAGCGTGCCCGTGGGGAAGTCGTAGTTACGGCTCAGGGTCGGGTGGCCCGACGCCGTGGCGCCGGCCGGCAGCCACGCCACCGAGCAGGCCGGCGCCGGCGCGCCGCCGAGGTAGGCCAGCAGGCCCAGCTCCACCGAGTCGTCGTCGACGGCCACGCCGTGGACGTCAGCCACGCCCTGCATGCGCTCGAAGTGGGCCGGCCACTCGCGGCGGTACCAGCGCCGGCGGGCGCGGGTCACCGCCGGGTCGCCCCCGACGGCGGGCAGCACCCCGTGGCGCTCCCTCGCCATCGCCGCCAACGAGGCCCCGATCTCCCGGTTCGTCCCCCTCAGGACGACGTGGCGGACCTCCATGTGGTCATCGGGCCCACCGGCCACCGTGGTCATGGGGACGGCCGGACATGGTGGCTCCCCGCCGGCTACACCTGGCACTGCACGCAGAGGAACGTCGACCGGCCGTTGAACTTCACCCGGACGACCGTGCTCCGGCAGCGCCGGCAGGCCTGGCCCTCGCGGTCGTAGACCTTGTGCATGTTCTGGTAGTCACCGGTCTTACCGAACACGTCGCGGTACTGCTCGTCCGACAGCGAGGAGCCCCGGTGCTTGATGGCGTCTTGGAGGGTCTCGATCATCGCCCGGTACAGCCGGCGGACCTCCTGGGAGGAGAGCGTCTCCGACGACCGGTCGTAGCGCAGGCCGGCGGCGAACAGGATCTCGTCGCTGTAGATGTTCCCGATGCCGGCGCAGAACTTCTGGTCCATGAGCAGGGCCTTGAGCTTGGCCTTGCGGGCGACGAGGAGCTCACCGAACCTGTTCCAGCTCATCATCTCCTCCACCGGGTCGAACCCCAGGTGGGCCAGCTCGGGCACCACGTCGGGCAGCTCTTCGGGCGTGGTGACGAACAGCTCGCCGAAGGTGCGGGGGTCGAGGAAGCGGAGCTGGCCGCCCTGGGTGAAGGTGATCACCACGTGGGTGTGCTTCGACAAGGGGTCGCGGGTCTCGTTGCGGGCCCGCAGGAACTGGCCGCTCATGCCCAGGTGGGCGACCAGCACGTCGCCGCCCTCCAGGCGCATGAGCAGGTACTTGCCCTTGCGCTCGATACCGGTGATCTTGTGGCCCTCCAGCTTGGCGATGAAGTGCTTCTTGTTGGGATGGCGCCGGATCGACCGCATCCCGGTGACCTCCACCAGCTTGATCCGCTTGCCCACCACCTCCTTGTCCAGATCGCGGCGGATGGTCTCAACCTCGGGCAGCTCAGGCATCGTCCTCTTCAGAAGTGGGGGGTGGAACCGGATTGGTGGGCATGCCGGCGCCCGCCAGGCGCTCCCAAGCCATGCGCGCCGCGGCCTGCTCGGCCTGCTTCTTGGACCGACCTTCGCCCCTGCCGACCGA
>JBPCLE010000001.1:0-5063 GCA_051003575.1 Acidimicrobiales bacterium | reverse complement strand
GGTCCACACTCTTCGAGGGATGGCCCAGTGATTGCTTGCTGGACCGGCCTCCCGGGCCGGTCACTGGTCCACACTCTTCGAGGGATGGCCCAGTGATTGCTTGCTGGACCGGCCTCGGGCCGGTCACTGGTCCACACTCTTCGAGGGATGGCCCAGTGATTGCTTGCTGGACCGGCCTCCCGGGCCGGTCAGGCGTCGGCCCAGCGGGTGAGCGGGCGGGTGACGGCCCGCAGCAGCAGGTCGCCGGTGAGACCGATGACGGCGAAGGCCACCATGCCGACGATGATCTGGTCGAGCTTGAAGATCTCCCGGGCCGCGAACATCATGGCGCCCAGGCCCCGCGACGCCCCGGTGAGCTCGGCCACGATCACGCTCGTCCAGCCCAGGGTGAGCCCGAGGCGCAGGCCGGTCACGATGCCCGGCAGGGCCGAGGGCAGGTACACCCGGCGGGCCAGGTCGCGGGGGCGGGTGCCGAGCATGCGGGCAGTGTCGACGAGCTGGCGTGGCACCCGGGCCGTGCTGTCGGCCGTGGCCACCACGATGGGCGACACCGCGCCCACGAAGATCACGAACCGGGCCGAGCCGCTGCCCAGGCCGAACCACACCAGCGAGATCGGCAGCCAGGCGGTGATGGGGACCGACCGAAGCGCCTGGAACAAGGGATCGACGGCGGCGGAGATCCACCGCGAAAGGCCGAGCCCCAGCCCGAGCGGCAACCCCACGCAGAGGGCGAGCACGTAGGCGCCGGCCCATCGCCCGACGCTGGCCTGGATGTGCTCGAGGCCGGCGCCCCGGAACGGCACGACCCCGGGCACCGCAGCGCGCGTCGGGGCGACGAAGAACTCGCGGCCGGACTGGTAGAGGTCGATCGGCGCCGGCAGCAGGCGGTCGGACAGCACGCCGGTGGCGCTGAGCACGGACCACAGCGCCACAAGCACGGTCGGGAACGCCAGCCCCACCGCCATCCGGCGCCAGCCCACCAGTCGGCGGCGGGTGTCGATGGCGCTGGTCGGACCGGCTAGGTCGTCGAGGTCGAGCCCGGCGTCGCCCTCTGCCTCACGCAGCGCCATTGCCGAGTCAGCTCTTGGGCAGGTAGTCCAGGAGCAGGAAGTCGTCGATCTTCGGCTTGGTGGTGATGACCCCCTGGGCCAGCATCATGTCGGCTGCCCCCTCGAACTGGGCCCTGCGGGTCTGGTCGAACTTCCACACCGCGCCCACGTTGTCGAGCACCGCCTTGTAGACCGCCTCGGTGTACTCGAACTGCTCGACGAGGAGCCGCCGCCACGGCTCGGGGGCGTTGACCCCGTTGGGCGTGAAGTACTCGGCCGCGTCGCGCTGCATCTTGACCACCGCGGTGAGCAGGTCGGCGTCGTCGAGGTTCTTGGGGGCGGCCCACATGGCGGTGTTGATGTCGCCGGCCGGCGTGCCGTACACCTCGTTGATGCGCACGCCACGGCCCGACACGACGCTCTGGGTGCAGAGCGGCTCGGTGCCCATGTACGCGTCGATATCGCCCCGCTCCAGCACGGCGGGCTGGTCGGCGAAGGACACGGGGACGGCGGTCACGTCGCGGTCGAACCTGAGGCCCACCTTGTCGAGGGCGGCGTTGATGGCGAGCACCTGGACACCGGGCGGCGGCACGCCGACCTTCTTGCCCCGCAGGTCGGCAACCGTCGTGATGCCCCGGTCGGCCCGGGCGATGAGCCCGATGCCCTGCCGGGAGCACATGGAGATGAGCTTGGACTTGATGCCGGTGGTCGACGCCTCGATGATGGTGTTGTAGTAACCCATCAGCCCGAAGTCGAGCTCGCCGGCCACGAGGAGCCGGCTGATCTGCGCCGGGCTGGTGACGATCACCGGCTCCACCGTCAGGCCCGGAGGGGCGAACCGCTGCCACTCCAGCATCGACGACGCGTGGTTCTTGGCATACACGGCGGTGGTGATGGTCCGGCCGCCGAAGTCCTTGACCGCGCCGGCGCCGGCGCCGACCGCGGTCGTCGGGGTGGCGATGGTGCCGTCGTCGCCCCCGCAGGCAGCGAGAAGGAATGCGGCCGCGCCGCCGCCGGCAGCCAGGCCCAGGAACCGCCGCCGGCTCAGGTTCTCGTCGGTCACGTGCGCCTTTCCACGAATCAATACGGATTGATGACCGTACCGGCCTGTCCTTTCGTGTGCAAGGCGCCGGTCCTATGCTGGCCCAATGGACCTCCGAGAGCTGCAACGGCCCCTCAAGCAGGCGTACCGGGACGACCCGGCGACGGCCGTCTTGACGCTGCGAGCGGACGCCAGCGAGCAGGAAGGCCCGACGGCATGCTCGGTCGATATCGGCCGCGCCGTCTACGAGGCCCAGGCCCACGCCGGCGTCGGCGGTCCCGGCACCGCGCCGTGCTCGGGCGACCTGCTGCTCGGGGCCCTTGCCGCGTGCGCCCAGGTCACCTACCAGATGGTCGCCGCGGCCATGGCCGTCCCGGTGACCTCCGTACACGTCACCGCCGAGGGCGACCTCGACCTGCGGGGCACCCTCGGGATCGACCGGGCGGCGCCGGTGGGCTTCACGGACATCCGCCTCCGGTTCGACGTCGAGGCGCCGGCCGCGTCCGGGGAGCAGCTGGCGTCGGTGCTGGAGCGGACCGAGCGCTACTGCGTCGTCCTCCAGACCCTCACCAGCCCGCCGGCCGTCACCGTCACCGCGCCGTAGCCATTGCCCCGAACTACCCCGGCACCACGTCGAGGCGCCGGCGGAACAGGCGCTCGAACAGCTCCCGCTTGCGGCGGGCGCCCCAGAGCTCGATGGCGATGTCGGCGTCGGAGCGGGCGACCAGGTGGGCCCGCTCGCCGTCGATGACCACCTCGATGCCGGTGACGTTGCCGGCCCGGCCCCGGTCGAGACCGTCGGCCACCCGCAGCAGGGCGGCGAGGCGGGTGACGCGGTCGCGGGCGCCGGCGTCGAGGGAACCGTACGGCTCGTGGGCGGGCTTGGGCGTCGGGCCCCGGTGGGCCCGGGCCAGGGCGGCCACGAGGTCGACCTCCTCGGGGGTGAACCCGCGCAGCTTCCCGTGCTGGATGAGGTAGGCGGAGTGCTTGTGATGCGACTCGGTGGAGACGTGCTCGCCGATGTCGTGGAGCAGGCCGGCGTGCTCCAGCAGCTCCCGGTCGCCGGCGTCGAGCCCGTGGAGCTCGGCGGTCTGGTCGAACAGGTCGAGCGCCAGCCGGGCGGTCTGGCGGCCGTGGACCTCGTCCCAGTTGCAGCGCCGGGCGAGCTGGAGCACCGACAGGCTCCTGATGGCCCGGGGGTCGCCCGACCACTCGGCGGCCTCGTGGCGGGGGATGGCGTCGAGGATGATGCCCTCCCGCAGCGCCCATTCGCTCAACGTCATCGTGTCGAACCCGAAGAGCTCCATGGCCGTGAGCAGCACCGTGGACCCGGTGGCGATGATGTCGGCCCGCTTGGTCTCCAGGCCGGGCATCGACGCCCGCTCGGCCGACCGTCTGCTCAGCAGCTCCTCGTGGAGCTCGAGAAGCTCATCGCGGGTGAAGGTGAACTGGTTGATCGACCTGGGGACGTTGCCCGTGCGCCGGGCGGCGATCATGCGGCCCAGGTCGCAGAAGGTGCCGCTGCTGCCCACGGCCATGGCCGGGCGCAGCCGGGCGACCTGGTCGGCCAGGCGGGCGAGGACGCTGGTGACCCGCTTCTCCAGCCGGCGGACGTCGTCGGTGGTCATGGGGTCGCCGGTGACCAGTTCCGCCGACAGGCGGGCCACGCCCAGGGGCACGCTGGCCGCGAGGGAGAGGTGCGAACGGTCGCCGACCATGACCTCGAGGCTGCCGCCGCCCAGGTCCAGGCCGAGGGCGGGGCCGGGGTCGATCACCACGGCCGCCCGCACGGCCTGGAAGATGAGCTGGGCCTCCTCCCGGCCGCTGATGACGCGCACCACCACGCCGGCCTCGGCCGCCATGCGGTCGATCACCTCGCCGCCGTTGTCCGCCTCCCGCAGGGCGGCGGTGGCCCGGGCGTGGATCTCCTCGGTGCCGGCGCCGGTGGCCAGCTTTCGGAACCGGTCGACGGTGGCCACGGCGCGGTCGGCCAGCGCGTCGGGGATGCGCCCTTCCCGGCCGACGGCGTCGCCGAGGCGCAGCATGTCCTTCTCCCGGACGAGGGGGACGAACGTGCCGTCGGGGTGAGCGTCGACCACGAGGAGGTGGAAGGAGTTCGATCCCAGGTCGAAGGCGGCGATGCGCATGCGTCCGCGAGGCTAGGTGGGGATCCGCTGGGCGAGATTCACCGGCCGTCCCCAACCGCCGGCGCCGGCGCGTTCACGCCGGCGGGTCGAGGTGGCGGGCGGCGCCGGCGTCGAGCACCCAGGTGGCGCCCTTGCGGGTGAAGGTCTCCGGCCGGACGCCCAGGCTCTCAAGGATCGTTTCCACGACGTCGCCGTGGCTGCAAAGCACCGTGTAGGTGGCGTCGGCCAGGAGGCGGTGGACCAACGCGGCGCCGGCGCGCCCCGCACCCTCGGCCAGGTCGTCGCACGGCTCCACGGCCAAGCCCCGGGCGGCGGCGAGGGGCGCCACCGTCTGGGTGCACCGCAGGTAGGGGCTGGAGAGGATCCGGTCCACCGCGAAATCGCCGAGCAGCGCCACCAGCGCTTCGGCCTGGGCCTCGCCCTTGGGGGTGAGCGGCCTGAGGTCGTCGGGCGCCTCCCACCGGGCGGCGTCGCCGGCCTTGGCGTGTCGGACCAGCAGGACGCTCATCGTGCCAGCCCGTCGAGCACCGGCTGGTCCCGGGGGTAGGTGAGCAACGACGCCGCGGCCTCGATGGGCATCCAGCGGGCCTCGTCGACCTCCGCGGTGGGGGTGAAGCTCCCGCGGCCCGCCGGCGTCATGGCCCAGTAGCGGACCCGTTTGGGACGGCCCTTGCGGTCGACGTAGGCCGTCGGCGCCAGTTCGGGGCCGAGGGTGCAGCGCAGGCCGGTCTCCTCGGCCACCTCCCGCAGCGCGGCCTCGGCGTGGTCCTCCTCGGGTTCGAGCTTGCCCTTGGGCACTGTCCAGTCGTCGTAGCGGGGCCGGTG